>NZ_JBBMMC010000004.1:0-313117 GCF_037936805.1 Nocardioides epinepheli | reverse complement strand
CATCCTGCTCGTCCACGACCTCGACGTCCGCGTCATCGACGCCGCCACCGGCGAGCTGCTCCGCGAGCTCGTCATCGCTCCCAACCGCGACTACCAACCCACCGGAGCACCCCGCGGACCCACCCGCACGACCCCGAAATGACCACTCCCGGACCTACAAGTTGTAGGTCCGGGAGTTTCCGATGTCCTGAGACATCACATTTCTCCTCGGGAAGCCGTTCGAACCCACGACTCGCAGGCCCGCACGGCCGCGGCGTCACGACGATCTCGATCGAGCCCGGCTTAGCGTTGACACCGCGGGCGCTACTCGGCGTCGAGTGCGCCTCTACTCGTTGAATCTTGCGTTCCAACTCCCCCGTGAACCCCGGCCGTATGTCGGCCTTCAGCACGAGCGAAACCCTTGAGCCGTAGGGAGCAACAGCGTCCGTAGCGCGCTTCACAACGTCGAAGCACTCGTCCCAGGTCCCCTCCACAGTCGTGAACATCGCGTCCGTGCGGTTGGGCAGCCCCGACTCACGCACGACCTTGACGGCAGCCGCGACGGCTTCGGAGACGGATCCATCTTCGCGACCGTTACCGCTCGGAGCGACCGAGAACGCAACCAACATCACGCTGCTCCTTTCACCATGTCACCATTTACCCACTCCCCCTCGATGTTGGTGAACATCGCGTTGGTCTCGTGGGGAAGGCCGGACTCCCGCACCACCCGGACGGCGGCCGCCACCGCCTCCGAGACGCCGCCGTCGTCGTCGCCGGACATCGGACTGATGCTGAACGCCACGATCATGCTGGCCACGGTAGCCCGGCGCTCGAGATGGTCCAGTACCTACTCGACCAGGCGTCGGATCATCCCCGGACCGCCATGGAACGACGCGCCGACCGGGCGAAGGGCCGCTCGTCCCGGAAGTACCAGACGAGCCACGTGACCGGGAAGCACGCACCAGAAGCCCAGACCACAGGAGCAGACCCTCCGCGCCGCTTCTGACCGGCGCCGGTCAGCAGCGCGAGCCCCAGCAGCACAGCACCTGCCAACGCGAGAGCGACCGTCCCGACCATGCCTCGATTCTCCACGACCCGCCGGCCAGCACCAACCGGTGAGCGGTCAGAAGACGGAGTAGCCCGTGCCGAGATAGAAGCCGGTCTGGTTGGACTTGTCGACGCAGGTGACGCCGATGTCCTCGACCAGGCAGAGCAGACCGCCGCCGCCGGGAGCGGCGATCGCGCTTCCGTCGCCGACGAGCTTGGCGCCGGGCTCGCGGATCGTGTCGCTGTTGCACTCCGCGACCGGGTTGCCGGCCTCGCCGTAGGTGATCCGGCCGACGCTGTCGACCGGGCCGTCGGGTCCGCAGTAGTCGGCCGCGGGGACGCCCTTGCCGCTGTCGAGCTCGCACCCGATCGCGAAGTCGGACTGGAGCAGGCAGTAGGTGCCCGCCGGGGTCCGGAAGCGCTTCATCGTGGCCGGTTCGGTGCCGCGGGCGTCGAACCTGGCCAGCGCCTCGGCGTACGTCGTGGGTCCCGGGTTCGTGGGCGCGGTCGACGTAGGCGGCTGGCTCGGCGCGGTGG
Source organism: Nocardioides epinepheli (assembly GCF_037936805.1). NCBI lineage: Bacteria > Bacillati > Actinomycetota > Actinomycetes > Propionibacteriales > Nocardioidaceae > Nocardioides > Nocardioides epinepheli. The sequence continues at coordinate 311,554 of NZ_JBBMMC010000004.1, read as the reverse complement.
GCTCGGGCGGCAGCGCGGTCGTCGGGGGCTGCGAGGGTGGCGGCTTGGGCGTCGAGGTCTGGCTCGGCGACTCCGACGGGGTCTCACTGGTCGACTCACTCGGAGTCTCGCTGGGGGTCTCGGACGTCGTCACCTCGGAGGTGGGCGTGTCGGAGGGGGTCGCGTCGCCGCTCGGCTCGTCGTCGTCGCCGCAGGCGGCGACGCCGAACACGAGCAGGGCAGCAAGCATCAGGTGGGGAAGTCTGCGCACGCTCCTATCGTCCAATGGGAGGACACCCCAGACGCGGACCGACGCCCCGACGGCGCGCCGCGGGGGTCAGAACGCAGGTGACCCCGGCAGCGCGGCCGCCTCCTCGTCGTCGAGCCCGGGCAGCCGACGGCGCAGCGCGGCGAGACCGTCGCGCGCCTGCGACTTCACCGTCCCGACCGCGATCCCGAGTGCCTCGGCCGTCTCACGCTCGCTGAGATCCTCCAGGTAGCGCAGCACGATCACCGCCCGCTGTCGCGGCGCCAGCGCCAGCAACGCCCGGCGCAGGTCCTCGCGAGCCTCGATGTCCGGTGCGGCATCGACTCGCTCGGGCATCTCGTCGGTGGTGAGCTCACGCCATCGCCGACGGCGCCACCGCGACACGCTCTCGCGGGCCAGCACGGTGCGGACGTAGGGCTCCGGGTGGTCGGCGATGCGCCGCCAGTGCCGCACCGACTTGATGAGCGCGGTCTGCACGAGGTCCTCGGCGTCGGCATGGCTGCCGGTGAGCAGGTAGGCGGTGCGCAGGAGCGCGCCCCGCCGGGCGAGAACGAACTGCTCGAACCCCGCGCGGTCAGGCGTGAGCGACACGTCGGCGCCTCCACCAGAGGAATGCGGCGGCTCCGCCCGCGATGATCAGCACCCCGGCGCCCCCCGCCGCCGCGGCGACGATGCGAGGGTCGAGCGGGCTCGGCGGCTCGACGGCCTCGACGACCGGCGACGCGAGCTGGTCACCAGCCACCCGGATGCCGTCCCAGGACAACGTTCCGGCCAGGTCGCTCACGACCTCGGGATCGCCGCCGTCGACCGGATAGCGCACCAACTCCAATCCATCGTGGTTCTCGCCCTCGTCGACGCCGACGATCGTCGAGTCGTCCGCCCAACCGACGAGCGCGCGCGTGAACACGCTCCCCGGCAGATCGCGAAGCTTGCCCTCCGGAGCGCCGATCTGGACTGCCGCCCGCAAGTGCTGGGCTTTTAGCGTTCGCGCGGAGGCCTGGGTCGCGAACCGCTGCCCGTCGGGCGAGAGCACGACCGTGCCGCTGCCACTGACGGACGCACGAGGCAGCAGCTCCACCGGACTCGCGGGTGCGGCGACGTCCACCGCGAGGTAGACGGCGCGATCGGTGTCGACCACCACGACGTCGCCGTTGCCATTGGTCGACTCCAGCAGCCACGACTGCGACTGCGGCAGCTCGACCGGCTCGCCGGCGCTCGTCCAGGTCTCGGCGACGAGGTCCTCGGTGACGCCGTCCTCGGTGCCAGCACCCGATGTCACCTCGGAGATCGGTCCGTACTGCGCGACGAGAGTCTCGTCGTCGGCCCACAGGAGTCGGATCGCGACGATCCCGGAGCCCGACTCGACCTCGCGCCGGCGCACCTCTCCCGTGCCGGTGTCATAGACCGCGTAGCCGGTGACGGATCCGTTCGGATCGCCGTCGGTCGTCCACCAGGCGACCTGGGTGCCGTCGGGCGAGAGGGCCAGATCCTCGTCGAGCGGCACGTCCGGCAGGTCGAGGAAGCGGTACTCCTGGGTGCTCGCGACGACGCCCACCACGGCGGGGACCCCGCCTCCCCAGGTGCCACGCTCGGCCGGCATCACGGCCACCAACGGCCCGGGAGCGCCCTCGTCGTCAGGCAGCCAGGGGCTCGGGTCGTAGAAGCGGTCCGGCAGGCCTTGCTCGCCTCCGGCCGCGACCGGGAGCGGCTGCGGTCCGGTCCGCTCGAGCGCGGTGCCGGTCGCGAACGCCGCGAGCAGCGCCACCACGACCACCACCGCTCCCGCGGCAGCGCGGCGACGGCGTCCGTCGCGCCTCCCCTGCCGCCACAGGGAGTCGGTCTCGGTGTCGAACGCGTGGGGAGCGTCGTCGGCCAGGTCGTGCAAGCGCTCGGCGAGCCTGGTGGGTGTGGTCATCGGTCCTCCTCGGGCCTCTCACCAGCACTCACGTCACGACCCAAGCACGGGGAGGGGTGGCCGCGCGGACTATTTCCGCGAACACGCCGCCGCCCCGGCCACCACCTCGTGAAGAGGGGTGCCGGGGCGGTGGAGTGCGCGGGTCAGCCGCGGCGCAGGTTGCGCAGCACGTACTGCATGATGCCGCCGTTGCGGTAGTAGTTGGCCTCGCCGGGGGTGTCGATGCGGACGACGGCGTCGAACTCGACGTCCTTGTCACCGCCGGTAGCCACGACCTTGACGGTCTTGGGCGTGCGGCCCTCGTTGAGCTCGGTGATGCCGGTGATGGAGAAGGTCTCCTCGCCGGTCAGGCCGAGCGAGTCGGCGTTCTGGCCCTCGGGGAACTGCAGCGGGATGACACCCATGCCGATCAGGTTGGAGCGGTGGATGCGCTCGTAGGACTCCGCGATCACGGCCTTGACGCCGAGCAGCGAGGTGCCCTTGGCGGCCCAGTCGCGCGAGGAGCCCGAGCCGTACTCCTTGCCCGCCAGCACGACGAGCGGGACGCCGGCGTCGATGTACTTCTCCGAGGCCTCGTAGACCGTGGTGACCTCGCCGTCGCCGAGGAAGTCGCGGGTGAAGCCGCCCTCGGTGCCGGGCGCGATCTGGTTGCGCAGGCGGATGTTGGCGAAGGTGCCGCGGATCATCACCTCGTGGTTGCCGCGGCGCGAGCCGTAGGAGTTGAAGTCGCGCTGCTCGACGCCGTGCTCGGCGAGGTACTTGCCGGCCGGGCTGTCCTTCTTGATCGCGCCCGCGGGCGAGATGTGGTCGGTGGTGACCGAGTCGCCGAGCTTGAGCAGCACCCGCGCGCCCTCGATGTCGGTGACCGGCTCCGGCTCGTCGGGCATCCCGTCGAAGTAGGGAGGCTTGCGGACGTAGGTGGAGTCCTCGTCCCACGCGAAGGTCTTGCCCTCCGGCGTGGGCAGCGAGCGCCAGGTCTCGTCGCCGGCGAAGACGTCCTGGTAGCTGTCGCCGAACATCTCGGAGTTGATGGCCTCGCCGATCACCCGCTCGACCTCGGCCGGCGAGGGCCAGATGTCCTTGAGGTAGACGTCGTTGCCCTCGGAGTCCTGGCCGAGCGGGTCCTCGAAGAGGTCGACGTCCATCGAGCCGGCGAGCGCGTAGGCGACCACCAGCGGCGGAGAGGCCAGGTAGTTCATCTTGATGTCGGGGTTGATCCGGCCCTCGAAGTTCCGGTTGCCCGAGAGCACCGAGGTGACCGCGAGGTCGGCCTCGTTCACCGCGGCCGAGACCTCGGGGATCAGCGGGCCGGAGTTGCCGATGCAGGTGGTGCAGCCGTAGCCGACGAGGTTGAAGCCGAGCTTGTCGAGGTACGGCGTGAGGCCGGCCTTCTCGTAGTAGTCGGAGACGACCTTCGACCCGGGGGCCAGCGTCGTCTTGACCCACGGCTTGCGCGCCAGGCCCTTGTCGACGGCGTTCTTGGCCAGCAGCGCTGCCGCGATCATCACCGACGGGTTCGAGGTGTTGGTGCACGAGGTGATCGCGGCGATCGTGACCGCGCCGTGGCCGAGCTTGAGCGACTGGCCGTCGATCTCGAAGTCGATGGTCTTGTCGGGCTCGTCGGTGTAGTCGGCGAGCGCCTCGCGGAACTTCGGGCCGGCCTCGCTGACCTCGACGCGGTCCTGCGGGCGCTTGGGACCGGCCAGGCTCGGGACGACGGTGGCCAGGTCGAGCTCGAGCTTCTCGGAGTAGCGCGGCTCGGCGTCGGGGTCGTGCCACAGGCCCTGGGTCTTGGCGTAGGCCTCGACCAGCGCGAGCTGCTCGGGGGTGCGACCCGTGAGCTTGAGGTAGTCGATGGTCTGCTCGTCGATCGGGAAGACCGCGATGGTGGAGCCGAACTCGGGGCTCATGTTGCCGATGGTGGCGCGGTTGGCCAGCGGCAGCGCCGAGACGCCCGGGCCGTAGAACTCCACGAACTTCCCGACCACGCCGTGCTGGCGCAGCATCTCGGTGATCGTCAGCACCAGGTCGGTGGCGGTGGAGCCCTCGGGCAGGTCGCCGTTGAGCTTGAAGCCGACCACGCGCGGGATGAGCATGGAGACCGGCTGGCCGAGCATCGCGGCCTCGGCCTCGATGCCGCCGACGCCCCAGCCGACGACGCCGATGCCGTTGACCATGGTGGTGTGGGAGTCGGTGCCCACGCAGGTGTCGGGGTAGGCCTGCTGCTCGCCGTCGACATCGCGGACCATCACCACGCGCGCGAGGTGCTCGATGTTGACCTGGTGCACGATGCCGGTGCCGGGCGGCACGACCTTGAAGTCGTCGAAGGCGCCCTGGCCCCAGCGCAGGAACTGGTAGCGCTCGCGGTTGCGGTCGTACTCGATCTCGACGTTGCGCTCGAAGGCCTCGGGCGTGCCGAACACGTCGGCGATGACGGAGTGGTCGATGACCATCTCGGCCGGCGCGAGCGGGTTGATCTTCGTGGGGTCGCCGCCGAGGTCGGCCATCGCCTCGCGCATGGTGGCCAGGTCGACCACGCACGGGACGCCGGTGAAGTCCTGCATGATCACGCGCGCCGGCGTGAACTGGATCTCCTTGTCGGGCTCGGCGTCGGCGTCCCAGCCGGCGAGCGCCTTGATGTCGTCGGCGGTGATGTCGGCGCCGTCCTCGGTGCGCAGGAGGTTCTCCAGCAGCACCTTGAGGCTGAACGGCAGGGACTCGACGTCCAGGCCGTCACCCTTCACCGCATCCAGGCGGAAGATCTCGTACGACGCCCCGTCGACGTCGAGGGTGCTCTTGGCTCCGAAGCTGTCCTTGCTGGGCATCAGCCGTCTCCTCGTGGGTGCTCATATGACCGTCGCCCATCTTGCCGTCGCGCCGCGAACGGGCGGTAGTAAGGCAGACCTAAGGGACGGCTCTCGGTATCTTCTGATATCTCTTGACATCAAGATACATGAAGTCGAGGCACTTCCCAACCCCGACCCGCCGCTTCTTGCGATCCGCAGTTACTGCGGACAATCGGGATAGTCCCGGCCGATTGCGTCCCTCAACCCCTGGTTTCGGGACTCATTCGGCCGGGACTATCCCGGAGGTGGGCCTGCTCGCGGAGCCTCAGGCAAGCATCCCGAGACGCTTGGCCTCGGTGACGTACTCGCCGTACTCGTCCAGGAGGGCCTCGATGAGCGCCTCGTCGGAGAGCGCGTCGATGGAGCCGATCGGCTTGTAGTCGGCGTTGTCGATGACCCGCTCCTCCAGGTCGTCGAGCTTCTGGAGGAACTCGAAGGACTCCGAGCCGATCGAGAGGAACTTCCAGAAGATCGGGGCCGTCGACACCTCGATCAGCGCCTGGACGGCCTTCGGCTTGGAGTTGGGCGCACCGTCGGTCAGGAAGATCGCGAACACCGGCTCGGCCGCCGGCTGGAGGTTGGCCGGCAGGGCGACGTCGACGGCGCCCTCCACCTTCTTCTTGCGGCCGAACAGACCGCGCTTCTCCGCGCCGGGCTGCTGGATGAGCTGCGGGGGCGGGAAGCCGAAGTGGTCTCGCACCAGATGGAAGGCACCGGCGTAGTCGGTGGTGCCCATCCGGCGTCCCTCGGTGAGCCGGTTCACCGCGCCGGCGTAGTTGTCCAGCGGCACCTCGCCGAGGTAGGCGGCGTTGGAGTCGAAGACGAAGAAGTCGATCGCGCCGTCGTCGTCGAGCTGGGTGGCGAGGGCGAGGATGCGCTCGGTGAGGTTCTGGACGCGGCCCGAGCTGTACTCCCGCGTCATCGACCCGCTGTAGTCCATCACCACCGCCACTTTGGCGCGGGTGCCGAACAGGTTGCGCTTCTCGAGGCTGACCCGTGCGGTCTTGGCGAGATCGACCAGACCGGGTGCGGTGGACTGGACCTTGTCGAGCGAGATGGGCATCCATGGGCCTTTCGGAGGGCGTTGTGGTTGACGCCCCCCATCCTGCTCGACAGGTGGTGAACCAAACTTCGCCGCGCGGTGTCGTATCCGGGGACCGCCGTTCGTGGAGGAGATGAACCGCACCCACACCGACCAGAGTCCACCAGGAGGACACCATGCGCACTCTCATCGCCACCGCCTTCGTCTCGCTCGACGGCGTCGTCGAGGCCCCCGGCGGCGAGCCCGGCTACCGCAACAGCGGCTGGACCTTCAAAGCCGTCGAGCACGACGACGCCGCCTACGAGCTCAAGGGTCGCGAGCAGGACGAGGCCGGCGCCCTGCTTCTCGGGCGCCACAGCTACGAGGCGTTCGCGCCGGTCTGGCCCGACATGACCGAGGTCTTCCCGCGGTACAACCAGCTCCCGAAGTACGTCGTGTCGACCACTCTCGACGAGTCGGCGCTCGAGCCGCGCTGGCCCGCCACGATCCTGCGCAGCCTCGACGACGTCGCCGCCCTGAAGGAGACCGACGGCGGCCCGATCTCCGTCCACGGGAGCGCCAGCCTGGTGCGCAGCCTCACCGACGCCGGACTGGTCGACCGCTTCCACCTGCTGGTCTTCCCCGTCCTGCTCGGCGCCGGCAAGCGGTACTTCAGCGAGACCGACAAGACCATGCAGACCCTGCGGGTGGTCGAGAGCCAGACCTACGGCAACGGCGTCCAGAAGCTCGTGTACGACGTCGTCCGTTGACCCCGGCGCGGCCGGCGGGTAAGTTCTCGCGCTTGTGCGCCAACTCGGGAGGATCTACGGACGCCTCCTGATCGCAGGCTTCCGGCGGCAGTCGACCTACCGGCTCGCGGCCCTCGGCGGACTCGCCGCCAACCTCACCTTCGGCCTCCTGAAGCTGGCGATCCTGTCGGCCGCGGTGCGCACGACGTCCGGCGACCTCGGGGGCTACGACCTGGCGACCATGAGCGCCTACATCTGGATCTCCCAGGGGCTCCTCGGCTCGGTCAACCTGTACGGCCGCCTCGACCTGGTCGACCGGGTGAAGACCGGAGACGTCGCGGTCGAGTTCCTCCGGCCGATCGACCTCCAGGCCGCGACCCTCGCGACCGAGCTCGGCCGCGGCCTGTTCACCCTGCTCCCCCGCGGCCTGCCGCCGCTGCTGGTCGGCATCCTCGTCGGGATGTCCGGTCCGTCCGGGTGGCTCGGCTGGCTGGCCGGGCCGATCAGCCTCGTGCTGGGGATGCTCACCTCGTACGCGATGGTCTATCTCATCGCGGTCGCCGGGTTCTGGCTCGTCGACGTGCGCGGGATCCAGATGCTCTACATGGCCGTCGCCGGCTTCCTCGGCGGGCTGTACGTGCCGATCTGGATCTTCCCGGAATGGCTCACCACGCTGGCGGTCGCGACGCCGTTCCCGGCGATGCTGATGTATCCCGTCGACGTCCTGTCCGGTCGCGCCGAGGGCTTGGAGATCGTCGGGCTCCTCGCTGCCCAGGCCGGCTGGTTGTTGGTCCTGCTCGCCGTGGGTCAGGCGCTCACGCGCGCGGGACGTCGCGTGCTGGAGGTGCAGGGTGGCTGAGTCCTCCGCCCTCGCGGTGCGGCTTCGGCCCTACCGCGCCGTCCTGGTCTCCCGGATGCGCTCCCAGCGCAGCTATCGCGCGAGCTTCCGGATCGACGTCGTCGGCACCATGCTCGTGGGCGTCATCGAGCTGGCCGAGATCTGGGTGCTCTTCCACGGCGCCGGACAGATCGGCGGCGTGTCGTTCACCCAGATGCTGCTGGTGTTCGGCCTGGCCGAGTTCTCCTTCTCCATCGCCGACCTGTTCTTCGGGCACTGCGACAGCCTGCCCACCTACCTGCGCGCCGGGACGCTCGACGTCTTCTACCTGCGGCCGCAGCCGCTGCTGCTGCAACTGGTGACCAGCGACATCAGCCTGCGCCGGTTGGCTCGCGCGACCGTGGGGGCGGTCTGTCTCGTCGCCGGGCTCGCGGCCAACGACGTGGAGTGGTCGGTCGGCGCCGTCGTGCTGGTGGCGCTCGCGATCGTCTCCGGGATCGTCACGTTCTCGGCGCTCTTCGTCACCGCGGCGGGCCTCCAGTTCTTCCTCATCGACGGCGCCGAGCTCACCAACGCCTTCGTCTACGGCGGCAGGTACGCCGCCACCCAGCCCGCGTCGGTGTGGCCGCGCGGCATCGTCGTCCTGTTCGGCATGGCCTTCCCGGTCGCGTTCACCGCCTACCTGCCGACGGTCACCCTGCTCGGGCTGCCCGGCTCGGAGTGGCTGCCGGCGTGGCTGGGTTGGTGCGCCCCGCTGGCCGCGCTCTGGGCGGTCGGTGTGGCCGGGCTGGCCTGGCGCGTCGGCGTCCGGCACTACCAAGGAGGAGGCGGATGAGCTCCGCGATCATCGAGTGCACCAGCCTGACCCGCGAGTTCCGGGTGCGCGACGGCCTGCGACGACGTCGACTGGTGGCCGTCGACGACCTCACCCTGACCGTCGAGCCCGGCGAGGCGGTCGGCTACATCGGCGCGAACGGCGCCGGGAAGTCCACGACGATCAAGATGCTCACCGGGATCCTGGTCCCGACGACCGGCACGGTGCGCACCTGCGGTCTGCGACCCGTCCCTGACCGGCGTCGCCTGGCCCGTCAGGTCGGCGTCGTCTTCGGCCAGCGCTCGCAGCTGTGGTGGGACCTCCCGGTGCGCGAGTCCTTCCGCCTGCTCGCCGCGATCCACGGGCTCGACGCCGCCGCCGAGCGCGCCCGCACCGACGAGCTGAACGAGCAGCTCGAGCTCGGCGAGTTCCTCGCGACGCCCGTGCGCCAGCTCTCGCTCGGGCAGCGGATGCGCGCCGAGGTCGCGGCCGCGCTGCTCCACTCCCCTCGCCTGGTGATCCTCGACGAGCCGACGATCGGGCTCGACGTCGTCTCGAAGCAGCGGCTGCGTGAGTTCCTCATCGCCGAACGGCACGCCCACGGCACGACCCTGCTGCTCACCACCCACGACATGGGCGACATCGAGCGGCTGTGCGACCGCGTCGTGGTCGTCGACCACGGAAGTCTCGTGTTCGACGGTACCCTGCCCGGCCTCTCGCGCACGGTCGGTGCGGAGCGGGTGATGGTGCTCGACCTCGCGGCCCCCTCGGCCGACCTGCTGGGCATCCCGGGCACGCGGCATCTCGGCAGCGAGGCCGGCGGCCTGCGCCAGAGGCTCGGGTTCGACCCCGACGTCACGACCGCCGCCCAGGCCCTCGCCGCCGTCTCCACCCGGGCCGAGCTCCTCGACCTCGCCATCGAGGAGCCCGACATCGAGGACGTCGTCCGGAGGGTCTACGCCGCGCGGCGGTGAGTTGTCCACAGCCTGCCGCTCGACCGTTCCGGCGGGCCGCCGATCCGGGTAGGTTGCCGATGTCGGCGGTCACTCGGGAAAGGCCACGGGGATGGGGATTGGGCGATCGGCGCGGACGGCGATCTCGGCTGCGGCGCTGCTGGTGATGCTCGGCGGACTCGCCGCCTGCAACGGCGATCCGGAGCCGAAGATCGCGGACCCCACGACGCCGTCCGGGTCGACGTCGAGCGATCCGCCGCCGTCGTCGACGCCAACTGCGCCGACCGACCCGCCGACCGACTCGCCGACCACGTCAACCCCACCCGAAGACGAGAGCGCCGCCGAGTTCCTTCGACGATGGCAAGCCGCGTCAGACGAGATGCAGAACTCCGGCGACACGGCTCCGTATCTAGCGCTTACTCGCGGGTGCAAGTCCTGCAACGACGTGGCCGCCATTGTCGACCGGTACTACGCAAAGGGCGGCTTCATCCGGTTCGAGGGTACGGAAATCATCCGTATCAAGAACACGGGAACTTCGCGCGACATCCGTCAGTTCGACGTGGCACGACGGTTCGGGCAGACCGAGTTTGCGACGGGCGCAGGCAAGCGAACCCAGCGATATCCGGGAGGTAGCGATCGGATCCGAATCACGATCAAGCGCGAGGGGGCATCGTGGGTCGTCAACCGGTACGCGGTCCTGGTCTGAGCGCACTTGCCATCGCTCTTGGGATCACAGTTGTGGTCTCGACTCCGAGCCCCAGTCTCGGCGATCGCCGCCACGTCAATGTGAGCATCGAGCATGCAGGTGCTCAACAGGAGTCAGATGAGTCCAAGTCCACTCCGATCCCCGTGACTCACCCAAGTCAGACGACTTCAAGTTCCGGGGGCAGCACGAATGTGAACACCGAGGTTCGCCCACAATGCGGTCTCGGCGAAGGCACTTGCTACGACGGTCCGCCCGTCTGTTTCAAAGATGGTAATGAGGGCGAGGTCTACGACGTCTTTGTCGACGGCGTCGACGTTGACGACGTATGCATCACGGGCGCCCCCGGCGAGCCTCCTGTCGCGCCAGTGGTCACCCCTGGCCTCGTCTCACGGGAGTTCCAGCGTTTCCACTGGCCGGCCAGCGCACTGACGATCCAGCCGCCCGGCGGGAAGACCGCGGTCAACTTCGACACCTACTACTTCACCGACAACACCACCCCACGCACCCAGACCGTGCGACTCCTCGGCCAACAGGTCACCATCGAAGCCACACCAGCCCAATACACCTGGCACTACGGCGACGGCACCACCGACACCACCACGACCCCCGGCGGCCCCTACCCCACCGGCGACGTCATCCACCAATACCTCCGCAAGGGCCAGGCCTCCCCCAGCCTCGACACCACCTACACCGGCCGCTACCAGGTCAACGGCGGCCCCTGGCACGACATCCCCGACTCCCTCACCGTCCCCGGCCCACCACAACAACTCGCGATCATCGAGGTCCGCCCCACCCTCGTCGGCTACTGACCGAGTCTTCGCGCTGGCTTGGCCTGATGGGCCTCTCCCCAGTCATCCACGGGTCCCTTGTCATCCACGGGTTGGGTGCCCGCTTCAATACCACCGCTGGACGGGCCGCCCTCGGGTAGACTGCAGTCACTCCGGAGGCCGCACTTTCAGCGGCCTGGAACGAACGATCCGGCATGGCAGGTGCACGATGACAGTCCTTCCGGTCAACCTCGACGACGACCTGATCGAGCTGCTCGACGCCCAGGCGGCCGCATCGGGCACCTCCCGTAGCGAAGTCCTGGCCGCGGCCATTCGGCGTGGCCTGGGCGGAGGCCGACTGGCGCAGACCTTGGCGGCCTACCGGATTGAATCGGAGATCGGGGAAGATGACGCGCTGGCGCTTGCGAAGGCCGAGATCGCGGCCGCTCGCGCCGAGAGCAACACCGCGTGAGCGGTGCTCCACCGAGGCGGGTCGTCATCGATCCGAATGTGTTTGTCTCCGCCACGATCACTCCCGCCGGGGGACTCGGCCCGCTCATCGGCCTGATCGATGACGGAACCTTGGTGCCAGTCGTGACCCAGCACCTGGTGGACGAGGTGGTCGACGTGCTTGGCCGGCCGAAGTTGGCCAAGTACGTCAAACCCGGAGTCGGAGCCGCGTTCGCACAACAGATGCGACAACTGGGCGAGTGGCATGCCGACATCGTCGACCCGCCGTCGGTCACTCGGGATCGAGGTGACGACTACCTCGTGGCCCTTGCCCAAGCTGCCAGAGCGGATGCGATCGCGAGCGGTGACGACGATCTCCACGCCGCCATGCCCTTCGGCGTCGATGTGCTCACACCCCGCGAGCTCCTGACCCGCCTCGGACTCTGACCAGCCGCGTCACCACGACGCCGCAGGCCCTGGGCCTGTGGACGAACCCTGCGAACCGCTTGCCCGGTCCGCCGAATCGGCGCGGTAGGGCAGGAGCAACGAGCCGACCAGCAGCGCGGCCGCCAGCAGTCCGGAGACGATGCGGACGTGGTTTCCGGCGACCCAGCCCGAGAGCCAGGACCTCCAGCCGTCGTGCTGGGTGGCGGCATCGAGTGCGGCGAGCGTGTCGTTGCGAGGCACGTTGAACGCCACGGTCACGCCCACGACGCCGACGACATAGACCCCGACACCGGCCAGCACCAGGAGCGAGCCGGGCTCTCGGGCGAGCAGGGCGCGGGCGGCCAGGACGAGGCCGGCGAGACCGGGTACGAAGAGCAGCACCATGAACGAGACCGAGCGTGGCGCCTCGAGGTTGATCTGCTGCATCGCGGCCATCGCGTCGGCGTCGGAGAGTCGTCGCAGACCAGCGGTCGTGAAGGTGGAGTAGGTCAGGAAGGCACCCCCGGTTGCGGCGGCACCGAGCGCGGTGACAGCCGTAGCGAGTTCCCAGGCGCGGCTCACGACGGCGTGCCACTCACGCTCGCGAACGCCGCGGCGAGGTGCTCGCCGACATCGCGCGCAGGGCGACCGAGGGCGGCCGGCACCCCGTCGCCGGGCGTCACGTTGCGGCCGTCGAACACCGTCCCGAACAGCGCCGTGAGCAGCCCGACCATCACCTCCGGCATGCCGGCAGTGCGCCAGCCGGCCGCCGCCCGGTCCATCGTGAGGCGGGCGAACTCGACCCGCCGGCCCGAGACCACCGAGACCTCCGCGGCCAGCTCGGCGAAGGTGAGGGAGCGCGGGCCGGTGACCTCGTAGACGCGGCCCTCATGGCCGGGCTCGAGCAGGGCTGCGACGGCGACGTCGGCGATGTCGTCACAGTCCACGAACGGCTCCGGGACGTCGCCCACCGGCAGGGCGATCACGCCGTCGGCCACCATGTCGGCGAAGCCGCCCTCGGTCAGGTTCTGCACGAACCACGAGGCGCGGACCACGGTGAGCGCGGGCCCGGCCTCGCGCACCGCCGCCTCGGCGGCCTGTGCCTCATCCTCCCCACGACCGGACAGCAGCACCAGCCGGTCGACTCCGGCCGCGCGTGCCGCTGCGGCGAATCGGGCGACGGTCTCGACGGCGCCGGGCACGATCAGGTCCGGCGAGTAGACGACGTACGCGGCGCGGACCCCCTCCAACACGGGCATCCAGGTGCTCTCGTCCTCCCACGAGAAGGAGGGAACGGTGTGCCGGGTGGCGGCGCGGGTCGGGACACCGCGATCCCCCAGCCGCTCGAGCACCCGGCGGCCGGTCTTGCCCGAGGAGCCGAGGACGAGCACGGGTCGGTGGTCGTGCATGGACGGCAGGTTCTGTGTGGTCATGTCGTTCAGTCCACACCGTCTCGGTGAGACGTTCCATATCCAAGACGCGCAGTTCCATCAGTATCCGTCTCGCACTGATAACGTGCTCGACATGGACGCCGTCGCCGCGATGCTGTCCGGCCAGCACGCCGAGAACGCCTTCGTCATCAGATCCGACCTGCAGGCGCCCTGGTCGCTGCGTCTGGAGGACCGCTCCCCACTGACCGTCATCGTCCTGCTCCGGGGCACCGCGGTCCTCACCATCGACGGCGAGCCGCCGGTCGACCTGGCCGCCGGCGACGCGGCCCTGGTGAAGGGCACGGTGGACTACACCCTCAGCGACCGCCCGGACACCCCGCCACAGGCGCTGATCGGCCCGGGCCAGCTCTGCACCAAGCCCGACGGCAGCCCGCTCTCGGACTTCCGCGACCTGGGCACCAGGACGTGGGGCAACGTGTCGCGCGGGAAGGACCCGGAGACGGTGGTGCTGACGGGGTCCTACCCGCGAGGCGGCCAGCTGGGTCATCGGCTGGTCGACCACCTCCCGCCGTCGATCGTGATCGGCTCTCGACAGGCGCCTGGCGCCGTCGCGACCGTGGTCTCGCTGCTCGCCACCGAGCTCGCCGCCGCCGACGCCGCGCAGGACGTCGTCCTCGACCGCCTCGTCGACCTCCTCACGGTGTCGCTCCTGCGCGCCTGGTTCGACGACGACGCGCACCGGCCCGCCTGGTACGCCGCCTACCGCGACCCCGTGGTCGGCGGGGTGCTGAGACGCATCCACCACGAGCCGGACCGGCCCTGGTCGATCGACTCCCTGGCCCGCGACGTCGGCGTCTCCCGCGCCACGCTCGCGCGCCAGTTCAGCCGGCAGGTCGGCGAGCCGGTGATGAGCTACCTGACCCGCTGGCGGCTCGACCTCGCCGCCGACCTCCTCGAGACCACCGATCTCACCGTGGAATCGGTGGCCACCCGGGTCGGCTACGGCAGCGCCTTCTCCCTCAGTGCCGCGTTCTCCCGCCACCACGGGCTCAGCCCCACCGCGTATCAACGTCGAACGCAGACCGGGCTCCAAGCGGTCGGCGAGTAGCGGGACCGCCAGGAGCTCACTCCGGCAGCAGCAGCGCGACGCATTCGACGTGGTGCGTCATCGGGAAGACGTACATGACATTGAGCGTAGGTGCGATCCATTGCGGTCTCGTGCGCGCATGAGGGTGCAAAGCGACCCTGACCTGCAGCGATGCCGATCGGACGCGTGCGCCCGGCGGCCGGCAGCTGCGGACGATTGTGAACGAAAGTGAGCCCAATCCGAGCCCGCCCGACGAGAGACGCAAGCGCCCGCACAGATTCACAAGCCCCAGCGACGTGGAGCCGGGTCAAGCTGACTTGCGACATCTGATTCCTGGGCCCCGTCACGCTGACCTGCAGCAACGACCCTTCAAAGAAGAGCCGCGACTGTCGGTCCCACCCTGTTGAATCACCGATGTGACTGATGCTGCCGCAGGCTTGACCGAGGAGATGGTCTCGGTAAAGTGGCAAGAGATCGCAACCCCTCATCGACCGGCTGCAAGAGCGCACGGACGACTCAGACGACTTTCCCGTGCATCCCCACTCGCCGCTCGCGCGGGACAATGCGTGGTCGGACCAGTACCAGGTCTCGCACGCCGTGATGGCCGGGATCGTGTCGGGCACCGACCACATGCACGCTCTCAAGACGCTGGTCGTCGACGCGCAGAAGCTCCACTGGGCCGCGCCAGCTTCGCTGGTCCGCGGATGCCTGGAGAACATGGCGACCGCGTTCTGGATCCTGCACCCGCGCTCGCGTTCCGAGCGCGTCACTCGGACGTTGCAGTGGTACATGCAGAACGCCAAGGACCAGCACAAGGCCATCTATCCGCTGGGGATAACGGACTACAAGCCGCAGGACCAGCGCGTTGCGAAGATCCTCGCGGTCGCAGAGAAGCACCCGGGTCTCGACGTAAAGGCTGTGAAGGGCGGCTACTTCAGCACCGCGGTCGTGACGTACGCCGATGGGCTTGCAGATCCGGGCGGCCTAGGCGTGCTCTTCCCGTGGCAGCTGTGCTCGGGCTTCGCTCACGGCCGGCCCTGGGCACCGCTGTCGTTCTCGGAGCGTGAGGAGCGCGAGACCGACAGCCCGAATGTCGTCGGCATCCGGTTCACGAGCGACATGACCCGCGTGCTGTACCTGGTCATGGCCGCCATGAACCTGACCCAGGCTGTGCTCCGCACCTATCAGGAGCGCGCGCGGCCGTTGTACTGATGCCCGCTCAACTGTCGGGGGTCAGACCTACATTCCAGTCATGACAGAAGCCGCCAAGCGCCGAATCCTGAGCCATATCTCCTGGCCGGACAACCAGCTCGTGGCCGATGCCGAGGCGCTTCTCACCCGGTTCGACTGCGCACGGCTCGAGGACCTTGAAGACCACCTGTTCGGCCTCCTCCCCGAGGACCCCGGGGACGTCCGCGTCTACGCTGACGAAGACAGCGTCACCATCACAACCGGTCAGGTGGCGATGTGGAGTCTGACCTTCCCCTTCGACGGCGACTCCTTCGACGCCTACCTCTTCGAGCTCGACGAGCGTGCGACTCTCCAAAACGTGCTGGACCAGCTCCCTGAGAAAGACGATTGGATCGCTGAGGGCCGGTCCGACTTCACTCCCAAGATGGCGTGGCTACTACGGACGACGCCGGAGGAGTTCCGTGCGGCGCTCGATGACGGGTGGCATCCCCTCGACCTGGATTGGGTGGGGTCCACAAGCAACCCGAGCCACTTCTTCTGGACGGGCTCTGCCATCGTCGGTCTCGACAATTGCAACGCGTACGTGTTCCGCGAGACCGACTCCGAGCTGGGTCACGAGCTCAACGGCAAGCACTACGAGGAGGTCGCGTGGACGGCGGACATCTGGGATGCCGGCAGCTTGCACTTCGAGTGGTTCTCTCCGTTCGTTCGTAATGCCCTTGCCGACGAGCCTCGCGGCTCGTGCCCTACCTGCGGTAGCGGTGAGGTGATCCACGTGCTGTTCGGGTTTCCCGCGCAGCCAGCGGCTCTTCCCACCTGGGTCAGGCTGGGTGGCTGCGTGATCGAGGGACAGGTCCTCGACCGCGCCTGTGACGCGTGCGGTCACGAGTGGCGGTCAGCCACCGCCGAGTGATGTTCACGAATCGACTGATCCCCGGCAAGGGATCCCACGAAGATTCGGTCTGGCTCGATAGCCTGCAGGCGGCAGCGCCTGAGATGCGGGTTGCAGTGTGTCTTGGCGATGGAAGGGGTGGCGACGCTTGAGCGTCCGGTATATCGGCAGCAAGGCTCGAGTAGCTGACGCCATCGTCGACCTGGCGGGCCCGGTGGGGCGGGGTCGCTTCGTAGATGCCTTCTGCGGCACCGGCTCTGTCGCCGCGACAGCGGCCAATCGAGGTTGGGCGGTCGCCGTCAACGACGCGATGCCGTCGGCGGTTGCAATGACGACTGGCGCGCTCGTCGGATACGCCGATGTCCCGTTCGAGAAGCTCGGCGGCTACGACGTCGCCTGCGCATACCTTGATGCGCTGGAGGGCCAGCCGGGCTTCGTGCACAGCGAGTACAGCCCCGCGTCCGAGGCTCACGCCGGCATCGCACGCATGTACTTCACTGAGGAGAACGCGGCTCGTCTGGACGCGATGCGCAGCCAGATCGCTGAGTGGTCTGCTGACGGGGTGCTCAGCCTCAACGAGGAGCGGCTCCTCCTGGCCGACCTGATGCAGGCCGCCAACAGGGTCGCGAACATCTCCGGGACATACGGCTGCTTCCTCTCGTCGTGGACCAGCAACGCGCTGCGGCCGGTGGAGATGCGGGCTCGGGAGCTGCCGAACCGTGGCACAGACTTCACCGCGCGCGTCGGCGATGTCTTCTCGGTCGAGACCACCGCTGAGGACGTGGTCTATTTCGATCCGCCCTACACGAAGCGCCAGTACGCGGCGTACTACCACCTGCTCGAGACCCTCACCGCTGGCGATCGCCCCGAGGTCGGTGGCGTGACAGGACTGCGCCCTTGGCGCGACAAGGCGAGCGAGTTCTCGTACAAGAGCCGTGCGCTGGACGCGCTCACGCGGCTGATCATGGGAACGACCGCACGGAAGGTCCTCCTCAGCTACAGCAACGAAGGCCACGTCGACCGCGAGAGACTCCTGGCGGCGCTGTCCGAGGCCGGCCGCGTGACCATGCACCCGATCCAGACCATCGGCCGGTACCGCCCCAACGCGGCAGCATCGGCAGCCGGTGACTCCGTCCAGGAGTACGTCATCGAGGTCGAGCCGGTGCCAGCTCGCGAGCGGACCAACAGCCGGCGCCTGGGACAGGCGGTCTACGCGTGAAGAGCCTCGAGGAGTGGCTGCTCAAGGCCACGAACGATCTCCTGAGTCGCGCTGCTGACGAGCTCTTCGCAACCGAGGACCTCACGGACGCTCGACTCAGCGTCCTCGAGGTAGTGGCCTCGCTGCACGCTGGTTGGACGGCCGAGGAGTACTGGGCTCACACCCGTGAGGTCGCACCTGCACCTGCGGTCGACCCGGGACCGTGGGCCGAGAAGGTCCTCGAGAGCGTAACCGGAACTGAGATCCCGGTCCCCCTCGCGCTCGCGGCGCTGTCGCGCGAGGTGCTGCCGCCCGCGCAGCAGCGGAAAACCGGCGCCTACTACACCGACTGGCGGCTCGCCCAGATGCTTGCCGGTGCCAGCGTGCCGCGAGTCAAGGCGGACGGGCCGTGGGTGGACCCTGCCTGCGGCTCGGGCATCCTGCTAGTCGCCGCCGTCATGGCGGTGAACCCTCAGGAACGCGACGCACTGATCCGTGACCGTCTGTGCGGGGCTGACCTCGCGGAGCGAGCACTGCGAGGCACGCTCCTCTCGGTGGCGAGCCTGGCCACCGACCTCGAAAGCGTCGTTGCCTTCCAACGCAGGCTGATGTGCGGCGACAGCCTCCGAAGCGGACAGGTCTGGAACCAGCTCGCGCCGGACGGCTTCGCGCTGGTCATCGGCAACCCGCCTTGGGAGCGCCTGCGCACGTCGCGCCACGAGGTCGCCGCAGCGAGCGGCAAGGCGCGGCACTACGGCCAAAGCTTCGATGCTGAGGTCGACCTGTCCGAGTCGAGGAGCGAGATTCTCGACTACCTCGAGCGCGTCGTCACCGGAACCCGCCTGCAGGGCAAGGGCGAGCACGACCTTTACAAGCTGTTCCTGGAGCTCGGCCTCGGAGTGGCCGCCGAGGACGGCATCGTCGCGCAGCTGGTCCCGGCCGGTCTGATCCGCTCACAGGGCACGGAGACGCTCCGCCGGGAGCTCGACGCGCTGTCGCGCGACCTGCAGCTCCTCGTGCTCGAGAACCGACAGCGTCACTTCGCCATCGACTCGCGCTTCAAGTTCCTGGCGGTCGTTGGACGCGTCGGAGACGGCCGGCGGCAGCCGATCGCGCTGCGCGTTGCTGACCGCACTGGCAGGCTCCCCGACAAGGCGGTGAAGATCAGCCGTGCCGAACTGCTGCGAGTCCGTGCGGACCTGTCGGTACCCGAGGTGCGCACCGACGCTGAGTGGGAGCTCTTCGCGCGCCTGTCGCGCGAGGGCATCAGCGTGCGAGATAAAAACGGGCCGTGGAGGCCGTGCTACCGGCGCGAGCTCGACATGACCAGCGACCAGCGGAACTTCGAGCGCACCCAGGCGCCGGATGCGCTTCCCGTCATCGAGGGCCGTCACGTCGCGCAGTTCCGCAACCGGGCGAAGGCCTACCGCTCCGGGGAGGGGCGTGCCGCGCTCTGGGAGCCACTTCCCCTCGGCCGGGCGGCGCTGACGCCGCAGTGGTTCATCCGCCCCGAGCGACTGAAGCGAGGCGCGAAGGCCGGCGCGGCTCGCTCGCGAGTGGGCTTCTGCGACATCACCGGTCAGACGAACGAGCGCAGCCTTCTGGTGGCGCGGGTCCCGGCGGGCGTCGTTTGCGGCAACAAGGTGCCCACCCTGACGTTCCCCGAGGGCGGTGCCGACCGCGAGGACCTGTTCGTCGCACTGGCGAACTCGTTCGCCGTCGACTGGGTCGTGCGCCGACTCATCACGACCACCGTGAACTTCTTCCTGCTCGACTCGGTGCCGTTGCCACCCATCACCGAGGACTCCCCCACGGGTGCTGAGCTTGTTGAGCTGACTCGGCTCATCGCAGGGTCCGAAGGCAGCGCGGCGCCGGATCTCTGGCAGGTCGCGCAGTGGCGGGCACGCGCTGATGCCTTGGTGGCGGCCGCGTGGGGCATCACAGTCGATGACATGCGGCTCGTGCTTGAGGACTTCCCGCTCATCGACCGCGGCCAGCCACCGTTAGCTGGCGAGCCGCGCTCCACGGTGACGATTGATCTGGTCTTGGCCACGCTGGCCGAACTTCTGGGCGAATCCGCACCCGCGGCGGCGCAGCGCGTCCAGAATGCGAGGGGCGTCGGGGCAACGCCCTACATCCCCGCCGAGTACGCCTGAGAGGACTCCATGAGTACCGCACCGAAGCCGCACCCCGAACTCCTCGTCTATAAGGAGATCGGACCTGGTGACATGAGGAAGCTCCTAGCAGAGTCGAATGACGCGGACACCGGCGGTGGTGCTCGCGACCTGCGGCTGCCCTGGAAGACGTTCCGCTCGGTGATGCACCGAATCTTCACCGACGAGGCGGTCGCCAGGGGTGGTAAGAAGATCCGCACAGCTCAGGTCACCTACAAGGACGCCAACGGCAAAACCTCGCGGACGACCTTGGAGTACTGGCCCGCGACTACCTCACGTCCGGCCGAGGACCGGGTGTCCAAGGTCCACTCCAACCCGGCGCTCGCCGGCGGTCGTCTGCCCGACCAGGACAAAGGGCGCGTGTTCTTGCTGTTCATCCGGTGGAGCAACGGGGAGATTCGGACCTACTACGCCTACGAGGACGAGCTCCGGACCCCCGGAAAGTGGGCAGCCGAGGTCCGCAGCGCCCTTCTGACGTGCATCGCGGACACTGACAACAGGAACTCCGAGCGCGCGGGCAGCCTGCTGAGCGTGCAGGGGTACTACGACTTCCTCGACGGGACGGTGCACTGTCATGCCAACGGATGAGCCCTCCATCGAGCCGGATGTGCGGGAGGTCCTGAAGGCCCTCGCCACGCGCAAGAACGTCATCGTCTCGGGGCCGCCGGGCACCGGCAAGTCGCGGCTGCTGAACCAGGTCCGTGACCTGTTCGAGTGGCACGACAGCGAGATGGGCGCCGATCCCGACGGCGACATTCCGCTTCCTGAGGAGCGTGGCGAGATCCCCGAGTGGTTTCCGAGCGCACACTGCACCGAGGAGCGGCACACGTTCGCGACGGTCTTCGACCAGAACACCAAGTACCGCGACTTCATGCGCGGGCTGGTTCCGAAGGTGGGCGAGGCGGGCGTCTTCGAGGTCACCAAGGGAACGCTGTACCGAGCGTCGGTACACGCGCTCGAGGAGGGCAACGCTGCCCTCGTCATCGTGGACGAGATCAACCGCGGCCCCGCGGTTGCCGCGTTCGGCTCGGCTCTTGTGGGCCTTGAGGCTGACAAGAGATTGGGTGCTCATGGCGAGCGGCTCCCCACGACCCAGCAGTTCGAGCTGCTCGGTGACGGGGGTGAGCTGGTGACGTTCGCCTTGCCTGCCGACCTGTACGTGCTGGCCGCGATGAACGAGGCGGACACCAGCGTGGAGCCCCTCGATGTCGCGTTCCTGCGTCGCTTCGCTCCCTTCCGGCTCGAGCCCCAGCCGGCTGTCCTTCGTAGGCACTTCGGCCTGTCGGAGGAGCCCACCGAGGTGAAGTCGGAGCCCGGCTCGCCGGAGGACATCTACGAGGCTCTGGCACAGGCGTGGACGGCCCTGAACAAGCAGGTGCTGCTCGCTCGAGGCGGCGCGTACCAGCTCGGTCACGGTGCGCTGATGCACCGGGACGCGCCCACGAGCAGCCTGAAGGCAGCACAGGACTACGCCGCCGAGGCTTGGGCCACCCTCCGCGCCCATCTCGACGAGGTGTTCTTCGGCGACACCCGCGCGATGGTCGACGTCCTGAAGGTCGAGGAGGAGGCCAGCCCGTACGACCTCGAGGAAACGACGTTCGCCGGCCAGTCGGTCAGTCGCATCACCGGTCCCCTCCGGCCGAACGCCACTGAGCTCCACAAGCTGCTGGCGACCATCGCCAAGGGCTGATGGACGCCAAGTCGAGGCTCGTCCTCCACGAGACCAAGGACCGACTGCACGCGACCCGTGAGGTCGCGGACGCAACCGGTCTGAGCCACGACGAGGTGCGTGCCCAGGTTGTTGCACTGAACGACCGGCTCAAGGACCTCCTCGGATACGACAGCGACCCGATCGCCGTCAACGGCGCCGGGACCTGGAGGGTGGACGGCGTTGCCGGCCTGCTGCGCCTGAACGAGCAGGTCGAGCTCGAGGTCGTGCCGAAGTTCCTCGACCCCGACGACAGCAACTGGAGGGCGGACTTCTTCCTTCTGGCCGTGCTCGTGCGGACGGGACACCTGCTGGTGAGCGACCAGATCGCTGCAGGGGTGGAGGACCGTGGCGACCTCGCGACGCTGGTTGCCCGCTCTCTGCTGCACATGCACAGCGAGAACCAGCGGCGACCGATCCGCGGATACAAACGCGTGAGCCAGACCGACTTCTCCTTCGACGGCGACGTCGACTGGGACACGCTGCTGCTACCGGAGCCGGACGGCTTCCGCCTGCAGCGCCTCGAGCTGATCCGGCGTAACCCTCACAACGCCGTGCTCAGAGGCGCCGTGGATGCGCTCGTGCCTGAGGTGGGCGAGGGCGACACCCGGGTCCAGCTCCAGCGGCTGGCACGCCGGCTCGGCGACCAGGCACTCCCTACCCGTCTGACAAAGCGTCTCCCCCAGCGGCACCGGTCATGGGAGCAGGCATACTCGCTCTCGCAGCTGGTGCTCGAGGGCATGGGGCTCGATCTGGACGGCGGCACCTGGACCGGGCCCGGCTTCGTGCTGTCGACCTGGTCGGCATGGGAAGCGCTGTGCGAGGCGGTCGTGCGCCGTGCCAACCCCGGCAGCAGGACCATCGGCCAGCACCCGTTCCCGCTGGGCGAGCGCGGCGACGGCACGCCGGTCGTCGCGAAGCCCGACATCGCTGTGCTGAAGGACGGCGGGACACGGTTCCTCCTGGACGCCAAGTACAAGACGCGGCGGGGACGCAAGCCTTCGATCAGCAGTACCGACCTCTACGAAGGCCTGGCGTTCATGCGTGCAGCGCAGACCGATCACATCGTTCTGATATACCCGTCACTCGACAGCGTCGAGGACCTGGCCCTCGGAGTCTGGAAGCACTTCGATGAGGTCCGCGTGGATGGTCTCCGCGTGCAGGCTGCGCAGGTGCAGGTCCGCGGCCTCGCCCAGCGCGGCGGCTTCGACCGGCTCGTGGAAGGCGCACGTCAGGCGCTCGAGGCAGCCTCCGCGGCCACGAGCTGAGCAGGTTGCCCAGACTGGCGGCGTCGACCACATTGGAAGCGCCACCGGGTCTCGGGTCCCGGTGGCGCGTGAAGATGATCCGTCGTATCGAGCAGCACCGCCATAGTCCGTTCGGACTAGAACGTCGCCGATTACCCGTACCTCTGTCGGGTGTGCGGAGCAGAACGCCGGGCATGAGCACGCAGCCCTCCGTCTGGGACCTCGTCGGCCAGTTCGCCGCGGCCCAGCGCGGCACCTGGAAGCAGGAGGAGATCGTCAGCTGGTTCCGGCGGCATGCTCCCGAGCAGGCCAAGGACAGCACGGTTCGTGCGCACGTGCGTGGGGCTGCATGGAATGTCGGCGACCGGAGTCAGTTCTCCGGGCGGGAGCCGTTCCTCACGCGTGTCGACACGGGTTGGTTCCGACTGGCCACCGAGGAAGAGCTGGCCCGGTGGCGTGAGGGTGCTGCCACGCCGGCCGCAGCCTCAGAGGTACCGATGGTCGCGCAGGCGATTGACGAGCCACCGGTGGAAGCCGACCGGACCGACTGGCACACCGAGGAGAACATCCAGCGGCTGATCGTCGAGCGGCTCAGATCGACTGGGTGGACCATCGTCCGGACAGCCAACACTGCAACGGGCGAGACCGGCATCGACGTCGTCGCCGAGCGCAACGGCGAGACCGTCGGCATCGAAGTCAAGGGCTACCCCTCGAAAACCTACGCTAGGGGCGCCAAGAAGGGGCAGCCCAAGCGGACCGCTCCCTCGACCCAGGCTGCGCACTGGTTCTCGCACGCGATCCTCGCAGCGATGAAGCTGCGCGTGGCGCAACCGTCGTGGCAGAGCGTCATGGCGTTCCCGGACTTCCCCCGCTACCGACGCTTGTACGCGGCTACCGCGGCCCCCCTCGCTGCCGCTGGCATCGAGGTTTGGCTCGTGAGTCAAGGCGGAGCGATCGAGCCCTTGGGATGACGGGGCGCGCAGTCCTGGTCTTTCGGGCTACCTGGCCGGCATCTGTTGGGCCTCTCCTCTAAACGGTATGCAAGACACGGACCTCCAAGACGATCACCGAACGGCACTACATCAACCGCCGGCTCGTCGTGCCCGACTACCGAGCAGCGACCGAGCGCCTCGCTCCAGGCGACAAGGCGAACGACGGACCAGCTCTCGGCCGCTGAGAGGGCGCTGCGACGCACCGCTCCCCGGGGCCGTGGACGGGCTCCCGGCCCGCCTACGGCCGTCCTGCGCGCCTCAGGCCCCACTCCGGCCGGGTCGCGCAGGACACGATGACGGCATCAGAAGCTGAGCTCGAAACTTCAAAGTGAGCCCAAAGTGAGTCTTAAGGCCGGATTTCCGGGTTCGGCGCCGAGGAGACCAATCGCATCACCGCAGGTCAGAGCCGCTTTCGTCAGCAAGGCAACGCATTCGACGTGGTGCGTCATCGGGAACAGGTCGAAGGCCCGCAACGAATCGAGTCGGTAGCCGTGCTCGGCGAAGATCGCGACGTCGCGCGCCAGGGCCGCCGGGTCGCAGGCGACGTAAGCGACGGCGCGGGGTGAGCGGGCGACCACCTGCTCGACCACGGCGCGCTTGGCGCCCTCGCGCGGCGGGTCGAGGACGACGAGGTCCTGGTGTCCGGGGAGCTCGCACGCGAGCACGGTGGCCACATCGCCCGCGACGGCGACGGCCCCGGGGACGTTCGCCTCCGAGAGCCGCGACGCCTCGCGATCGCCCTCGACCATCGCCACCGATCCGGTCGGATCCACCGCGGCGGACAGGAAGTGGCTGAACAGGCCGACGCCGGCGTACAGATCGAGCGCGGACTCCCCCGGCTGGGGGTCGAGGGCCTCGAGGACGGCGTCGACCAGCGCCTCGGGGGCGCCGGGATGCACCTGCCAGAAGCCGTCGTCGGCCACGGCGAACTCCACGCCGTGCACGACGTGGGTCGCCGGTGAGGGCGCTTCCAGGAGGCACTCGTCCACGGCCACCAGCTCGTGCGAACGGTGCTTGCGCATCGCGCGGCGGCCGTCGGGGAGGTGGGCATAGCGCTGGCGGGTGCGCCAGTGGAGGCCGTCGGCGTCGCCGGGTACCGCCTCGACCACGACGTCGACGTCGAGGCCGGCGAGCCGCCGCAGCTGCTCGGCGACCACGGTGGCCTTCAGATCGCGCTGGTGCGGCAGCGACACGTGCTGGAAGTCGCAGCCACCGCAGGCGTCCGGCCCGGCGAACGGGCACGGCGCCGGCACCCGGTGCGGCGAGGCCGACAGGATCTCGACGGCATCGGCGCGCCAGAACCGGTCGCCGTCGGTGCCCTCGGTGACTTCGACCTCGACCCGCTCACCGGGGAGCGCATGACGCACGAACACCGCTCGTCCCTCGTGGCGGGCGACGCAGAAGCCGCCGTGGCCCACCGGCCCGACCTCGACCTCGAAGCGCTCTCCGACGCGCGACGCACCGCGGGCCTTCCGCTCCCGAGGACGTCGAGTGCGCCGATGCGGCTGAGGACGGCTCATCAGTGGGCGGAGCCGGTCCGGTCGGACCGGTCGTCGTCGACCTGACCGAGTCGCAGGTCGCCGGCCCGCACCCTGCGCTTGCCGCGGCCGCCGCGCTCGGCCGCCAGCTGCGAGGAGCGCAGCTGGTAGGGCACGGAGGTGACCATCACGCCCGGGGTGAACAGCAGCCGGCCCTTGAGCCGCAGCGCGGTCTGGTTGTGCAGCAGCTGCTCCCACCAGCGCCCGACGACGTACTCGGGGATGTAGACCGCGACGACGCCGCGCGGGTTGGCCTTCCGGATCTCGGTGGCGTAGGCGACGATCGGGTTCACCAGCTCGCGGTACGGCGAGTGCAGCAGCTTGAGCGGGACGCCGAGGTTGAGCTTCTCCCACGCATCGACGAGCTTGGTCGTCTCGGCCGGGTCGGTGGCGACGTAGACCGCCTCGAGCACATTGGGACGCGACGCCTTCGCGAAGGCCAGCGCCCGCAGCGTGGGCTTGTGGAGCTTGCCCACCAGCACGATCGCGTGGACCCGGGTCGGCAGTGCGCTGTCACCGTCGTCGGCCCGCAGCTCGAGCTCGACCTTGTCGTAGTGACCCCTGATGCCGCGCATCAGCGCATAGAAGAAGCCCATCGCCAGGATCGTGATCCAGGCGCCGGCGAGGAACTTGGTGAGGAGCACGACCACCAGCACGACGGCGGTGAAGGAGAGGCCGATCGCGTTGATGATCCGCGAGCGCTGCATCCGGCGGCGCGTCTGCGGGTCGCGCTCGGTCGCCAGCGCCCGCGTCCAGTGCCGGATCATCCCGAGCTGGCTGAGGTTGAACGAGACGAACACACCGACGATGTAGAGCTGGATGAGTCGGGTCGTCTCGGCGTTGAAGATCACGATGAGCACGATCGCCATGAACGCCAGGAAGACGATGCCGTTGGAGTAGGCCAGCCGGTCGCCACGCGAGCCCAGCGCCCGGGGAGCCAGACCGTCCCGCGCCAGGATCGATCCGAGCACCGGGAAGCCGTTGAAGGCGGTGTTGGCCGCCAGCACCAGGATCACCCCGGTCACCACGACCACCAGGTAGAAGGCGGGCGAGAAGTCGCTGAAGACGGCCTTGGCGATCTGGGCGATCACCGCGTTCTGCTCGTAGTCGTGGCCGACCGGCGTGCCATCGGCGTAGGTGAGGCGATCGAGGTCTGCGGGGTCGACGAAGCGCAGCCCCATCTGCTTGGCGAGCACGATGACGCTCACCATCATCGTGATCGCGATCATTCCGAGCAGCAGCAGCGTGGTGGCGGCGTTCTTGCTCTTGGGCCGCTTGAACGCCGGCACTCCGTTCGAGATCGCCTCGACGCCGGTGAGCGCGGCACAGCCCGAGGAGAAGGCGCGAGCGAGCAGGAACAGCAGGGCGAACGTCGTGAGGGAGCCCTCGTAGCTGGGATCGGGGGTGATGTGGAGATCGGCGCTCTCGACGTCGGGGAGCGTCCCCTCGGCCATCCGGATGAAGCCCCACACGGCCATGCCGAGCACCGCGACCATGAAGGCGTAGGTCGGGATCGCGAAGAACGTGCCCGACTCCCGGATGCCGCGCAGGTTCATCGCCATCAGCAGCAGGACCATCGCCGAGGCGAACGTCGCCTGATGGTCGTGCAGCACGGGTATCGCGGCGCCGGCGTACTGCGCGGCGGCCGAGATCGACACCGCCACGGTGAGCACGTAGTCGACCAGCAGCGCGCTGGCCACCGTGGTGCCCGCCGTGCGACCGAGGTTGACCGTGGCGACCTCGTAGTCGCCGCCGCCGCTGGGGTAGGCGTGCACGGTCTGGCGGTAGGACGCGATCACCGCCGCCATCACCAGGGCGACCGCGATGGCGACCTTCCACGACCACACGTACGCCGACGCCCCCGCGAGCGAGAGCATGATGAAGACCTCGTCGGGTGCGTAGGCGACCGAGGAGAGCGCGTCGCTGGCGAACACGGGTAGGGCGACCCGCTTGGGGAGAAGGGTCTCCCCCAGCTGCGCGCTCCTGAGCTTGCGTCCCAGCAGAATCCGCTTGGAGACGTCACCGACACCCACGAGCGGGAAGGCTACTCGGTCCCGGCGCCGATCCGGCGCCGGATGCGGCTACGGTGAGCACGTGCACGTCGTCATCATGGGTTGTGGCCGCGTCGGGTCGACCTTGGCGCGCTCGCTCGAGGAGCGCAACCACACCGTCTCGATCATCGACAGCGAACCGGACGCCTTCCGGCGCCTGGGTCCGGGGTTCAACGGCGACAAGATCACCGGCTACGGCTTCGACCAGCAGGTGCTGGAGAAGGCCGGGATCCGGCGTGCCGATGCCTTCGCCGCGGTCTCCAGCGGAGACAACTCCAACATCATCGCCGCGCGGGTGGCGCGGGAGACCTTCGGCATCCCGCAGGTGGTGGCCCGCATCTACGACCCCGGCCGCGCCGAGGTCTACCAGCGCCTGGGCATCACGACGGTCGCCACCGTGAAGTGGACCGCCGACCAGGTGCTGCGCCGCCTGCTCCCCGCCGGCGCGGAGCCGGACTTCCGCGATCCCAGCGGCACGATCCGCGTCGACCACGTCCCGGTCCCCGAGATCTGGGTCGGCCAGCGGACCATCGACTTCCAGGAGCAGACCGGGAGCCGGATCGCCTGGATCGACCGGCTCGGCGAGGGGATGCTGCCCACGCGGGACTCGGTGATCCAGGAGAACGACCTGCTGCACCTGGTGATGCGCGAGGACAACGCCAGCCATGCCGCGGAGGTCATCAAGAAGGGGCCGGAGGTCCACCAGTGAGAGTCGCCATCGCCGGCGCCGGCGCCGTGGGGCGCTCGATCGCCCAGGAGCTCATCCTCAACGGCCACGAGGTGCTGCTCATCGACAAGAACCCGAGCTCCGTGCTGCCCGAGCGGGTCCCCGACGCCGAGTGGCTGCTCGCCGACTCCTGCGAGATGTCCTCGCTCGAGGAGGCCCGCCTCGACAAGTGCGACGTTGTGATCGCCGCCACCGGCGACGACAAGGTCAACCTGGTCACCTCCCTGCTGGCCAAGACCGAGTTCGGTGTGCCGCGCACGGTCGCGCGGGTCAACCACCCCAACAACGAGTGGCTGTTCACCGAGGCGTGGGGCGTCGACGTCAACGTCTCGACGCCGCGGATCATGTCGGCGCTGGTCGAGGAGGCCGTCACCGTCGGCGACCTGGTGCGGTTGTTCACCTTCCGCCAGGGCAACGCCAACCTCGTGGAGATGACCCTGCCCACCGACTCGCCCTACGTCGGCACCGCCGCGGGGCTGATCCCCTTCCCCGAGAACTGTGCGCTGGTCACGATCCTGCGCGACGGCCAGGTCTACCTTCCCGACGTCGAGCAGCCGGTGGAGGCCGGTGACGAGCTGCTCTTCGTGGTGCCCGCCGAGGGCGAGGACGAGCTCGAGCGACTCCTGGCGCCGCGCTCGCACCCCGAGCGCCCCGCGAAGGCCTGAGCGTGGGTCCAGGCTGAGCCAGGCTGAGCCTGGGCTACTGCTCGGCGGGCCCGGCAGCCTCGGCAGGAGCGCTCTCCAGCGGCGTCGCGTTCCGGGCCAGCAGCCAGATCATCGCCGACCACGAGGCGATGCGCAGCGGCCAGCCGAGCCCGTAGCGCAGGCCGGCGATGATCGCGACCGCGGTGTCGACGGCGATCACCTCGCGCCAGCCGAGCAGCCACACCGGTCCTTGGAGGAGGACTCCGATCGCGCCGGGAGCGCCGAGCAGCAGGGTCAGGCGCGAGCACAGTCGCACCACCTGCCGATCGGCATGCCACGCGGTCGGGTCACCGGTGACACTGCCGAGCATGAACCCGACCATGGGCCAGCGCACGGCCACCGAGCCGAACAGCAGGACGGTGTAGGCGAGGCTGTAGAGGATGCCGGGAAGGAAGAAGGCCAGCGCCTGGTCGGACTCCGATCCGCCGCTGCTCGCCGCGATCCGGACGAACACCCAGCCGATGCCGATCGAGAACACGGCGTTCAGCACGAACTGGACCGTGCTGCGCTGCAGCAGCCGCACCAGCAGCGCGATGCCGGCGGAGGCCAGGCTGAGGATGAGCGCGAGGCGGAGGTCCTTGGTCGGCAGCCAGACCGCGGTGAACAGCAGGCCGGGAACGGCGGCCTCGATCATCCCGCGGCGGCCGCCGAGTGCTCGTGACATCTGCTGACGCACCATCGCCTCGACGGTGGCGACGGTGGGGGCGGGTCGGGTCGTGTCCTCCTCGGAGGATGCCTCGGCCGGGTCGGCGGACCGGCCGAGCCTCTCGGGCTCGTTCACGCCATCAGCTCATAGCGCGGGTTGTACATCGTCCGGACGCCGTCGTGGACGCCGATGCGGCCGCGCACCTTCAGCGACCGGCCCGGATCGATGCCGGCGATGCGGCGACGTCCGAGCCACACGATGGTGACGACCCCCGAGCCGTCGTAGAGCTCGGCCTCCAGGGCGGGCACCCCGCCGCGGGGTCGCATCAGCAGGCTGCGGACCGTGCCGCGCAACTCCACGGGCTCACGGTCCGGCGCCTCCGCGATGGCGACGTGGCCGCTCTTGACGTAGGTGGCGCGCATGTCGCGGGCATAGTCCTCCTCGGAGTTGGCCCACCTGCTGAGGGTGCGCCGCAGCCGGCCCTTCTCGCCCATCGGGTCCTCCGGGCTCAGGCTGGCGGACGGGTGCCGCCGGGCGGCGTCACCGGGCGGGCGTTCTCGGGCAGCGTGATCGGCAGGATCTCCCCCGACATCATCGGGCCGGTGCCGCGCCGCACGCCGACCTGGGTGAGCAGGTCCTCCCAGTCGCTGGAGGAGTCGACGTCGCGGGCCGGGCGCCCGAGGAACGTGGCGCGCAGCATCCAGCGACCACCGTTGATCCCGATGATGCGGGAGTTCTGCACGACGGTGCCCTCGGGCCGCTTGATCTGGATCTCGCAGATGAGCTCGGGACCGAACCGGCCCTCCCGCTCGGTGGCGGTGCCGCCGCGCTGGGCCATGTCGGCCGCGATCTGCGGCCTGACGTCGTCCCACAGGTCGCCGTTGCGTGGCGCGGCGAACGCACGGATCTCGACGCCGCCGTCGGGCCCGGCGAGCATCACCGAGCGGACCTGGCCGCTGGCCTCGTCGACCTGGAGACGCAGCTCTCGGCCCTCGGCGGCGGGGATCAGGAGCGAGCCGAGGTCGACCCGCTCGATCCCGTCGTCGGGCAGGTCGTCGGCGTCGTGGGGCCCCTCGACCGCGGCTGACGTGGCCGGCTCGTCCTCTGCGGCCTCGGCGGCGGCCTCCGGCTCGGACTTGCGGCGGAACTTCACGTCGTCACTCCTCGGATCAGCTTCAGGGGCGACCGGTCCATCGACCGGTCAGTCGGTGGCCGGCTGCGCGCCGAAGCCACCGGTAGAACCGTATCCCCCCGCGCCACGCGCGCTGTCCGGGAGGGAGTCGACCTCGACGAACGCCGCCCGCTCGACCCGCTGGACGACGAGCTGGGCGATCCGGTCGCCGCGGGAGAGCCGGATCGGCTCGTGCGGATCGAGGTTGACCAGGAGCACCTTGATCTCTCCGCGGTAGCCGGCGTCGACGGTGCCGGGCGCGTTGACGATGGAGAGCCCATGCCGGGCCGCCAGGCCCGAGCGCGGATGGATGAGCCCGACGAACCCGTCCGGGAGCGCGATCGCGAGACCGGTCGGCACCAGTGCCCGCTCGCCCGGTGCGAGGACGACGTCGGCCGCGGCCCGCAGGTCGGCGCCGGCGTCCCCCGGGTGCGCATAGGAGGGCGGCGGCAGGTCGGGGTCGAGACGGACCACCTGGATCTCGAGGTCGGACACGGGAGGACTCTAGTAGCGCCCCGAACCGCCTGGGCGCGGGTATCGCACGGGTGACCTGCGGCGGGCCGGGAGTGGCCAACTACCCTGTGGGACGTGGACACGGACCCGGGTGCGACCCTTCTCCCCGTGGACTCCGTGCCCGGACCGCCCCGCTACCGCGAGCGGTTGTACGTGCCGCTGCGCTGGTGGGTGCAGGGGACGATGTTCCTCGCCACGATCTGGCTGGCGCTGGTGGTCGCGGTCCCGGCCGCGGTCGCCTTCGGCGTGACCGCCGCGATGCTGGCCCTGATGGCCCTCGCCCTTCGTGCGTTCGGCTCGCCGGTGATCGACGTCGGTGAGGGCGAGCTCCGGGTCGGGCGGGCCCACATCGAGGCCCGGCACCTCGGCTCGGCGGTCGCCCTCGACGCCGAGCAGACCCGCCGCACCGCCGGTCCCGAGGCCGACGCCCGGGCCTACCTGGTGCTCCGGCCGTACCTGTCGCGGGCGGTCAAGATCGAGATCACCGATCGCGCCGACCCGGCGCCGTACTGGCTGGTCTCGACCCGGCACCCGGATGCTCTCGCGTCCGCAGTCGAGGGACTGCTGAAGGCCTGAGCGGGTCCAGTAGGGTCGAGCCCATGGCCAAGAAAGACAAAGGCGCAAGCGACACCAAGGTCTGGTCGGCGTTCTCGCTGATCGCCGCTCTCGGTGCGGCGACCGTCGCGAAGAAGGCGATCAACACCTCCTGGAAGGCAGCCACCCGCAAGCAGCCGCCGGAGAACCCCGCCGACCCCGACGTCGACCTGCGCGAGGCGGTGGCGTGGGCGATCGTCAGCGGCGCGTTCGTCGGCCTGGCGCGGATGCTGGCCCAGCGTCGGGCCGCCTCCTACTACGCCCGTTCGACCGGGCACCTGCCTGCGAGCCTCCAACGCGACAACGACCGGGTCTGATCGCGCGGTTTCTGCGCGACCTGCCCGGTCGTCGTTCGTCGTCTCTGAGGTCCTGACCCGTACGGGTCAGGCGCAGTCGCGGCAGATCATCTTCTTCTCGTCGGCCAGCTGGCTGCGGTGGTGCACGAGGAAGCAGCTCATGCAGGTGAACTCGTCGTCCTGCTTCGGCTTGACCTCGACGGCCAGCTCCTCGTGTGAGAGGTCGGCACCGGGCAGCTCGAAGGATTCGGCGGCCTCGGTCTCGTCCTCGTCGACCTTGCCCGAGTTCTTGTCGTGGCGCCGCGCCTTCAGCTCCTCGATGCTCTCCTCGGACTGGTCTTCCTCGTTCTTGCGCGGTGCGTCGTAGTCGGTCGCCATCGCGTCGCTCACTCCCCTCTCACGTCATGTCGCCCTTGCGGGCAGGTGCCCCCACCAGCGCGGCAGATAATGCACCATCTGTCCAAAAGTGGAAACACCGGTACGAGGACGTAGCCGGAACGTGACCGGAAGCCGGGCTATTCCGCCCAAAAACCGGCCTTTCGGGTGAGGTCGCACAGCTCGTCGAAACCGTGTGAGGGGGCGCACACCAGGAGGTCGTGGCCACCGGCTCCGGGCACGAGCGTGGTGGTGGCTCCCGCGGCCCGGGCGATGAGGGCGCCCGCCGCGTGGTCCCACAGGTTGACGGCCTCCTCGAAGTAGCCGTCGAGGCTGCCCTCGGCGACATGGCACAGGTCGAGCGCGCAGGATCCGAGACGCCGGATGTCACGCACCTGGGGCAGCAGCCGGGCCAGCGCCGTGGCCTGGACGGCGCGGAGCTCGGCGAGGTAGGAGAATCCGGTGCCGATCAGGCGCTGCTCGACCGGCGCAGGATCTCGCACCGAGATCGGCACACCGTCTCGGAGCGCGAGGGTCGCGCCGTCCTCGCCCGGGCGCGCGACGTACTCGACGCCCGCCTCGCCCTTGCCGACGTCGATCACCACGCCGGCGACCACCTCGCCGTCGAGCTCGGCGGCGATGGAGACGGCGTACTGCGGGAGGCCGTAGAGGAAGTTCACGGTGCCGTCGATCGGATCGACGATCCACCGCACGCCGGAGGTGCCCGGACGGTCGTCGCCCTCCTCGCCCAGGATCGCGTCGTCGGGACGACGGGCGATGAGCCGCTCGCGGATCAGGGCCTCGGTCGCGCGGTCGGCGGCGGTCACGAT
Source organism: Nocardioides epinepheli (assembly GCF_037936805.1). Lineage (NCBI taxonomy): Bacteria > Bacillati > Actinomycetota > Actinomycetes > Propionibacteriales > Nocardioidaceae > Nocardioides > Nocardioides epinepheli. The sequence continues at coordinate 278,497 of NZ_JBBMMC010000004.1, read as the reverse complement.
GTCGATGTCGCTGGACTTGGTGGCCGCCACCGACACCCCGGCGGCGGCGTGCTCACGGATCAGCACGGCGGCCTCGCGGGCGACGTCGAGGGCGAGCCCGGCCAGCTCGCCGACCAGGGCGCTGCGCTCGGTGCTCACTCCCCCACCCCCGTCAGCGTCGGCTTGTCGTCGCGCGGGTTGGCGCAGCACCCGACCGCACAGCGGTCCCAGCCGGGTCCGAGCTCCCCCACGACGGCGCGGGCGACCTCGCCGCCACCGGCCCGCTCGGCGGCGGCCCGTTCGAGGAGCAGGTCGCGGATCATCGCGACGAAGCGCGGGTCGGTGCCGGGCGTCGCGACCCGTCGGAACGGCAACCCGAGGCGTTCGGCGGTGGCCTTCGCCTCGGTGTCGAGGTCGTAGACGACCTCCATGTGGTCGGAGACGAAGCCGATCGGGACCAGCGCGACACCGGGGCAGCCCGCGCCGGCGAGCTCCTCCAGATGGTCGTTGACGTCGGGCTCGAGCCAGGGGATGTGCGGCGCACCCGAGCGCGAGCAGAAGACCAGGTCGTGCTCGACGCGGACGCCGGTCTGCTCGGCCACCGCGTCGACGACGACCTGCGCCAGGTCCCGGTGCTGGGCCACGTAGGCCCCGCCACCGGCGTCGGGCGGTCCGCTCGCGTCGTTCATGGAGAGCGGGATCGAGTGGGTGACGAACACGACGCGGGCGCCGTCGGGAAGGCCGGCGAGCGCCTCCAGGGTCGACTCCACGACGGGCGCCACGAAGCCGGGGTGGTTGAAGTAGTGCCGCAGCTTGTCCAGCCGCGGGGCGCCGGCGCCGTCCGGGAGCGCGTCGACGGCGTCGAAGAGGTTCTCTCGGTACTGGCGGCAGCTCGACCACGACGAGTAGGCGCTGGTGAGGAAGCAGGCCGCGCGGCCCACGCCGTCGGCGGCCATCTGCGCGAGCGTGTCGGTGAGGTAGGGGTCCCAGTTCCGGTTGCCCCAGTAGACCGGCAGATCGATGCCGTGGGCGTCGAGGTCGGCCCGGATCGCCGTCAGCAGGGCTCGGTTCTGGTCGTTGATCGGCGAGCGGCCGCCGAAGAGGAAGTAGTGCTCGCCGACCTCCTCCAGACGCTCGCGCGGGATGCCTCGACCGCGGGTGACGTTCTCGAGGAATGGCACGACGTCGTCGGGACCCTCCGGGCCGCCGAAGGACACCAGCAGCAGGGCGTCGTAGGGGCTGACGTCGGACGGTTCAGGATTGGTCACCTCGCCATCGTAGGGACGACGATGACGCTGCCATGCTCGACACCTACCGCCGCATCCTGAGCCGGCCCGGCACGGCCCGGTTCTCCGCGGCCGGGCTGGTCGGTCGACTCCCGATCTCGATGGTCGGGCTGGGCACCGTGCTGCTGGTCGAGGGCGCCTCCGGCTCCTACGGCCTGGCCGGTGCGGTCTCCGCGGCAGGACTGATCGCACAGGCCTGCTGTGCGGTTCCGCAAGGTCGGCTGATCGACCGGTTCGGCCAGTCGCGCGTCCTCCCGCTCGTCGTCAGCCTGTGGGGCGTCGCGCTCGCGCTGACCATCTGGTCGGTCGAGGCGGACTGGCCGATCGCGACGACGTTCGTGCTGGCCGCGATCGCGGGGGCGAGCCTGCCCTCGGTCGGTGCGTGCGTCCGGGCGCGGTGGGCCTACACGTTGGAGAGCGAGACCGAGCGGCAGACGGCCTTCGCGCTGGAGGCGGTCGCCGACGAGGCCGTCTTCATGACCGGGCCGATCCTGGTGACGATGCTGGCGACGGCGATCGACCCGGCCGTGGGCCTCGGGACGGCGCTGGTGGCCGGAGTGGGCGGCACCTACGCCTTCGCGTCCCAACGGGCCACCGAGCCGCCGGCCCATCCGCGCACCGAGCATCGGTCCGAGCGCCCACCGATGCCCTGGGGCACGGTCCTCTCGCTGACGGTGGTGGCCCTGGCCCTGGGCAGCCTGTTCGGATCGGCCGAGGTGACCACAGTCGCCTTCGCCGAGGAGCACTCGTCCAAGGCCTACGCCGGCGTCCTCCTCGCGCTGTGGGCGGCGGGAAGCCTGATCGCCGGCTTCCTCACCGGCATGGTGTCGTGGCGGCGCAGCCTGCTGTTCCGGATGCGGGTCGGTGCCGCCGGGATGGCCGCCGCGATGCTCCCGCTCGCCCTGATCCACTCGATCGTGATCATGGGTGCGGTCCTGTTCGTCGCCGGGTTCGCCATCGCACCGACGCTGATCGCGGCGATGTCGCTCACCGAACGGTCGGTGCCGCCGTCCCGGCTCACCGAGGGGATGGCGTTCGTGCAGACCGGCATCGTGTTCGGCGTGGCGCCGGGAGCGGCGATCGCCGGCGCCGTCGTCGATCACGCCGGGGCCTCCCCGGCCTACCTCGTCTCGGCCGCAGGAGGCGCGATCGCCCTCGTCGCGGCGCTCGCCACCCGGACGCCTGGGCGGACCCGCACCACCGATCCGCTCGCCACGACGGCCCGACTCGACGAGAAGGCGTAGCCGCCGAACCATCCTGCGGGCACACTGCGTCTGGATGGGCATGAGACGACCACGCGACAGCCGGGCCGAGTTCGTGGAGTTCGCCACGGCGAGGTCCGCAGCACTCCACCGGGCGGCCTACCTGATGGTCGGCGACGTCGGTCTGGCCCAGGACCTCGTGCAGGAGGCCCTCACCAAGACCTACGTCGCCTGGCCCCGACTGCGTGATCCGGCCAACGCCGAGGCCTACACCCGCAAGGCGATCACCACGACCGCGATCTCGTGGTTCCGGCGCAAGTCGTGGTCGCACGAGCGCACCGCGGCGGTCCTTCCCGAAGGCTCGCTGGGCGACCACGCCGGACCGGTGAGCGAGCGGGAGACCCTCTGGACGGCATTGCAGACCCTGCCCGTCCGGCAGCGCACCGCGATCGTGCTGCGCTACTACGAAGACCTCACCGAACCGCAGACCGCGGAGGCCATGGGCTGCGCGGTCGGCACCGTCAAGAGCCAGGTGTCGGCGGGGATCGCCAAGCTCCGCGTCCTGCTGCGTGACCAGCTCGACACCGAGCTCGACGCCGTGCTTGCCACCGGGCTCACCGGCGGGCTCACCTCCGGGCTCACCACCGAGCGGGACCCCGCACCCCCGCCGGCCCCTGCCACCGGACGAACCCACGCCACCTGCCACATCGACCACAATGACAACGAGGCGGCCCGATCATGACCGAGAAGCTGAGCACCCTCCTGCGCGAGCAGGCCGACACCCCGACCTTCGCCGTTCCCGACCTCGACGCGATCGTCCGTGCCGGCGACCGGCGAGCGCGGCGGCGCACCGTCGCCCTGGCTTCAGGGGTCGCGGCGGGCGTGGCCGCCTCGGCGGTCGTCGCCGGACTCGTCATCGCCGCGGTCGCTCCCGACGACACCACCGGCCTCGCGGTGGCCACGAACCCGCCCGAGGTCGCGCCGGCGTCCCCGCTCGACACCGCGGTCCCCACCTGGGCGATCAGCTCGGCGCTCTACACGCCGGATGCCCAGATCGAGACCGGTCGTACCATCGACTACTTCGTCCGGACCGCCGTCGGCTACGTCTTCGCCGACGCCACCGGTGCCGTGTACGCCGTCGACGCCGACGGCGTCGACCTCGTGGGCCAGACCAACGCCGATCGCCTGCGCCTGGTCTCCGACCCCGACGGCGACCTGGCCGGCTGGGTCGACTCCAGCGGCACCAAGCCTGCGTTCGTGGTGCTCGACCAGCGCACCGGCCAGATCACCCGCGACGACAGCCACACGACACCCGGCATGGGCCTGCTCGCCGACGAGGACGACCCCGCCTTCCTCTACGCGCTCGACGGCTCCACCGCCTACTGGCGCGACACGCGCGGCGCGGTGGCGGTCGACGTCACCACCGGCGCCACGCGCGTCGTCGATCCCGACGCGGTGAACGGCTACGACATCTACACCGTCGGCGCCGGGAAGGTGATCTTCAGCGGCGAGGACGAGCGCGCCCTCATCGGCACCACGCGTGCCGACGCGACGCCTCTGGCGATCGTCGGCGACCTTCCGATCCTGTCACCTGACGGGCGCTACCTGTCCTCACCCGCCGAGTCCGCCTTCGTGCTCGACACGACCACCGGCAGCCAGGTGACGGTCGGCGGGCCGAACCTTGCCGGCGGGGGCTACGACTGGATCGATGACGACACCGTGCTGGTCTTCGGCTCCGAGGGCCCGGACGAGCCGACGGCGATCCTGCAGTGCACGATCGGCGCCGGAGCGTGCCTGCAGGCCGCCGATCCGCAGCTCCCGCCGGGCGAGCCGGACGCCGGATTCCTGCTGCCCGGTCAGGGCAGCACCGACGAGTAGCGCGGCGCGCGGGTCAGACGCTGGCGGGACCGGACGGCAACGGAGCGCGCCAGTCCCGCCAGATCGCCAGCAGGCGCCACACCAGGCACACCGCGGCGCCGGCCAGGGCGACCACCAGGGCCGCCAGGCCGAGTCGCTCGCCGACGACCGCCACCGCGGCCCCCGCCAGGGCCGGCGTCGCGTAGAGCTCGCTGCGGAAGATGGCCGGCACCCGCCCGGCGAGCACGTCGCGGAGCATGCCGCCGCCGATCCCGGTGACCATCCCCATCAGCGCCGCCGGGATCGGCCCGAGGCCGTAGTCCAGCGCCTTCAGGGCACCGGTGACGCAGAAGAGGGAGAGCCCGAAGGCGTCGAAGACCGTGACCTGCCGCTCGACCCGGCCCAACGCGTCGTGCCACACGAAGGTCAGCAGTCCCGCGGCGATCGGCACCAGCAGGTAGCGCCAGTCGGCGAGCGCGGCCGGCGGCGTGGCACCGATCAGCACGTCACGGAGGAATCCGCCGCCCAGTCCGGTGGTGCCGGCGAGCACCAGGATCCCGAACACGTCGAGGTCCTTGCGCACGCCCACCAGGGCACCGGAGATCGCGAACACGAAGATGCCCACGAGGTCGAACGCGACGAGGGTGCCGGACACCGGACGAGCCTATTGGAGAGTCGGTGTGGAGGTCGGGCGCGCCGCACCGACTGGCGCCCCCGACTGACGTAGGCTCGGTGGACCATGACGACTGCCGGGCACGAGTACGACGCAACGGCCCCGGGTGCCGACCCGGCGCCGGTCCCCTCGCGTGCGCCGCGAGAGGTGCCGCTCACCCTTGCCGGCGTCAGCAGCGATCACGCGCAGCTGCTGCTCACCGCCGACGACGGTTCGACGTTCACCCTCGCGGTCACGCCCGGCCTGCGCGCCGCACTCCGGCTGCCGCCCGCCCCCAGCCCCACACCCGGTCACCCCCGAGCCGGCCAGATGGAGACCACGATGGACAGCGCCCTGCGCCCCCGCGACATCCAGACCCGGATCCGGGCCGGAGAGACAGCCGAAGCCGTCGCGGAGGCCGCGCAGACCAGCGTCGAGAAGATCATGCCCTTCGTCGCCCCGGTGCTCGCGGAGCGGCAGCACGTGGCCGAGCGGGCCCAGCGGTCGAGCCTGCGCCGCCGCTCCGGCGACGGCAGCGGCCCGGCCCGGACCCTCGGAGAGGCGGCCGAGTCCCACCTCCAGGCGCTCAACATCGACCCCGAGGTCATCGAGTGGGACGCCTGGCGGCGTGAGGACGGCCGCTGGACCCTGGTCGCCGGGATCGCCCTTCCGGTCCGCACGGGCACCGCCCACTTCACCTTCGACATGCGCGGCAACTACGTCATCCTCGACGACGAGGACGCCCGCTGGCTGGTCGGGGAGAACGTCGCCACGCCGGCCCCCGCCCGCGACGACCTCCAGCCGGTGCGTGCGCGCCGCCTCACCACGGTGGCCCCCGACGACCAGGAGCTCCCGCTGGGCGACGACGCCATCGAGCTGGTCTCCGACACCCCGCTCGAGGCCTTCCTCGACGAGCCCGACGAGGAGCCGGCCGAGGCCGCCCAGGCCGACAGCGACAGCGACAGCGACCAGGACGTCACCGACCAGACCGCCGAGGTCGCAGCGGCCGAGCACACCCCGGAGGAAGCACCCGCCGAGCCCGCCGAGGAGCCTCCCGCTCGTCGTCCGGTGCAGAAGAAGCGCGGTCGCGCCTCGGTGCCGAGCTGGGACGAGATCATGTTCGGTGGCGGCGACCAGTAGCAGGCCCCTCGTGGACCCGTCCTGACGGCGTCCCACCAAGTACGCTCCGCCCATGGCGTACTTCGTGACCGGGGCAACGGGATTCATCGGTCGTCACCTTGTCCAGGAGCTGATCGACAACCGCGATGGTGAGATCTTCGTGCTGTGTCGCGAGGGCTCCCTCGGCCGGCTCGAGACGCTGATCCGGCGCTGGGGCTCGGACCGCGTGGTGCCCGTGGTCGGAGATCTCGCGCAGGAGCGCCTCGGCGTCGACCCGGAGTGGATCGCCGAGCACGCCGGGACCATCGACCACTTCTTCCACGTCGCCGCGATCTACGACATGACCGCCGACGACGAGACCAACGAGGTGCTCAACGTCGGCGGCACCCAGAACGCCGTCGACCTGGCAGTGGCTCTCGACACAGGGACCTTCCACCAGGTGTCGTCGGTGGCCGCGGCCGGCGACTATCGCGGCGCCTTCGACGAGACCATGTTCGACGAGGGGCAGTCACTCCCCTCGCCGTACCACCGCACCAAGTTCGAGTCCGAGCGCATCGTGCGCGAGGAGTGCCCGGCGGCCGGCATGGCCTGGCGCGTCTACCGGCCCGCCGTCGTCGTGGGCCACTCCGAGACCGGGGCGATGGACAAAGTCGACGGCCCCTACTACTTCTTCCCCGCGATGAAGGCCGTCCGGGAGCGGCTGCCCGCGTGGCTCCCGTCGTGGCTGCCCTTCGCCGAGGCTCTCGGCGCCACGAACGTCGTCCCGGTCGACTACGTCGCCAAGGCGATGGACCATCTGGCCCACCTGCCCGGTCACGACGGCGAGGCCTTCCACCTGGTCAACCCCGAGCCGCAGCCGACCTCCGAGCTCATCAACCTGTTCTGCAAGGCGGCCGGCGCGCCGCAGCTGGCGACGCCGGTGCCGCTGCCGCGGGTGCCGCTGGTCCACGAGATCGCGAACGGCGTGACCGGCGCGCTCGGCGGTGCGCTCACCGGGGCGCTGCGCAATGGCGCCGTCCAGGCCGCCCTCGACCAGACCGTCGGCCGGCTCGGGATCCCCGCCGAGGTGCTCGCACACACCGGGTTCAGTGCCGAGTTCGACTCCACGGCCACCGAGCAGGCGCTGGCCGGATCCGGCATCGCCGTGCCCGACCTCGAGAGCTACGCACGCACCCTGTGGGGCTACTGGGAGGAGCACCTCGACGAGTCGACCGGCCGCGACGCGAAGATCCGCTCAGCCCTCGAGGGCAAGCACGTCGTCATCACCGGCGCATCCTCCGGCATCGGCCAGGTGACCGCCCTCAAGGTCGCCCAGGCCGGCGGCATCCCGGTCCTGGTCGCGCGCGGCAAGGACAAGCTCGACGAGACCAAGGCGACCATCGAGATGCGCGGCGGCACGGCCCACGTGTTCCCCTGCGACCTCTCCGATCTCGACGCGATCGACCGCCTGTGCGAGCAGCTGGTCGCCGAACTGCCCTCGGTCGACTTCGTGGTCAACAACGCCGGACGCTCCATCCGGCGCTCGCTGCGACTGAGCACCGACCGGTTCCACGACTTCGAGCGCACCATGCAGCTCAACTACTTCGGTGCGATCCGGCTCGTGATGGGCCTCCTGCCCGCCATGCAGGCCCAGCGGAGCGGCCACATCGTCAACGTCTCCTCCATCGGCGTCCAGACCAGTCCGCCCCGGTTCTCCGCCTATGTGGCCTCCAAGGCGGCCCTGGACGCCTGGAGCAACGTGGTGTCCTCGGAGGTCGTCGACAGCGGCATCACCTTCACCAGCATCCACATGCCGTTGGTGCGGACGCCGATGATCGCGCCGACCAAGCTCTACGACAAGTTCCCCACCATCTCTCCGGCCCAGGCGGCCGACACCGTCATCGAGGCGATGGTCGAGCGCCCGCACGAGATCAACACCCTCCTCGGCAACGTCGGCGCGGTCGCCCACACCGTGGCCCCGAAGCTGTCCTTCCGACTGCTCAACATGGCCTACCACGTCTTCCCCGACTCCGCCGCCGCCAAGGGCAAGGCCGCCGAGAGCGGCACCCGCGAATCCGAGCAGGTCATGCTCGCCAAGCTGTTCAAGGGCGTGCACTGGTAGGACCCGCAGCCAACGCCATCCGGAGGTTGAGCAGGCCGGCGAGTGTGGAACCAACTCGCCGGCGCCGACGAAACCCCGCACGCCTCCTCGGAAACGCTGGCAAGGACGGTCGCCGGGGTTTCGTCGGCGCTCGCTGGCGCTCGCTTGCTCAACCTCCGGCGGCACGGCAGCTCGACCCTGACGAGTTGACAACGATTCTCATTACAACTGAGAATCGTTCTCATGAAGATGCGCTCGATGCTCGGCCTGTCCACCGTCGCCTTGGCCCTGGCGGTGAGCGGCTGCACAGCCTTCGACGACTCCCCCACCGGTGACGGCGAGCCGCAGGTCGCCACGGCGTTCTACCCGCTGCAGTACGTCGCCGACCGGGTCGCCGGCGGCCACGCCGAGGTCGACCTGCTCACGCCTCCCGGCAAGGAGTCCCACGACCTCGAGCCCACCGTCGAGGAGACCGCCCGCATCGCGCAGGCCTCGCTGGTCGTCTACGAGCACGGCTTCCAGCCGGCCATCGACGACGCGATCGAGCAGAACGCCACCGGCGAGACCCTCGACGCCGCGGAGATCGTGGGTCTCGAGCCGTTCACCGGAGAGCACGCCGACGAGCACGGACACGAGCACGGACACGACCACGACGACGAGCACGACGAGCACAGCCACGAGGGAGAGAGCGAGGACGCCCATCACGAGGGCGACGGACACGACCACGGCGGCGAGCTCGACCCGCACTTCTGGCTCGACCCGATCCGGATGGCCACGCTGGGCGACGCCGTCGCCGACGCCCTCGCCGAGATCGACCCCGATCACGCCGACGACTACGCCGCCAATGCCGACGACCTGCGTACCGACCTCGAGGCGCTCGACGTCGACTACGCCGACGGACTGTCGTCGTGCGAGCGCCACATCATCGTCGTCTCGCACGACGCCTTCGGTTACCTCGGCAAGTACGGTATCGAGGTGGCTCCCGTCGCCGGCCTCACCCCCGACGCCGAACCCAACCCCGTCGCGCTGGGCGACCTCCAGCAGCTGATCCGCGACGAGGGCCTCACCACGGTGTTCAACGAGCGACTCGCCAGCCCCCGGCTCACCGAGGCCCTCGCCCGCGACACCGGCCTGAAGACCGCCGTCCTCGACCCGATCGAGGGTCTGAGCGACGAGACCGCCGATGAGGACTATCTTTCCCTGATGCAGGCGAACCTGAGTGCCCTCCGCGAGGCCAACGGATGTCAGTAGACCCGATCCGGCTGGTCGACGGCGCCGTCGCGATCGGGGGGCGCCCCGTCCTGCGCGGCATCGACCTCACCGTGCCCGCGGGCCAGTTCCTGGCGCTGCTCGGCGCCAACGGGTCCGGCAAGTCGACCCTGATCCGGGCGCTCACCGGGCTGCGGCCGCTGGCTCGCGGCGAGCTCAGCCTGTTCGGCACGCCGTTCGACAGGTTCCACCAGTGGTATCGCATCGGGTTCGTCCCGCAACGCACCGGAGCCGCCTCGGGGGTCCCCGCCTCGGTGCGCGAGGTCGTCGCCGCCGGGCGGCTGAGCCGTCGGAAGCTCCTCCACCCGCTCGGCGCCGCCGGACGACGAGCGGTCGACGAGGCGATCGAGCTCGTCGGGCTCACCGATCGCGCCGGCGACGGCGTCAGCACCCTCTCCGGGGGGCAGCAGCAGCGGGTGCTCATCGCCCGTGCCCTCGCCGGCGATCCCGAGCTGTTCTTCCTCGACGAGCCGACCGCGGGGGTCGACCTGACCCAGCAGCAGGTCCTCGCCGACACCCTCGCCGCCCTCAAGGAGCGCGGCGCCACGATCGTCCTGGTCGCCCACGAGCTCGGCCCGCTCGCGCCCCTGATCGATCGGTCCGTGGTGATGCGCGACGGCCGGATCGTCTACGACGGCTATCCACTCGCCGAGGCGGCGGCGCACGCTCACCACCACCTGCCCGGCCCCGAGGACCTCGTCCCCGACCATGCGCCGTCGGTCCGCTCGCCCTTCGAGGGTGGCGCACAGTGAGCGCCGCCGAGCTGTTCAGCCTCCCGTTCATGCAACGTGCCCTGTTGGCGGCACTGTTCACCGGACTGGCCGCCCCGGCCATCGGGACCTACCTGGTCCAGCGACGCCTCGCGCTCATGGGTGACGGCATCGGTCACGTCGCGGTCACCGGCGTCGCCCTCGGCCTCATCACCGGATGGTCCCCTACCTGGACCGCGGTGATCGTCGCGGTACTCGGCGCGGTGCTGATCGAGTTCATCCGCGAACGGGGGCACACCAACGGCGACGTCGCGCTGGCGCTCCTCTTCTACGGCGGCCTGGCCGGCGGCGTCCTGATCACCGGGCTCGGCGGACAGAGCGCGGCCCGCCTCCAGCAGTACCTGTTCGGCTCGATCACCACGATCTCGATCGAGGACGTAATCGTCACGATGGTGCTCGCCGCCGTGGTGATCCTGGTCTGCGTCGGTCTCTCCCCGCAGCTGTTCGCGGTGGCGCAGGACCCCGAGTTCGCGCGGGTGGCCGGCCTCAAGGTCCGCGCCTACAACGTGCTCGTGGCGGTGCTGGCGGCGGTGAGCGTCACCGTGGCGATGCGGACCGTCGGCCTGCTGCTGGTCTCCGCGCTCATGGTGGTGCCCGTGGCGACGTCGCAGCAGCTCTCGCGCACCTTCCGCACCACACTGGCCGCGGCGATGGTCCTCGGGGCGCTCGCCTCGGTCGGCGGTCTGGTGATCTCGGCGTTCGCGTCGTATCACGCCAACGTCGCGCCGGGGCCGACGATCGTGCTGCTCTCGCTGGCCGGCTTCGTCGTCACCTGGCCGATCGGTGCCTGGCTGCGTCACCGGGCACGACTCGCGGCCCCCTTCGACGACGAGCCGGTCGGGCACGAGGTCAGCGACGAGCATCCCCACCAGCACGGTCCGGACTGCGGGCACGTCGCCGTGCCGCACGACGACCACGTCGACTACGTGCACGACGGCCACCGCCACGCGCCGCACGGCGCCCACTACGACGAGCACTGACCGAGGGGATTACCTCGGCACCCTGGGTGGAACGATGCCGCCATGTCGCAGACGCCGTCGGACCCGTCGAGCGAGCCCACCCGGCTCGGTCCCCCCGGAACTCCGCCCCAGGGTCCTCCCCCACAGCAACCGCCGTACGGCCAGCAACCGGCCCAGCCGCAGTGGACCGATCAGAGCGCACCGCACTGGCCCCCGCAGGGACCACCACAAGGCCCACCGCAGGGACCGCCGTTAGGAGGCCCACCGCAGGGACCGCCGCAGGCCTACTACGGTCCTCCGGGTGGGCCGCACGGCCCGCAAGGCCCGCAGCGCTCCTCGAGGACGCCGCTGATCATCACGCTCGTGGTCGCGGCGATCCTGCTCGTCGGCGGCGGCATCTTCGCGATCGTGGCGCTCAACGGGGACGACGACAAGGACACCGCAGGGGACGACTCGACCCGCTCGAGCAGTCCGCTCCCGACCGCCACCGGCCCCGACGAGGAGCCCGGTACCACCGAGGTGACCCCCGAGCCGGTCGACCCCGGATCCGCCGGCACCGATGACGCCGCGCCCCTGGTCGGCACGTGGACCGGCACCTACACCTGCAACCAGGGCGAGAGCGCGCTCGATCTCGAGATCGCCTCCAGCGGCGGTGGTGCGGTGACCGCGGTCTTCACGTTCGGGCCCACCGAGACCAATCCCGACGTCGAGCGGGGCTCCTTCGCGATGGAGGGCACCTACCAGCGCGGCGAGCTCTCACTCGTGGCGACCGAGTGGATCGACAAGCCCGGCGACTACCTGACGGTCGATCTGTTCGCCATCGTGACCGAGCCGGCCTCCGACACCATCTCCGGCGAGGTCCGCTACGACGGCTGCACCGACTTCGAGGTCATCCGGCAATGACCTGGGGGTAGGTCAGGCGCGGCCGTAGCGCCGGTCGCGCTCGGCGTAGAGCTCGACCGCCCGCCACAGTGCCCGGCGATCGACGTCTGGCCAGAGGATGTCGGTGAACACCAGCTCGGAGTAGGCCGCCTGCCACAGCAGGTAGTTCGAGAGCCGCTGCTCCCCCGACGTGCGCCAGATCAGGTCGGCGTCGGGGAGCTCGGGCACGTAGAGGTGCTTGGCGAAGGTGCGCTCGTCGACCTTGTCGGGGTTCTGGCGCCCGGCGGCCACCTCGCGGGCGATCGATCGGGCGGCATCGGCGAGCTCGGCGCGTCCGCCGTAGTTGACGCACATGGTGAGGGTGAGGACGTCGTTGTCGCGGGTCAGCTCCTCGGCGACCTGGAGCTCCTTGATCACCGACTTCCACAGCCGCGGCGAGCGCCCGGCCCACCGCACGCGCACGCCCAGGGCATGCATCTCGTCGCGTCGGCGGCGGATGACGTCACGGTTGAAGCCCATGAGGAAGCGCACCTCCTCCGGCGAGCGGGTCCAGTTCTCGGTGGAGAAGGCGTAGGCCGAGATCGCCTTGACGCCGACCTCGATGGCTCCCTCGACGACGTCGAACAGGGCGGCCTCGCCCATCTCGTGGCCGCGGGTGCGGGGAAGCCCGCGCTCCTTGGCCCACCGGCCGTTGCCGTCCATGATGATCGCCACGTGCTGGGGCACCAGGTCGCGCGGGATCGCCGGCGGACGGACCCCCGAGGGGTGCGGCGTGGGAGGTCTGACGGCGCGCTTCACGCGGAGGACGCTACCGCTCCACGTGCTCCAGGGAGCGCAGCTGTCGTTCCAGGTGCCAGGACAGGAATGCCGCGACCAGACCGCTCGCCTCGCGCAGGTGCCGCGGGTCGGCGGCCTCGACGCTGGCCCAGTCGCCGGCGAGCAGCGCACCGAGCAGGTGGAGCGTCTCCGAGGCCGGCGCGGCCGAACCGGGCACTCGGCACGTCGTGCAGAGCACCCCGCCCATCGACGGGTTGAACCACCGGTGCGGACCTTCCCGCCCGCAGTGCGCGCAGGCCTCGAACGACGGCGCGTAACCCGCCACCGCCAGCGACCGCAGCAGGTAGGAGTCGAGCACCTGGCCCGGTCCCCGCTCGGGCATGGTGAGCGCGCGCAGGCCGCCGATGAGCAGCAGGAACTGCTGGAGAGCAGGCTCGCGCTCCTCGGTCACCAGGCGCTCGGCGGTCTCGAGCATCGCCGTCCCGGCGGTGTAGCGCTCGTAGTCGTGCCCGAGCCCGGCGTGGAACAGCGAACGGGTCTCGGCCTGGGTGACGATGTCGAGGGAGCGCCCCTCGGCCAGCTGGAGGTCGACGTGGGTGAACGGCTCGAGCCGGGAGCCGAACTTCGACGTCGTGCGCCGCACGCCCTTGGCGACGGCACGTACCCGGCCGTGATGGCGGGTCAGCAGGGTGATGATGCGGTCGGCCTCACCGAGCTTGTGGGTGCGCAGGACGACCGCCTCGTCGCGGTAGACGGGCACCGGTCCATTCTGGCAAAGCTCAGGTCGCCGGGCGGGTACGCCGCGCGCGTCTGCGCCCGGCGGCCTTCGACATGTCCGCGACACCGGGCGGCGTCCGAGCAGGCTCGGTGGCGACCGGCTCCTCCCAGCACTCCTGGGCGAACTCGACGGCCTCGCGGTCGAGTCGGGCGGGTCGCAGTCGCCACTCGACGATGCTGTGGGCGCCGACGAAGCGACCGTTGGGAAGCTCCTTGGCGAGCATCGCGGCGTCCGCGGCGGGATGCACGGGGTCCGCGGCGTGCCCGATCACCAGGGCCGGGGCGGTGATCCGGCGTCGCTGCTTCGACGGCGGCGCCATCCGTCCGAAGAACACGCCGTGGATGACGGCCGCCATCGCGTCGCCGCGCTGGTTGAACACGTCGAGCGCCACCCCGGTCCAGAACGGCACCAGGCCGCGCGGCACCGGCCGGGTCAGCCTGCGCAGTGCGGTGATCGTGAGTGGTAGGTAGCGCGCGGCGAACATCAGCGGCGCCGTCGCGACGATGCCCGCCTCGACGGCGTTGTCGAGCACCGGCATCTCCAACAGCAGCCCGCGCACCCGCTCGGGCGCGATCGCGGCCACCTCGAGCGACACGTTCGCGCCGAGCGACGTCCCCCCGATCACGGCCTGGTCGGCGCCGGCGTGATCGAGCAGGGCGACCACCTGCTCGGCGAAGCCGGTGGTCGAGTAGGCCAGCGGGTCGGCGGGCCGGTCGGAACGACCGTGGCCGAGCAGGTCGAGGGTGAGGACGTGGAGCCCGTGCGCGGCCAGAGCCCGGGCCAGCGGCTGCTGCATCCGTCGGGTCATCAGCTGCCCGTGGATCAGCACCACCCACGACTCACCGGAGCCGAACTCGGTGTACTCCACCCGGTCGCGACCCGACTCGCCCTCGATGAAGAACTGACCGATGCGCTCGGAGACCAGCATGGCCGCAGGCTACGTCACCGCTCCGCAACTACCTGCCCGCACGCGCGGGCCGACCTCCGATGGGGATAGTCCCGGCCGTTTGGGCCCTCGAATCGATCGAGAAGGGGCCCAAACAGCCGGGACTATCGTCCACGACGGCCTGGCAGGCGACCTCGTCAGATGGCGGCGGCGCGGTTGACGGCGCTGGTGACGGCCTTGAGGGAGGCGGTGACGATGTTGGCGTCGAGGCCGACGCCCCAGAAGACCTGGTCGCCGATCGTGCACTCGACGTAGGCCGCGGCGATGGCGTCGCCGCCGGAGCCGAGGGCGTGCTCGTGGTAGTCGAGCACGCGGACGTCGAAGTCCTCGGGCTGCTCGTTGAGCGCGGCTACGAACGCGGCGATCGGGCCGTTGCCGGCGCCCTCGAGGGTGCGCCGCTCGCCGTTGACGTAGACGGTCACGGTGAGCGCGTCCTTCTCGCCGGCCGCGGAGCTGGTGTGCACCGAGTTCAGCTTCAACGGCGTCTCGCGGTCGAGGTACTCGGCGCGGAAGGCCGCCCAGATCTCGTCGGGGGTCACCTCGCCGCCCTCGGAGTCGGTGCGCTGCTGGATGACGCGGCTGAACTCGATCTGCGCGCGGCGTGGCAGGTCGAGCTTGTGCTCGGTCTTGAGGATGTAGGCGACCCCGCCCTTGCCCGACTGGCTGTTGACGCGGATCACGGCCTCGTAGGAGCGCCCGACGTCCTTGGGGTCGATCGGCAGGTAGGGCACCTGCCACTCGTGCTCGTCGACGCTGTGACCGGCCGCGGCGGCGTCGCGCTCGAGGGCCTCGAAGCCCTTCTTGATCGCGTCCTGGTGCGAGCCGGAGAAGGCGGTGTAGACCAGGTCGCCGCCGTAGGGGTGGCGCTCGTGCACGGGCAGCTGGTTGCAGTACTCGACCGTGCGGCGGATCTCGTCGATGCCGCCATTGCTCGCGAAGTCGATCTCGGGGTCGATGCCCTGGGTGAACATGTTGAGCCCGAGGGTGACCAGGCACACGTTGCCGGTGCGCTCGCCGTTGCCGAACAGGCAGCCCTCGATCCGGTCGGCTCCGGCCAGGTAGCCGAGCTCGGCCGCGGCCACGGCGGTGCCGCGGTCGTTGTGGGGGTGCAGGGACAGCACGACGTGCTCGCGGTGGTTGAGGTGACGGCTCATCCACTCGATGGAGTCGGCGTAGACGTTGGGGGTGGCCATCTCGACGGTGGCCGGCAGGTTGATGATCACCGGCTTCTCGGCGGTGGGCTCGAAGACCTCGAGCACCTCGTTGCACACCCGTACGGCGAACTCGAGCTCGGTGCCGGTGTAGGACTCCGGGCTGTACTCGTAGAACACCTCGGTCTCCGGGATGCCCTCCTCGTACTTCTTGCACAGCCGCGCGCCCTGGACGGCGATGTCGGCGATGCCGTCCTGGTCGAGCCCGAACACCACGCGCCGCTGGAGGGTGGAGGTGGAGTTGTAGAGGTGGACGATCGCCTGCTTGGCGCCGCGGATCGCCTCGTAGGTGCGCTCGATGAGCTCCTCGCGCGCCTGGGTGAGCACCTGGATGACGACGTCGTCGGGGATCAGGTCCTCGTCGATCAGCTGGCGGACGAAGTCGAAGTCGGTCTGGCTGGCGCTGGGGAAGCCGACCTCGATCTCCTTGTAGCCCATCGCGACGAGCAGCTTGAACATCGTCAACTTGCGGGCCGGCGACATCGGGTCGATGAGCGCCTGGTTGCCGTCGCGCAGGTCGACCGCACACCACCGCGGCGCCTTCGACATCCGCTTGGTGGGCCAGGTGCGGTCGGCGAGGTCGACCGGGAAGAACGGCTCGTAGCGCTGGAACGGCATCCCGCTGGGCTGCTGCGGGTTGGCCCCGGCCTGGTCGCCGATGCTCTGCGCGTCGGTGCTCTGCTCACTGGGCGTGGTGCTGGTCATGATCTTCTCCTGCTAGGGCTGGCTCGATTGCCGCCGGCGCACACGAACCTCCGCAGCGAGGAGGTCGGCGATTCAGACCTCGCTGCGGCAGCGAAGGAGGAGGCAATACGTCATGACGGCGACCACTCTAGCCGCCCGCACCGGCGTCCTGGAAGTCGGTCCAGGACTCGGGCGGGTGTTGGGGGCTGTGTTCGGGCCGGCTCGAGTGTCGGTGCCATCGGACACACTGGTCCCGTGACCACCGATCCGCTCGCCGAGTTCAGCGAGGCCACACGCACCTGGTTCCGTGCGGCCTTCGCCGAGCCGACGGCGGCGCAGGCCGGCGCGTGGACCGCGATCGCGGGCGGACGACACGCGCTGGTGGTGGCGCCGACCGGGTCCGGCAAGACCCTGAGCGCGTTCTTGTGGTCGCTGGACCGGCTGCTCACCAGCGAGCCTCCCGCCGATCGCAACCATCGCACCCGGGTGCTCTACCTCAGCCCGCTCAAGGCGCTCGGGGTCGACGTCGAGCGCAACCTGCGCGCGCCGCTCACCGGGATCAAGCACACCGCCGACCGGCTCGGGCTCGAGGTCCCCGACGTCACCGTCGGCGTCCGCTCCGGCGACACCTCGGCCGCCGATCGACGCAAACTGGTCACGACACCACCCGACATCCTCATCACCACGCCCGAGTCACTCTTCCTCATGCTCACCAGCCAGGCTCGCGAGTCCCTGCGCGGGGTCGAGACGGTGATCATCGACGAGGTGCACGCGGTCGCCGGCAGCAAACGGGGCGCACATCTCGCGCTGTCCCTGGAACGGCTCGACGCCCTGCTCGACAAGCCGGCGCAACGCATCGGCCTCTCGGCGACGGTCCGTCCGCTGGAGGAGGTCGCCCGCTTCCTCGGCGGCAGCGCGCCGGTCGAGATCGTCGCACCGCCGGCCGAGAAGGAGTGGGACCTGCGCGTCGTCGTCCCGGTCGAGGACATGACCCAGCCCGGCGACTACGACGAGGACACCGACGACAACTCCCACGCGAGCATCTGGCCCCACGTCGAGGAGAGCGTGGTCGACCTCATCGAGCAGCACACCTCCACCATCGTGTTCGCCAACTCCCGGCGGCTGGCCGAGCGGCTCACCGCGCGCCTCAACGAGATCGCCACCGAGCGTGCGGAGGTCGCACTCCCCGACGCCGGAGCACCCCCGGCACAGATCCCTCCGGCACAGATCATGGCGCAGTCCGGCGCCTCGCAGGGCGCAAGCACCGTCATCGCCAAGGCGCACCACGGCTCGGTCAGCAAGGAGCAGCGGGCGCTGATCGAGGACGACCTCAAGCGGGGACGGCTCCCCGCGGTCGTGGCCACCAGCAGCCTCGAGCTCGGCATCGACATGGGCGCGGTCGATCTCGTCGTCCAGATCGAGTCGCCACCCTCGGTGGCCAGCGCCCTCCAGCGGGTCGGTCGCGCGGGCCACCAGGTCGGCGAGACCTCTCGCGGCGTCCTGTACCCCAAGCACCGCGGCGACCTGGCGCAGACGGCGGTCGCGGTGGCCAGGATGCGCGAGGGCGGCATCGAGGCGCTGCGGATCCCCAGCAACCCGCTCGACGTCCTGGCCCAGCAGGTGGTCGCCGCCACGGCATTGGAGTCGCTCGACGTCGACCAGCTCTACGCCCTGGTCCGGCGTAGCGCCCCGTTCGCCCAGCTCCCCCGCGCCGCGTTCGAGGCGACGCTCGACCTGCTGGCCGGCCGCTACCCCAGCGACGAGTTCGCCGAGCTGCGCCCCCGCGTCGTGTGGGATCGCGTCGGCAACACCCTCACCGGACGCCCCGGCGCCCAGCGGCTCGCCGTCACGAGTGGCGGCACGATCCCCGACCGTGGCCTGTTCGGCGTGTTCCTCGTCGGTGGGGAGGGCCCGGGCAAGCGGGTCGGCGAGCTCGACGAGGAGATGGTCTACGAGTCACGCGTGGGCGACATCTTCGCCCTCGGCGCCACCAGCTGGCGTATCGAGGACATCACCCACGATCGCGTGCTCGTCACCCCCGCACCAGGGATCCCGGGTCGGCTGCCCTTCTGGAAGGGCGACACCCTCGGCCGTCCGGCCGAGCTCGGCGCCGCGATCGGTGCGTTCACCCGGGAGCTCGGGGCGCAGAGCCGCGAGGCCGCGATCGGCGCTGCCCGCGAGCGCGGCCTCGACGAGTGGGCCGCCACCAACCTCGTCGACTACCTCCACGAGCAGATCGAGGCCACCCGGGTACTCCCCAGCGACACCACGGTGCTCGTCGAGCGGTTCCGTGACGAGCTCGGCGACTGGCGCCTGGTCGTCCACTCGCCCTACGGCGTCCCGGTACACGCCCCGTGGGCACTGGCGATCAACGCCCGGCTCCGCGAGCGCTACGGCGTCGACGGGCAGGCATTGGCCTCCGACGACGGCATCGTGATCCGGATCCCCGACTCCGACGCCGATCCGCCCGGCGGCGACCTCATCGTCTTCGAGCCCGACGAGATCGAGCAGATCGTCACCCAGGAGGTCGGGGGCTCGGCCCTGTTCGCGGCCCGCTTCCGCGAGTGCGCCGCCCGCGCGCTCCTGCTCCCCCGCCGGGACCCCGGACGCCGTTCGCCGCTGTGGCAGCAGCGTCAGCGCGCCGCCGCCCTCCTCGAGGTGGCCGCGAAGTACCCCTCGTTCCCGATCGTGCTGGAGGCCGTGCGCGAGTGCCTCCAGGACGTCTACGACCTGCCCGCCCTGGTCGCGCTGATGGGTGGGGTGGAGCGCCGCGAGGTGCAGGTCACCGACATCGCCACCAACAGCCCGTCACCGTATGCCCGCAGCCTCCTGTTCGGGTACGTCGCACAGTTCGTCTACGAGGGCGACTCCCCCATCGCCGAGCGCCGCGCCGCCGCGCTCGCCCTCGACCAGGGGCTGCTCGCCGAGCTCCTCGGTCGCGCCGAGCTTCGTGAGCTCCTCGACCCCGACGTCCTCGCGGAGGTCGAGGCCGAGCTCCAGCGCCTCACCCCAGAGCGCCGGGTCCGCGACGCCGAGGGGCTCGTCGACCTGCTCCGGCTCCTCGGTCCGCAGTCCACCGACGAGATCGTCGCCCGCAGCGTCGAGGACGCCGACCTCGACCTGTGGCTGGAGACCCTCACCCGGAGCCGCCGGGTCGTCGAGGTGCGCATCGCCGGCGTCCCGCGCTGGGCCGTGGTCGAGGACGTCGCCCGCCTGCGCGACGGTCTCGGCGTGCCCGTGCCTCCCGGGACCCCGGAGGTGTTCGCCGAGCCCGTCGACGACCCGATCGCCGACCTCGTGGCGCGTCATGCCCGCACCCACGGCCCGTTCACCCTCGACGACGTCGCCGCGCGCCTGGGTCTCGGCACCGCCGTCGTGCGTCACACGCTCGAGCGGCTCGCCGCGCAGGGGCGGGTGCTCGACGGCGAGTTCCGGCCCGCCGGCTCCGGCACGGAGTGGTGCGACGCCGAGGTGCTGCGTCGGCTTCGGCGCCGTTCCCTGGCCCGGCTGCGCCAGGAGGTGGAGCCGGTCGAGCCCGCCGCCCTGGCGCGCTTCCTCGGCGCCTGGCAGCACGTCACGACCGGCCGCGGCCTGCGCGGGGTCGACGGCGTCCTCACCGCGATCGAGCAGCTCGCCGGCTGTCCGGTCCCGGCCTCGGCCCTCGAGCCGCTCGTGCTGGCGGCCCGGGTGCGCGACTACGAGCCCTCCTACCTCGACGAGCTCACCGCCAGCGGCGAGGTGATCTGGGCCGGCCACGGCGCACTGCCCGGCAACGACGGCTGGGTGAGCCTGCACCTGGCCGACCAGGCCGAGCTCACCCTGCCCGAGCCCGCGCCGTTCGAGGCCGGTGAGCTGCAGGAGGCCACCCTCGCCGCGCTCGCCGGGGGCGGCGCGTGGTTCTTCCACCAGCTCGCTTCGGCCGTCCGCGCCGGTCTCGACCGCCCCGGGTTGAGCGACGAGGCCATCAGCGCGGCGCTGTGGGAGCTCGTCTGGGCCGGCCGGGTCAGCAACGACACCCTCACCCCGCTGCGGGCCCTCACCCGTCAGGGGCGCACGGCTCATCGCGCGCGCCGGCCGGCGCCTCGCCCCGGTCGGGTCGCGCGCACCGGACCGCCCGAGACCGCCGGCCGCTGGGCCCTGCTTCCCGAGATCGACCCCGACGCCACCCGTCGCGCCAAGGCCACCGCCGAGCGGCTCCTCGACCGCCACGGCGTCGTCCTGCGGGGCGCCGTCGTCAACGAGCGCGTGCCGGGCGGCTTCGCGGCGGTCTACAAGGTGCTGGCGGCCTTCGAGGAGTCCGGGCGGTGCCGACGCGGCTACTTCGTCGACGGGCTCGGCGCAGCGCAGTTCGGCACGGCCGGGGCGATCGACCGGCTCCGCACCTTCAGCGAGCCGCCGCGCGCGGAGGCCGGGGGCGCCAAGAAAACCACGGCGGTCGCGATCGCCGCCACCGACCCGGCCAACCCCTACGGCGCGGCTCTGCCCTGGCCGGCCACCGAGTCCGGGCATCGCCCCGGACGCAAGGCCGGCGCGATCGTCGTCCTGGTTGACGGCGTCCTGGCGCTCTACGTCGAGCGCGGCGGCCGCACCCTGCTCACCTGGTCCGAGGATGCCGAGGTGCTCGAGCCGGCGGCCGCGGCGCTCGCCGACGCCGTCCGCCGGGGCGCCCACGACAAGCTCACCGTCGAGAAGGCCGACGGTTCGGCCGTGCTCGGAGGGGGTGCCACGCCGCTGCGCGCCGCACTCGACGCCGCCGGGTTCGTCGCCACTCCCCAAGGTCTGAGGTTGCGCGGTGCCCGAGGGTGACACCGTCTACCGGGCCGCGCGGGTGCTCGATCGCGCGTTGTCGGGTCGCGTCCTGACCCGCACCGACTTCCGGGTGCCGGCGCTTGCCACCGTCGACCTGTCCGGCGCCACCGTCACCGAGACCGTCTCCCGCGGCAAGCACCTGCTCACCCGCATCCGGCCCGGCGACGGGGGCGCGGCCCAGACCCTGCACACCCACCTGAAGATGGAGGGCAGCTGGCGCGTGGTCCCCGACGGACGACGGTGGCCGCGCCCGGCCCACCAGGCGCGGGTGGCGCTCTCGGTCGACGGGACGACGGCGGTCGGCTTCTCCCTCGGCATCGTCGAGCTGCTGCCGTCCGCTCAGGAGGATTCCGTCGTCGGACACCTCGGCCCCGACCTGCTCGGTCCCGACTGGGACCCCGACCAGGCTCTCGTGCGGCTGCTCGCCGAGCCGGACCGCCCGCTGGCCGAGGCTCTCCTCGACCAGCGTGTGCTGGCCGGTCTCGGCAACATGTACGTCGCCGAGCTCTGCTTCCTCTCCGGCGTCCATCCCAGGTCGCCGGTGCGGTCGGTGCCCGATCCGACCCGGATGATGCGTCGCGCACACCAGCTCCTCGACCTCAACAAGGAGCGCGCGGTCCAGTCCACGACCGGCAACCTGCGTGAGCGCGAGCGGATGTGGGTCTACCGCCGAGACCGCTCGGCCTGTCGTCGCTGCGGCACCCCGATCGAGATCGCGATGACCGGCCCGGCGGGACGTGAGCGCGCGACGTACTGGTGCCCGAGCTGCCAGCCGGGCGCCCAGGCGTAGGGCTCGGATCCGGTCAGGCCGCGGAGGCCACGACCTCCTCGGCCCGCGGGACGGCGATCGTCACCACGGCCGCGGCTGCCTCTTCGACCGCCACCGCGTCGGACACCTCACGCAGCACCTCCGAGAGGGGTGCGTCGAGCGCACCGCACAGCGAGGCCAGCAGCTCGGAGGAGGCCTCCTTCTGCCCACGCTCGATCTCCGAGATGTAGCCGAGGCTCACCCGAGCCGCTGCGGAGACCTCGCGCAGCGTCAACCCGAGGGCCATCCGGCGCTCGCGCAAGACGTCGCCGAGCAGGCGGCGGAACAGCACCATCGTCGATCCCTCCTCGGGTCCAGTACGGGGCCGACTGTCATGGCCCGGTTGCGGCAAACGTATCGGTAACGCTACCGGAGACCGGTTTGTTCCGCGGGGAACCCAGGCTCCCCTGCGGACAAATCTCCGCTGACCCGTCAGCCATAGCTGACGGGTCAGCGTCACATTTGCGCTGACCCGTCAGCTATAGCGGACGGGTCAGCGTCGAGGAGGGTCAGCAGGGCGGCGAGGGCCTCGTCGCAGGTGCGCTCGACGATGGTCTCGCGGTCGCCGGTGAGCTCGAGGGCCAGGGTGGGGCCGCCGTCGGGCCCGAGGACGGCGACGAAGACCGTCCCGGCAGGCTTCCCCTCCTGCTCGGACGGACCGGCCACGCCGGTGGTGGCGATCGCATAGGTCGCGCCGGTCAGCTCGCGGACGCCGGCAGCCATCGCCACCGCGCACTCGGCCGAGACCACGCCGACCCGAGCCACGACGTCCTCGGGGACGCCGAGGATCGAGGTCTTGAGGTCACTGGCATAGGCCACGACGCCGCCGCGGTAGGTCGCGGAGGCGCCGGGGACGGCGGTCAGGCGCGCCGCGAGCCGACCGCCGGTCAGGGACTCGGCGGTCGCCAGCGACGCGCCGGAGCGCCGCAGCAGGTCGTGGACCCGCTCCGGCGCTCCGGACTGACGTCGGCGTGCTACCTCTTCACCTTCACGATCACCTTCGTGGAGGCCTTGGCGAAGTTCGCGTCGCCCAGGTAGGTCACCTTGACCTTGGTCCTCTTGGTGACCTTCTTGATCTTCAGCACGGCCTTGCCGTTGGTGACCTTCCGGGTCACGGTCTTCTTGCCGATCTTGAACTTGACCTTGCCCGTCACCTTGGCGTTGACGCCCTTGAGCGTCACCGTGACGGTCGTGGCCTTGCCCTTCTTGACCGTGGCGGGCTTCGCCTTGGCCTTGATGGTCGGCGTCTGCTTGACGACGGTGACCGTGGTGCTGGTCTCCGAGGCCTTCGCCCTGGCGTCGCCGAGGTAGCGGACGGTGACCGGCAGGGTGCCGACGGTCTGCCACGGGCCCGCGGCGATCGAGACGGTGCCGTCAGCGGCGAGGGTGCCGCTGCCGACGACCTTGCCGCCCTGGACGATCTCGACCTTCCCGGTCGGGATGTAGCCCGACGCGGAGACGGTGACCTTGAAGGTCGACTTGTCCTTCTTCACCGCCACCTTGGCCGGCGAGACGGTGACCGACGTCGTGGTGTCGACCTGAGCGGGTACGCCGCCCTCGACCGTGATCGGCACAGTGATCTCGGTGCCGGTCTCCTCGCCCTTGATCACCAGGTCGTGGGCGCCGTCGGTGGTCGTCGCCGGGATGGTGACCGCCACGCTCGCCTTGCCGAACTCGTCGGACGACGCCTTGTCGGCCTCGCCGCTTCCGGTGCCCGGGTTGGTGATCGTCTGGTCGACCGGGAACCCGCCGAGCAGCTCGCCGTCGAGGGTGACGGTCACCTCGTTGTCCTTGACGTCGAGGATCTGGTTCGGTGCGGTGCCGACCGCGCCGGTCATGATCAATGACGTGAGGTCGAAGCTGACCGACGTCCCGGCGGTCACCGGGCTGTCGACGGCGGTGACGCCCACGGCGCGCTGGCTGTAGTCGACCGGCAGCGGGTCGCCGCCGGGTGCGGCGAACTCGGCCATGTAGTCGACCATCGCCTGCAGGTCGACCTTGCCGGTGTCACGTGCTCCAGAGCCCTTGGCGAGCTCGCGGAAGTTGTCGCCGCCGGAGGCCAGGAACGAGTTCACGGTGACCGAGTAGGACTGGCTGTCCACGATCGGCTCGCCGTTGAGCGCCATGCTCGTGATCTCGCCCTGGGTGTAGGTCGCGTCGCCGTCGTCGGGGTTCGGCGTCGGCTGCGCCGAGGTGGTGTAGGTGTACTCGAAGCCCTCGGACACCCCCAGCTTCAGGAACGGCCGGCTCGGGACCACTCCCGCGGCGGTGAGCTGCCACTGCTGCTCGAGCACGGTCTCCAGCTGGGCGCCGGTCAGGCTCATGTTCACCAGGGTGTTGGCGAACGGCTGGACGTCGGCGGCCTGCTTGTAGGTGAGGGTCCGCGGGAAGTCGCCCGGGTTGCCCACCATGTCGGCGCGGAGCCCACCGGGGTTCATCAACGCGATCTGCGCGCTCCCCGACTCCGGCTTCTCGGTGGCCCAGCGCTGCACCTCGGCCACGAGGTTGCCGAGCGTGGACTCGCCACCGCGGTTCTCGCGGGTACCGTCACCGAACTTGGCCCGCGAGAACGGACCCGCGATGGTGCCGAGCGGGACCGCGCCGAGCGGCGCGGCCTCCGCGACGGCGTCAGCCACGATCTGCGCGGTGGCCGGGTCGGACGGGTAGTTCGCCGTCTGACCGCTCTTCAGCGGCAGGAACTGCTGGGTCTTCGCGGTGACCTTGCCGGTGGCCTCGTCGACGGTGAAGACGAGCCGGTTCAGGTTGCTGCCGTACTGGCCCGAGGAGACGACCGGCCGCTCGGTGACCGCGCGACCCTCGGCGACCCACTCGGGCACCGGGATCGAGTGGTTGTAGGCCTGGTGCGTGTGACCGGAGATGATCGCGTCGACGTTCTTGTCGACGCCGTTGACGATCTTCCCGAACGGCGAGTTCGGGTTCGTGGAGTCCGCCAGCGCCGGGCTGGCCGCACCCTCGTGCACCAGCAGGACGATCACGTCGACGCCCTCGGCCTTGAGCCGGTCGGCCTCGGCGTTGACCGAGCTGACGATCGGCTCGACCTCGATGTCGGCGATCCCCGCGGGGCTCACCAGCGAGGGCAGCTCCTCGGTGACGGCACCGACGAAGCCGACCTCGACGTCGCCGAAGGTCTTGACGAACGACGGGTCGAGCGCCGGGTCACCGGAGTCGCGCAGCTTCAGGTTCGCGCTGATGTACTTCCACTCGGCGCCACCGTCGGGGTTGTCGGCGGACTCCGGCGCCATGATCCGGTTGATCAGGTCGTCGTAGCCCTGGTCGAACTCGTGGTTGCCGGCGGCCGAGACGTCGAGTCCGGCCTCGTTGAGCGCGTCGATCGTCGGCTTGTCGTTCTGGATGAACGAGGTGAACGTCGTCGCTCCCACGAGGTCGCCGGCCGCGGCGAACACGGTGTCGGGGCTCTGGGCGCGGAACTGCTTGACCGCACCGGCGAGCACCGCGGCACCGGCCTCGGTACCGGACGGGTTGTTCTCGATCCGGCCGTGGAAGTCGTTGGTGCCGAGGATCTGGATGTCGCGGGTCGTCGGAGCCGGCGTCCCGACGTTGATGCCGACGATCTCCGGGCTGTGGTCGGAGGACCGGAACGGCGTCGCGGAGTAGAGGTTCGTGACATTGCTGTTGAACCGGGCGTACTCGTAGTAGACCGACTCGTAGCCGTTGATCTCCCAGATGTCGACGGCGTTCACGTCGGCGAGTGCCGCGTCGTTGGCCAGCACGTGGTCGAGCGAGCCGACCATCCCGTCGAAGTTGTAGCTCTCCTCGTCGGGGTCGCTGGTGGAGTCCAGGTTGGTGTACCCCGCCGCGGTGAGGACCTGGATCGGGTCCTCCTTGGAGTAGGCGTTGAAGTCACCGGCGAGGAACACGCGGGTGATCTCGCGCTGGGCCTTGAACGAGTTCGCGAAGGAGACCAGGCTCTGCGCCTGGAGGATCCGGCGGTCGTTGGAGTTGCCCTGACCATCCGGGTCGGGCGTGCCGGAGCCCTTGGACTTGAAGTGGTTGACGATCACCGCGAAGGCGTCGGCGTCGGGCGTGCCGACCTTCTTGAAGGCCTGGGCGAGCGGCTCGCGTGCGTCCTCGAAGGCCCCGCCCGTGTCGGACTCGTTGCTGAGCACCACGGACTCGCCGACCAGCTCGACGTTGGCGGGCTGGTAGATGAAGCCGTTGCGGATCACGTCCTGCTGCGCGACCGGGGGCAGAGTGGCCGGGGACGGCACCGCCGCCCAGGTCCCGGCGCCGGCGTCCGCGTTGAGGGCGGCGACGAGCTGGTTGATCGCGAAGTCACGGTTCTTGCCGAACTTGACCGAGTTCTCGAGCTCCTCGAGAGAGACGACGTCGGCGTCCGCGGTGTTGATCGCCTCGACGATCTTGGCCTGCTGGCGCTCCAGGTTCGCCTGGTTGGCCGCGCCTCGCGGACCCTCGGGCTCGCACCGGTTGTTGGAGATCGCGTTGCCGGCCCGGTCGCGGTAGTAGGTGCAGGTGCCCTGACCCGAGGAGACGAACTCCTCGCCGGTGGTCGGGAAGTAGTTGAGCACGTTGAAGGTCGCCAGCTTGACGTCGCCGCCGACGTCCTCGGGCTGCGCCGGGCGGTCCTGCTCGAAGCTGATCTTCCCGGTGGGCACGCCCACGACCTGCGACTGGGGAAGGATCCGCCAGGTGCCGAACTGGCCGGTGAAGACGACCGGCGCGTCGAAGGTGACGGCGGCGCCCACGCGGACGGTGTGCTCGGCGGTGAACCACGGGAACGGCTTGTCGCTGTTCTGGGTGGTCGAGTAGGTCCAGCTGGACCCGTCGTCGAGGATGATCCGGTGCGCGTTGTTGTACTTGACGCGCTCGGCAATCGTCGCGGAGTCCTGGGCGTCGATCAGCTCGGTCGGCGCGACCAGCGGCAGGTCGCTGTCGGCGGCGAGGCCGATCTCGCCGCGGAAGGCCGTCGAGTTGGTGGTGCCCTGGTAGAACGGGCCGCCGTCGTAGACGTCGGTCGCGGTCCACGGAGCGGTGGGCTTGAACAGCTCGCCCTCGTGCTTCTCGCGGGCCTCGTCGAGCTCGGCGCCTGCCAGGCAGGCCACGCCCGGCAGGGCGCAGTCCGTGCCTGGGATCTGAGCCTTGGGGGCCACCTCGCCCAGACCGGCGACCGGGCTCACGCCGGACTGACTGGCCGTGACCTGGGTCTGACCGTTGAACTCGCCGGCCTGGCCGGTGACGCGGACCGAGTCGCCCACCGCGGGATAGGTCGTGAAGCCGCTGGTGCCGCCGTAGACGAACACGGCGTCGGACGCGTCAGGGGTGGTGTCGGCTCCGGGCGTCTGGATGTAGAAGCCGTTGAGCCCGCCGGTCGGGTAGGCGGCGGTCACGACACCCTCGGTGGTGACGTTCTGGCCGTTGACCGGGGTGGTCGATCCGGTGCCCTGGATGTCGGCGATCGGGGTCACGGCGTTCGCCGCGGCGACGGTGATCGTGAACGACGTCGAGGCGCTCGCGGAGGCCGAGTCGGTGACCGTCGCGGTGACGTTCGAGGACCCGGTCGCCGTCGGCGTCCCGGAGATGACGCCCGCCGGAGTCGCGGACAGACCGGCCGGGAGGCCTTCGACGGCCCAGGTGTACGGCGTCGAGCCGCCGGTGGCCGCGAGGGTGATCGGCGCGATCGGCTGGTCCACCGTCGCGGCCTGGTTGCCGGGGTTGGTGGCAGCGAGGGCTCCCGTGCCACCGCCGGTCGACTTGGTCGGCGTCGGTGCTCCGTTGGTGAAGTCGGCGGCGTTGTTGTTGGTGTCGGCGTGGCTGCCGTTACGCGAGGCGGAAGTCGAGTTGCTGAGATTCGCACCGGTCGGCGCGCCCTCGAACGTGTTCGCGGCCGGTCCGTAGCCGACCATGTCGATCACCGACGCCTCGGCGGTGGTGTCCCCGGCTGGGCCGGCGTAGGCGGTCGTCGATGTCAGAAGGAGCACCTGGCCCGCAGTTCCGGACATAGTGAGCTTCGCCTGTGTGGTCAGGTCGGCATCGACGGGCGCGCCGTTCGCACCCGCATCCGACACCTGAATGAGGTAGGTGCTGCCCGCCGGCACTGACCCCCTCAGGGCAGCGACGCCGCCACTCCCCCCGTTCGAACTGCGGTACTGCAGGCCTCGGCCAGTCAGCGAGATCGGCGCAGAGGTGGGGTTGTAGAGCTCTACGAAGTCGGCGTTGTAGGGAGCGCCACTATTGCCGCCACCCCCGAACACCTCGTTGATGACCAGATCGCCGGCGACTGCCGCCTGCGAGGGGGCTGCAGACAGCCCGAGAACCAATGGTGTGGCGACGAGGGCACCGGCTACTACACCGGTGAGGCCGCGCCGCCCGAGAGCGTGCTTGGACACGAAGTGAGAACCCTTCGGTGGGGACGATGAGAGTCGAACTGGCAAAGCAGGCACTGCACGAACCGGGGAAGGATTCCACACTATGGGCGCTCACCCGACCAGACGCCACCCCTGAGAAGAACCTGAGGCGAAATCTTTACCGCGATCCGCGCTAGGCAGCGGATGAGTCGGATGTGCCCTGGTGCCGCTGGCGCCAGTAGTCACGGAAGAACTCGTATCCGGACCACAGGGTCATCGCCACCGCAGCCGCGAGGAGGGTCTGCGAGAGGTAGAACAGGATCTCGCCGGGGACGTCGAGCCAGCCGTCGAGCTGCTTGCCCGGAAGGGTGAGGCCGCCCAGGGCGAGCGCCTGGAGCATCGTCTTGATCTTGCCGCTCTGCGCGGCCGCGATCACCACGTCCTTGGCCACGCTGAGGCGGAGCAGGGTGACCGACCACTCGCGGAGCAGCACGATGATCGTGACCGCCCACCAGATGTCGCCGGTGATGGAGAGGCCGATGAAGGCCATCCCGGTCAGCGCCTTGTCGGCGATCGGGTCGGCGATCTTGCCGAAGTCGGTCACCAGGCCGCGGGCGCGAGCCAGGTCGCCGTCGATCTTGTCGGTGATCATCGCGATGGCGAAGACCACCCAGGCCAGGGTCCGCCACAGCACGGAGTCGTAGTCGTGGCCGAGCAGGAACCAGCCGTAGACCGGCACCAGCACGATCCGCAGGACCGTGAGGGCGTTGGGCAGGTTCCAGTTGCTGACCCGCTGGTGGCCGGCGGGGACGTCGGTCATCGGGCGGCTCCGGTGGGCCGGGCGACCAGGTCGACGCCGTCGGTGCCGACGACGACGGCGGGCACGAGATCGCCGACGGCGAAGTCGCCCTCGGTCAGGGACGTCGTGCCGTCGACCTCGGGCCCCTGGTGCGCGGCGCGGCCCTCGGCGCGCCCGGATCCGTCCTCATCGAGACTCTCGACCAGGACGACGATCTCCTCGCCGATCCGCTCCTCGGCCCGCTGGGCGTTGAGCTCCTCGACCAGCGCGGTGACGTGCTGGGCTCGCTCCCAGACCTCGTCGTCGTCGAGCTTGTCGTCGAACGAGGCCGCCTCCGTGCCGTCCTCGTCGGAGTAGCCGAAGACGCCGGTGACGTCCATCCGCGCGGCCTCGAGGAAGTCGCACAGGATCTGGAGGTCGTCCTCGGTCTCGCCGGGGAAGCCGACGATCACGTTCGAGCGGACGCCGGCCTCCGGCGCGAGCTCGCGCACCCGCTCGAGGAGCCCCAGGAAGCTCTCGGGGTCGCCGAAGCGGCGCATCCGGCGCAGCACCGGCGCGCTGGCGTGCTGGAAGGACAGGTCGAAGTACGGCACGACTCCCGGAGTCGTCGCGATCGCCTCGATCAGTCCGGGCCGGGTCTCGGCCGGTTGGAGGTAGGAGACGCGGACCCGGTCGAGGCCGTCGATGGCAGCCAGCTCGGGCAGCAGGGTCTCGAGCAGGCGCAGGTCGCCCAGGTCCTTGCCGTAGGAGGTGGAGTTCTCCGAGACCAGGAACACCTCGCGCACGCCCTCGCCGGCCAGCCACCGCGCCTCGGCGAGCACGTCGGAGGGGCGGCGACTCACGAACGAGCCGCGGAAGCTGGGGATCGCGCAGAACGTGCACCGTCGGTCGCAGCCGCTGGCCAGCTTCACCGGCGCCAGCGGGCCGGACTCGAGCCGGGCCCGTGGCGCAACGACGGGCGCGGCGACCTCCTGCCGCTCCACCGGGCTGATCGGCAGCAGCAGCCGCCGGTCGGACGGCGTGTGCGGGTGGTGGGTCTCCCCCGCCACGATCGAGCGCAGCCGGGAGGCGATGTCGCCGTAGTCGTCGAAGCCCAGGACGGCGTCGGCCTCGGGCAGGGAGGCGGCGAGGTCCTTGCCGTAGCGCTCGGCCAGGCAGCCCACCGCGACGACGGCCTGGGCCCGACCGCCGTGCCCGGCGTCCTGCTTGAGGTCGGCGGCCTCGAGGAGAGCGTCGACGGAGTCCTTCTTGGCCTGCTCCACGAAGCCGCAGGTGTTGACCACTACCGTGTCCGCCTCGGCAGCGTCGCCGACCAGCACGAAGCCGTCGGCCGCGAGTCGCCCGGCGAGCTCCTCGGAGTCGACCTCGTTGCGGGCGCACCCGAGGGTGAGCATCGCCACCGAGAGTGGCCGATCGGCCGGCCCGTCGGTCGGTCCGTCGAGTGGCTGGTCGGTCGCGGCTGCGGTCAGGTCGGTGGTCATGGCTTCTCTGAGTATGCCGGTGCCCGGCCCGGGTGCCGAAACGCCGAAAGCGGGTGAGCAGGCCGGGGCGCTAGGAACCACTGATCAATGCCGGGACGGGCGCCACCCGCACTTGATCAGTGGTTTCTCAGGGCACGAACGTCTGTTGAGCGTCCTTGCCGGACCCGCCGAGAGCGCCCTTGTCCTTGCCGTCGACGCTGACCGTGACGCCGCCGTCGGTGCTGCTGATCCGCACCGGCGGGACGACGTCGACGGTCGCGGTCTGCATGAACGCCAGGTCCTCGTCGAAGACAACCTGCTGACGACCGTCGCGGATGATCACGTGCGCTCCGCCGGTGGCAGCGGTGAACTTCACCGGCACCTTGGCGGCCGACCCGCTCAGCTGCGCGCGTCCACCGGGCGAGCCGTTGAGCACCGGCTGCTCGGAGGCGGTGACAGGGGCGTCCATCACGAGCCGGGCGACCGACCACAGCAGGACGACGGCCATCACCGCGGCCACCAGGACCGACCAGTTGAGCCGGCCCCGGGTCCCACGGATCGTGCCGCCGGCGCCGGTCGCGAGCTCGGCCTCGAAGACCCGGCGCGGGTCGATCGGCGCGTCGGCGTAGGTCTCGTCGTAGGCCTCGACGAGCGGGCCGGCGTCCAGGCCGAGGATGCGGGCGAGGGTGCGCAGGTGTCCGCGCGCGTAGAAGTCGCCGCCGCACGGGGTGAAGTCGTCGACCTCGATCGACTCGATCACGTGCGGGCGGATCCGGGTCCGGTCGGCGAGCTGGTCGACGCTGAGGCCCAGGCGCCTGCGGGCGGCCAGCAGCTGCGGGCCGAGGATCGGCACCGGCGGCGCCTCTGACGCGTCGGCGGCGCCGTCGATGACGATGGTCTCGGTCGCGCCCGGCTCGCCAGCCCGACGATCGCTCGCGCCGGGGAGGAGGTACACCTCGGTCGCATCGGGGTCCGAGGATCCGGCCGGCTCGATGTCGCGCGGCGCCAGCACGGCCTCGCCGCGACTGCCCCGGGCCAGGTCGCGAGCCGGGGCGACCGGCTCGGCCGGCTCGGCCGGCAGCGTCGGACGGACCGCAGTGGTCTCGGCAGCAGCGGAATCGGCGATCGCCGGACGCACCGCGGTGTCCTGGGGCGCATCCACCACAGGCTCCCCGCGCCTACCCGACCGCTGCGGCCGGCGCGGCCTCTCTCGCTTCGGGCGCTTCCTCGACTCCGCCTCGGGTTCGACCGACTCGACGGCCTCGACAGCCTCGACGGGCTCGGGGGTCTCGGCGGCCCGGTCCCGCAGCTCGACGATCTCGGTACGGCCGCCGCTGAGGTCGGTGAGCGCCTCGTCCAGCTCGTGCCAGTCGGCCCCGATCAACCGGGTCGAGAGCGAGAGCCGGACGCCGAGGCGGGACTCCCCCGCGACGACGGTGAGCTCACCGTCGCGCAGCACGCTCTGGCGAGGCCGATGCTCGATGCGCTCCACCTCGGGCCAGGCCACGCCGCGCCACTCCCGGCCCCGGCGTACCCGGACGCCGTGCCGGTCGAGCACCATCAGCGGTGCGCGCGAGTCGACGAAGGCCGACAGGTGGGCCACGCCGATCAGGCCGGTGATCAGGAACACGACCCAGTCGAGGGTGCTCCCGCTTCCGACGGCGCGTAGGAGGTAGGCCACCGCGACGGCGGCGCCGAGCCCCCCGATGATCGCCGAGACCGGTCCGTCGCGACGGACCTCCACGACGTCGTCGAGGTCGCGGTCGTAGTCGTTGCTCTCGACCCCCGGGACGGCGGCCGGCTCGATGTGATCGGTGCTCACTGCTCCCCCTGGATGGTCATGATCACGGCGTCCACTTCATCTGGCTTGACGAGCACGTCGCGGGCCTTGGAGCCCTCGCTCGGCCCCACCACTCCCCTGCTCTCGAGGATGTCCATCAGCCGTCCGGCCTTGGCGAACCCGACCCGCAGCTTGCGCTGGAGCATCGAGGTCGAGCCGAACTGCGTGGACACGACGAGCTCGATCGCCTGGACCACGAGGTCCATGTCGTCGCCGATGTCGTCGTCGAGCACCTTGTTGCTCGCCGCCGGAGCAGTGACGTCGTCGCGGTAGGTCGGCTCGAGCTGTCCCTTGCAGTGCTTGACCACCTGGGCGATCTCGGCCTCGGTGACCCAGGAGCCCTGCACACGCACGGGCTTGGAGGCGCCCATCGGCAGGAACAGCCCGTCGCCCTGTCCCACGAGCTTCTCCGCGCCGGGCTGGTCGAGGATGACTCGGCTGTCGGCGAGGGAGGAGGTGGCGAAGGCCAGCCGCGAGGGCACGTTGGCCTTGATGAGGCCGGTGACGACGTCGACCGAGGGGCGCTGGGTAGCCAGCACCAGGTGGATGCCGGCGGCCCGCGCCAACTGCGTGATGCGGACGACGGCGTCCTCGACGTCGCGTGGCGCGACCATCATCAGGTCGGCCAGCTCGTCGACGATCACCAGAAGGTACGGGTAAGGAGCGAGCACGCGCTCGCTGCCCGGCGGTACCTCGACCTTGCCGTTGCGGACCGCCTTGTTGAAGTCGTCGATGTGGCGGAACCCGAAGTTGGCCAGGTCGTCGTAGCGCAGGTCCATCTCGCGCACGACCCAGGCGAGCGCCTCGGCGGCCTTCTTGGGGTTGGTGATGATCGGGGTGATCAGGTGCGGCACGCCCTCGTAGGCGTTCAGCTCGACCCGCTTGGGGTCCACCATGATCATCCGCACCTCGTCGGGCGTGGCCCGCATCAGCACCGAGGTGATCATCGAGTTGATGAACGAGGACTTACCCGAGCCGGTGGCGCCGGCCACCAGCAGGTGCGGCATCTTCGCCAGGTTGGCCACCACGAAGCCGCCTTCGACGTCCTTGCCGAGTCCGGAGATCATCGGGTGGTGGTCGCCCCGCGCGACGTTGGAGCGCAGGACGTCGCCGAGGGAGACGATCTCCTTGTCGGTGTTGGGGATCTCGACGCCGACCGCGGACTTGCCGGGGATCGGGCTGAGGATCCGCACGTCGGCCGAGGCGACGGCGTAGGAGATGTTCTTCTGGATGCCGGTGATCTTCTCGACCTTGACGGCCGGCCCGAGCTCGACCTCGTAGCGGGTGACCGTCGGGCCGCGGGTGTAGCCGGTGACGCGAGCGTCGATGTTGAACTCCTCCAGCACCTGCTGGAGGCGGTCGACGATGTCGTCGCTGGCCTTGGAGCGCGCCTTGTGGGGCGAGCCCTCCTTGAGCACCTCGTTGGCCGGCAGCGAGTACACGATGTCGCCGGAGAGCGCGAGCTGCTCCATGCGGGGCTCGATCGGCGTGTGCGGCGGCGGCTCGATCGCCTCGGCCTCGGCGGGCTCCACCGGGGCAGGCACGGCCCGCTGGCGTGGGTTGGTCCGCTCGACGGGCGCGTCCTCGGCACGCGGCTCGGTGCCGTGCGCGAGTGCGACGTCGAGCGCGTCGCCACCGGAGTCGCCGTCGTCGACCTCGGCGTCGCCGGAGGTGTCGAACAGGTCGTCGACGTCGATCTTGCGGTTCTTGCGCGACCGGCGCGCCGGCGCGCCCTCGTCGGCGAGCAGCGGCGTGTCGTAGGCCGGGTCGCCCAGGTCGGGGTCGATGGTGTCGTCGATCTCGCGACGACGGTCGCGCTCCTCGTAATCGGGCTGGCCGAGAACGAGGTCGCGGAACGCCCGCAGCCGGTCGGGGACGCGGTACAGCGGCGTCGCGGTGACGACCAGCAGACCGAAGAGCGAGACCAGCGAGAGCAGCCCCACGACGACGGCGGTGTTCTTGAGGAGGTCGACCAGCAGCGAGGTGACGACATAGCCGATGGCGCCCCCTCCCTCGCGCAGCGGCGAGGTGTCGCCCTCGATGGGCTGGGGATCGCCGGCCGCGATGTGGACGATGCCGAGCACGCCGAGACCGAGGGCGATCCAGCCGATCATCTGGCGCCCGGCCGGCCCCTGCCGCACCGGATCGCGCATGATCCGCCATCCGGTCCACACCAGGGCCAGCGGCACGAGCCAGCCGACCTTGCCGACCGTGCCGACGACCGCGGCCCGGACGAAGTCCATGACACCGCCCGGCACGACGAACCACACTGCGGCGCCCACCACGACGGCGAGCGCCACCAGCAGGAGTCCGGCGCCGTCACGACGGTGCTCGGGGTCGAGCTCACGGGCCGTGCGGCCCACACCACGGATCGCGGCGCCGATCGTGTGCGCGAGCGCGAGCCAGACGGTGGCGACGCCGCGACCCAGCGCGAGGAAGAGGGAGGCGACCGGTCCGGTGCCGCTGCGCACCGCCCGGGGGGCGGGACGACGCGAGGAGCCCTTGCCGCGAGCAGCGGACTTGCCGCGCGCCGTGCTCCGGGTCGCGGGCTTCTTCTTCGGTGGGGTCTTCCGTGCGCTCCGGGTGGTGGAGGTAGTGCCCGTCCTGGGCTTTCGCGACGCGCCGGAGGATCCGGACGTGCTGCGGGAAGTGGACGTGCTCGTGCTCCGCGACCCCGGCGGGGAAGACGTACGGGTCGCCATGCCACCAACCTAGGTGATCGCCTCATCCGTCACACGCATCACAGGATGCGTGTCGGAGACGAGCACCCGATGTCCGCGACCGACCGTGTCGGGCCACCCGCGATCGGGGGTCTCCGGAACCCTCCGCCGCCACCGTCGGACAAGAGTTGACAGCAAAGGTGGACCGTTCGGTTGGGGATCCCTATGGTGCTTGTTTGGTGATCTGGATCACAGAGGGTCACCAAATCATCCACTCGGAGGGACTGAATAGTGAAATTCCTCAAGACCGGGCTGAGCGTCGCGCTCGCGGTGACGGGCCTCGCGCTCGTGCCCAGTGCGACCTCGGCCGCACCCGGCGCCGCGCAACGGCCCGGGAACGATCCGTCGGCCGTATCCAAGCTTCGCGCGGCCGCCGACGGCAGTGTCCGGATCAGCACCGAGAGCGCCACCGGCAAGGTGAGTCTCGCGGCCGTCCACGGTGCGAAAGCCGACCTGCTCCCCACCGTCGCCGCCAAGGACAAGGCCGGCGCGATCGCGAAGGCCGACCAGTACCTCGCCGAGTTCGGGACCGCCTTCGGTCTCGCCGACGGCCAGGCGAAGCGGTCCAACGTCCATCAGGACCGCTTCGGGTGGACCGTCACCTATACCCAGGACTACCGCGGGCTCCCCGTGTTCGGCGCGGCCCTGAAGGCCAGCATCGACAACGACGGAGACCTGACGTCGGTGGCCGGCTACGCCGCTCCGGTGTCCGGCCTCTCGACCGACACCCGGCTCTCGGCCGCCCAGGCGGGCCAGCGCGCGGTCGGCTTCGTGAAGTCCGACCCGCCGACCTCCGAGTCCGGCGCCGCCGCCGACACCAGCGGCGTCAAGGCGGCGTCCAACACGCTGTTCGTCTACCGGCTCGGCGCCACCCGAGGCGCCAGCGGCGCCAACATCCTGGCCTACGGGGTGGAGGTCAGCAACGGCTCGAACGTGCGCGACATGGTCTTCATCGACGCGAACACCGGCAAGCCGGTCAACCGCTACTCGATGGTGAGCGACGCGTTGGAGCGCGAGCTCTACGAGACCAGCCCCGCGACCACTCCGGTGTGGAAGGAGGGCGACGCGTTCCCCGGCTCCCTGAACCAGGACCAGCAGAACCTCGTCAACTCCACCGGTGAGTCCTACTGGCTCTACGAGAACACCTTCGGCCGTGACTCCTACGACGGCGAGGGCGCGACGATGAAGACGGTCAACAACGACCCGCGCATCCGGTGCCCCAACGCCAACTGGAACGGCGTCACCACCAACTACTGCAATGGCGTCACCTCCGACGACGTCGTCTCCCACGAGTGGGGCCACGCCTACACCGAGTACACCTCCGGGCTGATCTACCAGTACCAGTCCGGTGCGCTCAACGAGTCCTACTCCGATGTGTGGGGCGAGACCATCGACCTCATCAACGGCCGCGAGGACGAGGACGAGGGCGACATCAACGCCAAGCGCGAGGTCGGCACCTGCGACCCGACCGCACCACCCCGCCTGCTGGTCAAGATCACCGCTCCGGCGAGCGCCGCCGGTGACTGCACGGCCGCCGCGGCAGGAGCCGGCTTCGGCACCCCGTACACCACCACCCCGGTGACCGCCGACGTCGTGGTCGCCCTCGACGCCTCCAACCCCGCCGGGCCCAGCACGACCGACGGCTGCTCGACCTACACCAACGCGTCCGCGGTCAGCGGGACGTACGTGTACGTCGACCGCGGTACCTGCAACTTCCAGGCCAAGGTCGACATCGCCGCCGCCGCCGGCGCCACCGGCATCGTCTTCGGCAACAACGCCGCGGGGCTTCCGATCAACGTGGCCGGCACCTCCACGATCCCCGGCTTCATGGTCACCCAGGGCGACGGCACCCGGATCAAGGCCGCGGGTTCGGTCACGATGACCATCCAGGCCGAGGACGTCTCGGGCCGCACGCCGACCACCCGCTGGCTGATGGGCGAGAAGTCCACCGCCTTCGGGGGCGCGATCCGCGACATGTGGAACCCCACCTGCTACGGTGACCCCGGCAAGGTCACCGACGCCGAGTACAACTGCGACCCGGCCCTGACCGACGCCGGCGGCGTCCACACCAACTCGGGCGTGCCGAACCACGCCTACGCACTGCTGGTCGACGGCGGAACCTACAACGGTCAGACCATCACCGGCATCGGTCTCGACAAGGCGGCCAACATCTGGTGGCGCGCCCAGACCGCCTACCTGACGCCGACGTCGGACTTCACCAACGCCGCCGACGCCTTCGAATCCTCGTGTGAGGACCTCGTGGGCAAGCCGATCAACGAGCTGTCGACGGAGACCGAGGGTACGCCTGCCGCTGCGACCCCGATCACTGCCGGCGACTGCCACTCCGTCGTCGCGGCGGTCAAGGCCACCGAGATGCGCAAGGACCCGGTCCAGTGCAACTTCCAGCCGCTGCTCGCCCCCGGGCGTCTCAGCGCCTGTGGCGATGACACCGTCACCTCGACCACGATGCTCGAGGACTTCGAGGACGGCCTAACCGGCTGGACCGCCGACGTCCAGCAGGGCACGGTCGGGCCCGGCGGCCCGCCGAGCGTGAACAACTTCCCGTGGGAGGCGTCCAACTCGGCACCCGGCGGGCACACCGGCGGCGTCGCCTACGGTCCGGCGCCGGATGCGGGTGCGTGTGAGGACCCGGTCGAGGACATCTCCAGCCGCAACGGGATCGCCAGCCCGGCCTACACCGTGCCGGCCGGCGTGAGCGCGCGCGTGTCGTTCCTGCACTACGTGCAGACCGAGGCCGGCTACGACGGCGGGAACATCAAGGCGAGCATCAACGGCGGCGCCTACAACCTGGTGCCGCTCTCGGCGTTCCTGTTCAACGGCTACAACACCACGCAGCAGTCCGCCGCCACCAACACCAGCCCGCTGGCCGGCCAGGCCAGCTTCAGCGGGACCGACGGCGGCAAGACCCTGGGCAGCTGGGGCCAGTCGGTCATCTCGATGGCCAAGCTCGGCGCCAAGGCCGGCGACAAGGTGTCGTTCCGGTTCGACATCGGGCGTGACGGCTGCGGTGGCAACCAGGGCTGGTACGTCGACGACATCGAGATGAGCGTCTGCCTCAAGAAGGCCGACATCACCGCCACCCACGTGCCCGACCCGTCGGTCTACGGCAAGGCGAGCACGGTCACCGTCAGCGCACCGCGCGGTGCCACCGGCACCGTCACGCTGATGAGTGGCAGCACCACCGTGGGATCAGCCACCCTCGACGAGGGATCGGCGACCATCGCGGTTCCGGCCAAGACGCCTGCCGGCCGCTACGGGTGGACGCTCGCCTACTCCGGCGACGGCGCCTACGGCCCGCTCTCGGTCCCGGTGCAGGCGACGATCAAGAAGGCCTCGACCACGACCAAGGTCACCTCGGCGCCCGCCAAGGTGAAGGTGGGCAAGAAGGCCAAGGTCAAGGTGAAGGTCACCTCCGCCGCCGGCGCCGTCAACGGCAAGGTCGTGCTCGCGTCCGGTGGCAAGGTCATCGGAACCGGCATGCTCAAGAACGGCGTGGCGACGATCACGACCAAGCTGTTCAAGAAGCTGGGCAGCGTGCGGGTCGTGGCCCGGTACCTCGGTAGCAACAACTTCGGGGCCAGCAAGGCCGCCCCGATGAGGATCAGGGTCACCAAGTAGCCCCTGGCTACTCACTACCGGTGAGGCCCCGTCGAGCGTTGGCTCGGCGGGGCCTCATCGTTTGCCGAGATCAGAGTGCGACGAGCCAGGGCATCACGACGAAGGCCGTGGGGAGGGCGACCACCGCGAGAGCGAGCACGGTGAGAACGGCGGCCTGCATCCGATGCCTCCGGCGGTCGGCGAGGAGCCTGATCCGGATCAGCAGGTCCGAGGGACCCTCGGCGGCGGCCAGGCTGACGCCGGCGCCCGGCGCCGTGGCTCCGGACTCGGCCAGCTCCACCAGCGCGCGCCCCAACGATCCCCGACCGTCAGCCACCTCGCGCACCGCCGCCCGATCGGCCAGCACCTCGGCGAGCAGGCGCACCTCGTGCAAGGCGGCTGCGGAGGACACCCAACGCGGGAAGGCCCGGTGCAGCACGCTGAACGCCTCGAGCACGAGATCGTGGCGGGCGCGCAGATGGGCGCGCTCGTGCGCGAGGACCGCGTGCACCTCGGCGTCGCCGAGGCGCGACAGGGTCCCTGCCGACACGACCACCCGGGATCGGTGGAGTCCCGGTACGCAGTAGGCCACCGGCAGGTCGTGATCGAGGATCCGCAGGTCGTTCACCGCCCGGCCCGACTCCCCCGGCCCCCAGTCGGCGTGACGGCGAGCCAGCAGGTCGACCTGCTCACGATGGGCCCGGCGCAGCGCCCGCAGCCGGGTGCCGACCAGGTGGCCACTCAGCAGCAGCCGGCCGAGGACCAGCCCGGTCACGAGCAGCGCGCCGCCCGCCACGACGTACGGGCCGAGTTGGGGCTCGCGTCGCCAGGCATGGTCGGTGGCGAGCGAGACTCCGGCGCCCAGGGCGGCGAGCACCGCCGCCAGCGCGATGCCCTGCCACAGCAGCATGGCCGCCCGCGGAGTCCGCCGGATGCGATCGAGTCGCGCGAGTCCGGCCGGCGCTGGGCCGGCCAACACAACCGCCAGTGCCCCGAGCAGGAGCGGCGTCACGGCTGGTCGAGACCGGCGAGCGCACTGCGCAGGGCGCGGAGGTCCTCGGCGCTGGCGTCCTCGACGAAGGCGACCAGCGCGGTGCTGCGGTCGTGCTCGGCGAAGTCGGCCAGGGTCTCTCGCATCAGCCCCGCGGTCAGCGAGGCGCGGCTCTCACGAGCGCGGTAGCGGAAGGCGCGGCCGTCGCGTTCCTGGATGACCAGGTCCTTGCGAGCCAGCCGCCCCATCACGGTCATGACCGTGGTGTAGGCCAGGTCGCGATCCGCGGCGAGTGCGCCGTGCACCTCGCGCACCGTGAGCGCCTCACCCTCCGGCGCGGCCCAGAGCCGTTCCATCACCGCACGCTCCAGTTCCCCGAGTTGTGGGCGGGTGTTGCGGGAACCAGACACAGGGTCGATTGTAGCTACGGAACATGACGTACTACGGTTCGTAGCATCTACTACCGTTCGTCGTAGAACTACCGGAGGTTGCAGTGGACGTCCTCGACATCGCGCGATGGCAGTTCGGCATCATCACCGTCTACCACTTCCTGTTCGTCCCGCTGACGATCGGACTGACCGCGGTGGTCGCCGGACTGGAGACCAAGTGGGTCCGCTCCCGCAACCCCGAGTACCTGCGGCTCACGAAGTTCTTCGGCAAGCTGCTGCTGATCAACTTCGCCATCGGCGTCGTCACCGGCATCGTGCAGGAGTTCCAGTTCGGGATGAACTGGTCTGACTACTCCCGCTTCGTCGGCGACATCTTCGGCGCACCGCTCGCGGTCGAGGGCCTGCTCGCCTTCTTCCTCGAGTCGACCTTCCTCGGGCTGTGGATCTTCGGCTGGGACAAGCTCCCCCGTGGGCTGCACGCGGCGTGCATGTGGATCGTCCACATCGGCACCTTGTTCTCGGCGTGGTTCATCCTGGCCGCCAACTCCTGGATGCAGCACCCCGTCGGCTACGAGTACAACGAGACGACCGGACGCGCCGAGCTCACCGACTTCGCCGCGGTGATGTTCAACAAGGTGCAGCTCGTCACGTTCCCGCACGTCATCATGGCCGCGTACATGACCGCCGGGGTGTTCCTCATCGGCGTCGCCGCCTGGCTCTACCGCTCCGAGAAGCACAAGGACGACCGCGGCATGTACCGCAAGGCGATCCGGATCGGCGCGGTGGTGACCCTGCTGAGCGGTATCGGCGTCGCGGTCAGCGGCGACCTGCAGGGCAAGGTCATGACCGAGGTCCAGCCGATGAAGATGGCAGCGGCCGAAGGACTGTACGAGACCAAGGACTCCTGCGCGCCGTTCTCCATCTTCACCCTCGGCACCCCGAACGGCGAGGAGGAGAAGTTCGCGATCACCGTGCCCTGCCTGCTCTCCTTCCTCGGCACCGGATCGTTCGACGGCGAGGTCCAGGGCATCGACAACCTGCGCGAGCAGTACAAGGAGACCTACGGATCCGACCCGGGTGCGGAGTACTACACGCCCGAGGCCTACGTGCCGATCATCCCGGTCACCTACTGGTCGTTCCGCTTCATGATCGGCCTCGGCGTGCTCGGGGCCGCGATCGGCGCCCTGCTGCTCTTCATGACCCGACGCGACCGCGCCCCCGGGCCATGGTTCGCCCGCCTCGGGATCCTTTCCTTCTTCGCGGTGCTCGGCGCCAACTCGTTCGGCTGGATCTTCACCGAGATGGGCCGTCAACCCTGGGTGGTGTTCGGGCTGATGACCACCGAGCACGGCGTCTCGCCCGGCGTCAGCACCACCGAGGCCTGGATCTCGCTGCTGTCGCTGGTGGGCCTCTACACGATCCTCGGCATCATCGAGGTCGGTCTGATGATCCGGGCGGTGAAGAAGGGTGCCGACCCCTTCGTCGAGCCACCCGACCCGGGCAAGGACGACAAGGACGACGACGCCCCTCTCACCTTCGCCTACTGACCGGCCGCTCGAAGGGACCTGGAGACCATCATGGAGCTCACCACCGTCTGGTTCGCACTGATCGCGATCCTCTGGATCGGCTACTTCGCGCTCGAAGGATTCGACTTCGGCGTCGGCATGCTGCTTCCGTTCCTCGCCAAGGACGAGACCGAACGCCGCGTCATGATCAACACCATCGGCCCGGTCTGGGACGGCAACGAGGTGTGGGTGCTGGTCGCCGGAGGCGCGACGTTCGCGGCCTTCCCCGAGTGGTACGCCACGCTGTTCAGCGGCTTCTACCTCCCATTGCTGCTGATCCTGCTCGCGCTCATCGTGCGCGGGCTCGCCTTCGAGTACCGGCACCAGCGCCCCGGCAAGGAGTGGCAGGCCAACTGGGACCGCGGTCTGATCATCGGCTCGTTCGTTCCGGCGATCCTGTGGGGCGTGGCCTTCGCCAACATCGTGCGCGGCGTGCCGATCGACGCCGACTTCGAGTTCACCGGCAACCTGTTCACCCTGCTCAACCCCTTCGGGCTGCTCGGCGGCCTGGTGACGCTCTCGCTGTTCCTCACCCACGGTGCGATGTACATCGCGCTCAAGACCGAGGGCGACATCCGCTACCGGGCCGGCCGGCTCTCGGTGAAGCTCGGCCTGGTCACCGCCGTCCTGGCGGTCGTCTTCATGGTGTGGACCCAGGTCGAGACCGGTACCGCCGGCTCGGCGGTCGTGTTCGCCCTCGCCGCGCTGGCCCTCCTGGGCGGGGTGGCCGCCGCCGCACGCGGGCGTGAGGGCTGGGCGTTCACCGGCACCTTCGCCACCATCGCGCTCGCGGTGACCGGCCTGTTCGTCGCGCTCTTCCCCGACGTGATGCCCTCCACCACCGACGCCGCCTACTCGCTGACCACCACCAACGCGGCCGCGACGCACTACACGCTGAAGATCATGACGTGGGTGGCGGTCATCTTCACCCCGCTCGTCGTGGGCTACCAGTCCTGGTCGTACTGGGTGTTCCGCAAGCGGGTCGGCGTGCGGCACATCCCGACGGCC
Organism: Nocardioides epinepheli; assembly: GCF_037936805.1. Lineage (NCBI taxonomy): Bacteria > Bacillati > Actinomycetota > Actinomycetes > Propionibacteriales > Nocardioidaceae > Nocardioides > Nocardioides epinepheli. The sequence goes on along the minus strand of NZ_JBBMMC010000004.1, from coordinate 235,695 downwards.
GAGCTGGCCAAGCCGCGGGCGTGAGACCACTCGACCCCCGGGTCGTCCCCCATCTGCGTCCGGCCCGGGGGCAGATCGGTGTGGTCCTCGGCGCCAGTGTGCTGACCGCGGTCCTGGTCGTCGCCCAGGCCTTCGCCATCGCCGCGCTCATCACCGCGCTGGTCGGCCACGACTCGTGGCGGACGCCGGCGATCGTGTTGATCGCGGTCCTGGTAGCGCGCGCCCTCACCTCGGCGATCACCGACGTCGCCGCCGCGGCCGCGGCCACCCGGGTCGGTGGCCGGTTGCGACTCAGCGTGCTCCGCGCGGCCCTCGACCTGGATGCCACGGCCCTGGCCGGGCACCGCGTCGGCGAGCTCGGACTCCTTGCGACCCGTGGCGTGGCAGCGGTCGAGCCCTACCTGACCCGCTACCTCCCGGCCCTGGTGCTCGGCGCCGTGCTCCCGCTCCTCACCCTCGCCGCGATCGCCACCCAGGACCTCCTGGCCGCGCTCATCGTCCTGCTCACGCTGCCCCTGGTACCGGTCTTCGCGGCACTCATCGGCGTCTCGACCCGCGAACGCGTCGACCGCCAGTGGCGGCTGCTCGGCCAGCTGTCCGGCCATTTCGTCGACGTCGTCCGCGGGCTTCCCACACTGGTCGCGCACCGCCGGGCGCGCGCCCAGTCCGAGCGGATCACCGAGATCACCCACCGCTATCGCAAGGCCAACACCGACGTGCTCCGCCTCGCGTTCGCCTCCTCCGCGGCGCTGGAGCTAGTCGCGACGCTCTCGGTGGCGCTGGTCGCGGTCACCGTGGGGCTGCGGCTCGCCGCCGACGGTCTCGGCCTCGAGACCGCGCTCGTGGTGCTGCTGCTGGCGCCGGAGGCGTACTGGCCGCTGCGCCGGGTCGGCGCTGAGTTCCACGCGGCCGCCGAGGGCGCCACCACGTTCGAGGCGGTCCACGAGCTCCTCACCGAGGCCGCCGGCACCGCCTCGACCTCCGTGGTCCCCGGTCCGGCTGGGCTCGACGGCGTGGAGGTCACCTGGCCCGGCCAGCCGCGGCCTGCCGTCGGTCCGATCGACCTCGACCTTCCCGAGCGGGGGCTCGTGGTGCTCAGCGGCCCGTCGGGGAGCGGCAAGAGCACCCTGCTCGCGGCACTGCTCGGCGAGGTGCCGGTGTCGGCAGGCGAGGTACGCGTGCCGGCACCCGAACTGGCGGCGTGGCGGTCCGACGTGGCCGCGGTCGAGCAGCGTCCGTGGCTGCTGGACGGCACCGTCGCGGAGAACCTGCGACTGGGCAGGCCCGATGCTCCCGACGCCCGCCTGACCGACGCCCTGCGCGAGGTGGGGCTCGACCTCGACCTCGACCGCGCCCTCGGCGAGGACGGCGCCGGTCTGTCGGCCGGCCAACGCGCCCGGCTCGCGCTCGCCCGCGTGCTGGTGGCCGACCGGCCCTTCGTCGTCCTCGACGAACCCACCGCGCACCTGGACGCCGCCACCGAGGCGGTCCTGCTGCGGGTGCTCACCGAGCAGGCGCGCGAACGCTGCGTCGTGGTGGTGGCCCACCGGCCCGCCGTCGTCGAGGCTGCCGACCGGCTGGTGACGCTGTGAGCGCGCCATCGGTCCGGATCGGCTGGCGGGCCGCCGGCGGGATCGCACTCGGCGTGCTCGCCGCGACGTCCGGCGTCGCCCTGACCGCGACGGCCGGCTGGCTCATCGTCCGCGCCTCCGAGCACCCGCCGGTGCTGATGCTGATGGTCGCGATCGTCGGCGTCCGCGCCTTCGGGCTGGCGCGCCCGGTGCTGCGCTACGCCGAGCGCCTCATCACCCACGACGTCGCCCTGCGGGCTCTGGCCGAGCGGCGCGCCCGCGTCTACGACGCGCTGGTGCCGCTCGTGCCGGGGCGGCTCGGCCGGCGTCGCGGCGACGTCCTGGCCTCGGTGGTCGACGACGTCGACGCCGAGGTCGACGAGCTGGTGCGGGTCCGGGTGCCCCTCTACGTCTGGCTCGGCACGACCGTCCTCACCGCCCTCGCCGTGGCCGCCTTCTGGCCGCCGGCCGCGATCGTCGTCCTCGCGGCGAGCCTGGCCTCAGGCGGCGTGGCCTGGACCGTCGGTCGCCTCGGCAGCCGCCGCTTCGGTCCCGAGCGGATCGCCGCCCGGGCCGAGGTGTCCAGCCGGGTCCTCGCTGTCCTCGACGACGCCCGCCCGCTGGTGCGCTGGCAGGCCGAGGAGGCCGCGCTCTCCCGGGTCGCGGCGGCAGACGCCGAGCTCGCCCGTGCCACCCGCGGGGCGGCGTGGTGGCTCGCGGTCGCCCGGGCCTGGCCGATCCTGCTCGCCGGCTTCGCGATGGTCTGGATGGCCGCGCTGGCTCACGATCACGTGTCCGGACCGGTGCTCGCGCTGCTCGTCCTGGTGCCGCTGGCGCTGGTCGACGTCGCGGCGCCGGTGGCCGACGCCGCCGTCCTACGGCACGAGACCGCGGCCGCCACCGACCGGCTCGACGCCTTCGCGGAGCTCGACCCCGCCGTCCTCGACCCGTCCTCGCCCCAGCCGGTCGGTGGGCCCGAGATCGACCTGACCGACGTCACCGCGGCCTGGGCGGACTCCCCCTCGATGCCCGCGACGAGCCTGTCGGTCTCCCCCGGCCGCGCCGTCGGCATCGTCGGCCCCTCGGGCTCGGGCAAGTCGACGCTCGCCGCGGTGCTGGTGCGCTTCCTGGCACCCACCAGCGGCCGGCACCTGCTCGGCGGCGACGACGTCGGCAGGTTGCGCGCCGACGACGTCCGGTCGCGCGTCGGCCTCCTCGACGACGACCCGTACCTGTTCGGCACCACCCTGGTGGAGAACGTGCGCCTGGCCCGCCCCGACGCCACCGACGCCGAGGTGGAGCGCGCCCTGCGCAAGGCTCACCTCGGCGACTGGCTCGACGCCCTCCCTGCCGGCCTCCACACCCGCATCGGCGACGGCGCTGCGTCGGTCTCCGGCGGCGAGCGCGCCCGGATCGGCCTGGCCCGGCTGCTGCTGGCCGAGCACGACGTCCTGGTGCTCGACGAGCCGACCGCCCACCTCGACTCCCCCACCGCCCGCGCCGTCACCGACGACCTGCTGGCGCTGCGCGACCGACCCGACGGCCCCGGTCTGGTCTGGATCACCCACACCGAGCACGGGCTGGACCGGATGGACGACGTCGTCGACCTCGGCCGACCCGCAGCAAACGCTGACCCGTCCGCTATAGCTGACGGGTCAGCGTCCATGGTGCGCTGACCCGTCCGCTATGGCTGACGGGTCAGCGCAAATCTGGGGACTGGTGGTGCTGGTGTGTTTCCTGCGCAACCGAGGTCGCTTGCGAGGTCTCGACGCGTCGGTTCACGGGCTTCGCAGGCTCAGCCCGTGCCTCCTTGCTCGACCACCATCGAGGCATAGCACCGCCTCTCTGCGTTCGGCGGTCTATGCCTCCACGACCACCGGGATGATCATCGGACGACGGCGCAGGCTGTTGCTGACCCAACGGCCGACCACGCGGCGCACGGTCTGCTGGAGCTGGTAGGTGTCGGTGGTGCCCTCGGCCAGGGCGTTGTTGAGGGCGTCGATGATCGGCTGCTTGATGGCGTCGAAGGTCGTGTCGTCCTCGGCGATGCCGCGGGCGTGGATCTCCGGGCCGGCCATCACCTTGCCGCTCACGGTGTCGACCACCACGATCACCGAGATGAAGCCCTCCTCGCCCAGGATCCGCCGGTCCTTGAGGTCGGCCTCGGTGATGCCGCCGATCGAGGTGCCGTCGACGAACACGTAGCCGCACTCGACCTTGCCGACAATCGAGGCGACGCCGTCGACGAGGTCGACCACGACGCCGTCCTCGGCGATGACGACGTTCTCGATCCCGGCCGCCAGTGCGAGCTCGGCGTTGGCGAGCAGGTGGCGGTACTCGCCGTGGATCGGCATCACGGTGCGCGGCCGCACGATGTTGTAGCAGTAGAGCAGCTCGCCGGCGCTGGCGTGGCCGCTGACGTGCACGAGCGCGTTGCCCTTGTGCACGACCTTCGCGCCCAGGCGGGACAGGCCGTTGATCACGCGGTAGACGGCGTTCTCGTTGCCCGGGATGAGGCTGGAGGCGAGCAGGACGGTGTCGCCCTTCTCGATGTGCACGAAGTGGTGGTTGCGCTGGGCGATCCGGCTCAGCGCACTCATCGGCTCGCCCTGGCTGCCGGTGGAGATGAGCACCTGGCGGTCCGGGGGCAGCTCGGCGAGCTCCTTGGCGTCCACGAGCACCCCCGGCGGCACCTTGAGGTAGCCCAGGTCGCGGGCGATGCCCATGTTGCGCACCATCGAGCGGCCGACGTAGGCGACCTTGCGGTTGTGGGCGACCGCGGCGTCGAGCACCTGCTGGACGCGGTGCACGTGGGAGGCGAAGCAGGCGACGATGATGCGGCCCTTGGAGTCGCGGAAGACCTGGTCGATCACCGGGGTGATCGACTTCTCCGCGGGGGTGAAGCCCGGGGTCTCGGCGTTGGTGGAGTCGGTGAGGAAGAGGTCGACCCCCTCCTCCCCCAGCCGCGCGAACGCGCGCAGGTCGGTGATCCGGCCGTCGAGGGGCAGCTGGTCCATCTTGAAGTCGCCGGTGGCCAGCACCAGGCAGGTGCCGGTGCGGATCGCGACGGCGAGCGCGTCGGGGATCGAGTGGTTGACCGCCACGAACTCCAGCTCGTACGGGCCCAACGTGAGCCGGTCGCCCTCGGCCACCTTGTGGTGGACGGTCTGCTTGAGCCGGTGCTCGCGCAACTTGCTGTCGAGCAGTGCCAAGGTGAGCTCGGAGCCGACCAGCGGGATGTCGTTGCGCTCGCGCAGCAGGTACGGCGCCGCGCCGATGTGGTCCTCGTGGCCGTGGGTCAGAACCAGCGCCTCGACGTCGTCGAGCCGGTCCCGGATCGCGGCGAAGTCGGGAAGGATCAGGTCGACGCCGGGCTGGTGGTCCTCGGGGAAGAGCACGCCGCAGTCGACGATGAGCAGGCGACCGTCGTACTCGAAGACGGTCATGTTGCGACCGATCTCACCGAGGCCTCCCAGCGGCGTGATCCGCAGGCCCCCCTTCGGCAGCTCGGGCGGGGCGGACAACTCGGGGTGCGGATGACTCACAGAACGGGTCCTATCGGTAGGAGCTAGATGAGTGAGGAGGCGGCCAGACCGGCTCGCAGCGCCGCGACCTCGTCTTCGTCGAGGGCCACCAGTGGTGAGCGCACGTGCCGGTTGTCGAGGACGCCGAGCAGCTCGAGGGTGGCCTTGGCGGTGGTGGCGCCGTAGTTGGGCACGCCCATGATCGCCTCGATCGCGGGAAGCATCGCGACGTAGATCTCGCGGGCACGGGCGGGGTCGGTCGGGAACACGTCGTACATCTCGCGCAGGGCGTCGCCCGCGGCGTGGCCGGCGACCGAGACGAACCCCGAGGCGCCGTGCGCGAGCCAGGCCAGGTTGCTGATGTCGTCGCCGGAGTAGACGGCGAAGCCCAGCTCCATGATCCGGCTGCCGCGGGGCAGGTCGCCCACGGCGTCCTTGACGGCGACGACCGGCTCCCACGAGGCCATCTCGGCGTAGCTCTCCAGAGCGATCTGGGAGCCGGTGCGACCGGGGACGTCGTAGAGCATCACGGGCAGCTCGGCGGCCTCGACCACCTGCCGGAAGTGGTGCAGGATGCCGCGCTGGCCGGGCTTGTTGTAGTAGGGCGTGACCAGCAGGACGCCGTCGGCGCCGCGCTCGCGGGCCTGGCGGGCCAGGAACAGGGAGGTGCTGGTGTCGTTGGTGCCGACGCCGGCCACGAGCTTGATGTCGGGGCCCACGGCGTCGCGGACGGCTGCGAGGGTCTCGCCGTCCTCCTCCTTGGTCGTGGTGGCCGACTCGCCGGTGGTCCCGGAGACGACGAGACCGTCGTGTCCGTGCTCGACCAGGTGCTTGGCGATCCGCTGGGTGCCCTCGAGGTCGAGCGAGCCGTCGGGGCGGAAGGCGGTGGCCATCGCCGTGAGCACGGTGCCGAACGGGGCCTCGACGGCGGGGGCAGACATGGCCACAGGCTAGCGAAGGCGGCGCGCCGGGCCGTCACAGGTCTCGCGCGGGTCTCACACGTACCTCGCCGGTACCTCACACGTGTGGCATGACCTCGGCGGCGATCAGATCGAGGTGGTCGAGATCGGCCAGGTCGAGGACCTGGAGGTAGACCCGCTGCGAGCCCGCCTCGGCGTAGCGACGCAGCGTGGCCACCGCCTCCTCGGGAGTCCCGGCGACGCCGTTGGCGCGCAGCTCGTCGACCTCGCGGCCGATCGCGGCGGCGCGGCGGGCGACCTCGGCGTCGTCGGCTCCGACGCAGACCACCAGCGCGTTGGACCAGGTGAGCTCGGCGGGGTCGCGGCCGGCGTCCTCGCACGCCTGGGCGACCCGGGCGAACTGGGTCGTGGTCGTGTCGAGATCGACGAAGGGCAGGTTGAACTCGCTCGCGTAGCGAGCGGCCAGCGCGGGCGTGCGCTTCTTGCCGACGCCGCCGACGAGGATCGGCACCGGCGACTGGACCGGCTTGGGGAGCGCCGGGCTGTCGATGACCGGGTAGTGCGCGCCGTCGTGGCTGAACCGCTCCCCGAGCGGGGTGCTCCAGAGCCCGGTGATGACCGCGAGCTGCTCCTCGAGGCGGTCGAAGCGCTCCCCCGTGTCAGGAAACGGGATGCCGTAGGCGGTGTGCTCCTCGGCGAACCAGCCGGCCCCCAGGCCGAGCTCGACGCGACCGCCGCTCATCTGGTCGACACCCGCGACAGCGATCGCGAGCGGGCCGGGATAGCGGAAGGTGGCGCTGGTCATCAAGGTGCCGAGGCGGATCGTGCTGGTGTCGCGGGCCAGGCCGGCGAGCGTGGTCCAGGCGTCGGTCGGGCCGGGCAGACCCTCGGTGCCCATGCCGAGGTAGTGGTCGGACCGGAAGAAGGCCCCGAAGCCGAGGCTCTCGGCGCGCCGCGCCACCGCGAGCAGATCGTCGTAGGTGGCGCCCTGCTGGGGCTCGGTGAAGATGCGCAGATCCATGACCCCAGCCTGCCAGCCGCCCCGGCGTGGCGGGACTACAGTGCCGACGGTGATGGCGATGCCGCAGGCCGGGTTCTGCTTCCTGGCGACCACCAAGACCGGCTCGACTGCGGTCGAGGCGGCCCTTGGCCGGCACGCCGAGCTGCTCACCCGGCGTCCTCCGCGGATGAAGCACATGACCGCACGCACCTTCGACCACCTGATCGCGCCGGTGCTGGATCACTACGGCCACCCCCGGGAGAGCTACGAGCTGGTGTGCGTGGTGCGCGAGCCGGTGGAGTGGGTGCACTCCTGGTGGCGCTATCGCAGCCGCCCGGAGGCGGCCGGCCGGCCGAACAGCACCGCCGGCGTGCCCTTCGAGGACTTCGCCCGCCGGGTCGCCGACGGCGAGATCCACCTGGGCTCCTGGGCCCAGTTCACCAGGACCGCCGAGGGCCGGCCGCCGGTGGAGCGGATCTACCGCTACGAGCACCTCGGCGACGCCGTCGACTGGATGGCGGGGCGGCTCGGGGTGCCCACACCCGAGATGCCTCGCCTCAACGTCTCACCGACCGGCTCCGACGGCGCGATCCCGCCTCAGATCCGCCGTCTTCTCGAGGAGCGGCTCGCTGCCGACGTCTCGGTCTACGAATCGGCCCGCTGACGGGGCTCACGTCAGGCGCTCGTACCAGACCCGGTCGTAGCCGTCGAAGTGCTCGCGGTCGGTCTCGACCCAGGTCTTGGGGTCGATCGGCGGGTAGAAGACGTCGCCCTCGGGCTCCAGCGGCACCTCGGTGACGATCTGCTCGGCGGCCAGCGGCATCGCCTCGGCATAGACCTGCGCGCCGCCGGCGACGATCACCTCGCCCTCGTGGGAGGCGGCCTTGCCGAGCGCCTCGATGAGCGAGTGCGCGACCAGCACCTCGTCGTGTCCGCTGGTCCACGACCGGTCGCGGGTGAGCACGATCGTGGTGCGTCCGGGCAGCGGGCGGCCGATCGACTCATAGGTCGTGCGGCCCATCACCAGGGTGTGGCCCATCGTGAGCTTCTTGAACTCCGCCTGCTCGCCCGGCAGCGACCACGGGATGTCGGGGCCGCTGCCGATGACGCCGTTGCGGGCCACCGCCGCGACCAGGATCACGCGCTTCATGCCCGGCAGCCTAGGTTCCCTGGGCACCTGCGAACTGATGAGGGCCGGCACCCAACCATGGAGCCTTCCCGTTCGTCTACCAGTTGAGGTGTGTCCCGCCCGTGGGCGCCAGCGCGACGAGGAGTCGACATGATCAGACAGTTCTCGGTGTCTCTCACCGCCGGAGTATTCGCCGTCGGTGCGCTCGCCGCGCCGTGGAGTGCGGCCGCACCGTCGCCGGGCCCAGCGACGACCTGCGGCGGCGAGACCGCCACTCTCGTGGGGAGCGCCGGCGACGACACGTTGACCGGGACGCCCGGGCGCGACGTCATCGTCACCAACGGCAGCCACACCGTCGACGCCGGTGACGGCGACGACCTGGTCTGCATCACCGGCGCCACCCGCGAGGTGCTCGCCGGACCGGGCGACGACGACGTCCGCGGCCAGCAGACCCGAGGCGACGCCGACGACGTCAGCATCTGGCTCGACAGCGGGTCCGACACGTTCGTGGGCGGCGAGCTCGCCGAGTACGTCGGCGCCGACCCGACCCTCGGCGAGACCGACGAGCCCGACGTGATCCGCACCGGTGGCGGACCCGACGGCGTGAGCGCCGGGATCTCCGGCACCCCACTGGTCGACGTGATCAGCCTCGGTGCGGGCAACGACGAGGTCGACCTGGACAGCCGGGTCGCCTCCTCCTCGTTCCAGCTCTCCGGCGGGGCCGGGGCCGACCAGCTCGCGTGGTCGCAAGGCATCCGCGACGGGTGGGGCGCGGTCGGCTGGACGATCGACAACCGCTCCGCGCGCGGGACAGCAGCGACGGGGGGAACCGGTCGGTCGGAGCGGATGGCGTGGACGTCGTTCGAGCGGTTCCGGCTCGACGCCCGGGTCGGCTGGACCGACTTCCTCGGTGGCGACCGCGGCGAGTGGCTGGACGCGCGGCGCCTGCGCTCGGTCGACCTGGGCGGCGGCAACGACCTGCTCGCGCCGTCCTGGCACTTCGACGACGCCCGGTTCACCGGCGGCTCCGGACGCGACAGCTTCAAGTTCATGGCCTGCCGCGGGAACGCCACGCTGAACCTGGCGGCCGGCACCTACGTGTGCACGAACCCCGACGACGAGGCGAGCCTGGGCGGCTTCGAGGAGGCGGTCACCACCGGCCGCGACGTGCGCATGCAAGGGACCGACGGCGCCGACCGGCTCGTCGCCCACCCCTCCTGCGACGCGACCGTCCGCGCCGGCGGCGGGGACGACGTCGTCCGGGTGCATGGACCGGTGCGCAACTGCGGTTCGGCCACGCCTCCCGCCGGCGCGCAGGTCTTCGGTGGGGCCGGCGACGACACGATCGCCGGCTGGCGGCGCAGCGACCTCCTCATCGGCGGATCCGGCACCGACCTCGCCAACGGTCGCGGTGGCGACGATCGGTGTGTCGCGGAGCGACGAGTCAACTGCGAGAGCTGACGCTGGGGATAGTTTGAGGCGTTATCAACCTGATCGCACCCTGCCGAGGTTGATAACGCCTCAAACTATCCGGCAATCCGGCTCGCGCCCCGGCTCGGACCGCCGTCGAAGCACCCGCAGCGCCGGGTCGACAGGAGTTAGGGTGTCGTATGACGCGATGCGCTCGGGCCGCCTCGGTGGCCGTCATGGCCGCTGTCCTCGCTCTCGGCACTCTGGCGTGGAGCCCGCCCGCGATCGGTGCGCAGCCGGAGGTGACCTGCGCGGGCGAGCCGGCCACGCATGTCGGCAGCCGCGAGAAGACGCACCTGGCCGGCACCCCCGAGCGCGATGTGATGGTGACCAACGGATCACTCAGCGTCGACGCCTTCGAGGGCGACGACCTGATCTGCATCACCGGCAAGACCGAGGACGTCGAAGCCGGCCCCGGCGACGACGACGTCCGCACCCTCCCCTCCGCCGATGGATGGCGGATCCGGGTGTGGCTAGGGCCCGGCAGTGACCACTTCGCCGGCGGCGCGGCGGGCGAGGAGGTCAACGCCGACGACGGGTCGACCGTCGACGATCCCGACGTCGTCCGCACCGGCGGTGGACGTGACGAGGTGTCGTCGGGCGAGCAGAACACCGACCTGGTCGACGTGATCGATCTCGGCTGGGGCAACGACCGCCTCAGACTGGTCAGTCGCACGGCCGCGGCCACGTTCTCCGTCACGGGGAGCGCCGGCTTCGACGAGCTCGAGCTGTGGCCGTGGATGTACGACGGCCTCGGCAATCGGCCCTGGCTGGTCGACAACCGCGCGAGCGTCGGTCACGCCGGCTTCGAGGGCCGCACCACGATGTCGTGGACGTCGTTCGAGCGGTTCGGGCTCGAGCCCTCCGCCCGCTCGTGGAGCTTCCTCGGCGGGCCGTCCGACGAGACGGTGGACGTGAAGCGGCTCGGCTCGGCGCAGATGGGTGGCGGCGATGACCGCGTGCAGATCCTCGATGTGCCCCGAGACACTCGGATGCGCGGCGGGAGCGGCACCGACACCGTCGCCTTCAACAGCATGTCCATCCTGGACTGTCCGCGCACGGCGACGGTACGGATGGCGGTCGGCACTTACTCCTGTGCGGGGCCGGACGCCGACACGGGATCCTCGGAGTCCAGCAGACCAGACAGGCGGGCCTCGTTCTCCGGCTTCGAGTCGGCCGTGGCGAGCGGTCGCCGAGTGGTCATGGTGGGGAGCAGGCACGACGACCGCCTGGTCGCGATCCCCGACTGCGTCGCCCGAGTCCGCGCCGGAGGCGGCGACGATCAGGTGATCCTGCGCGGCGTCTGGTCCACCGAGTGCGGACCGGACTACCCGGTGCGCCGTCTCCTCGGCGGTCCCGGCGACGACGATCTCGTCGGCTGGAAACGCCGCGACCTGCTGATCGGCGGCCCCGGCCGCGACGTCGCGAACGGCCGCGGCGGAGAGGACCGGTGCGTCGCCGAGCGCCGAATCGACTGCGAGCGCTGAGCACGGATCCCGACTAGGGTGCGCCCCATGACGCGACTCCCCTCGGCACGTTCGCTATCGGTCGCCGCTTCCCTTGCCGCTGGGACGCTGATCCTCGGTGCGCTCAGCGCGCCCGACGCTGACGCGGCACCCGAGGCGACCTGCGCCGGCGAGACCGCCACGGTCGTCGGCAAGCCGCGCGCCTGGAAGCTGTACGGCACCGAGGGGCGTGACGTGATCGTCACCAACGGCGCCGAGTGGGTCGAAGCACTCGGTGGCGACGACCTGGTCTGTGTCACCGGTGACACCCGGACGGTCATCGCCGGGACCGGCGCCGACGACGTCCGAAACCTGCAACTCGCCGGCACCCTGCCGCGGGGCACGTCCATGAGCGCTCACCTCGGCCCGGGGTCCGACACCTATCTGGGCGGACCCGACGCCGACTTCGTGTTCGCCGACGACGACTTCCCGGGAGAGCGGGCCGATCGCGACGATCTCGACGTCGTCCGCACCGGTGCCGGCAATGACGGGGTGGCCAGCGGGCGCCCCTACTCGCGGCTGGTCGACACGATCGAGCTTGGCTCAGGGCGGGACTTGGCCTTCCTCGACGCCCTGTCGGGGGCGCCATCCTTCTCCCTGTCGGGCGGCAGCGGCAGGGACATGATCGTCATCGCGCGCGAGGCCAAAGGGGCCCTGCTGAAGGCGGACTGGGTCTTCGACAATCGGTCCTCGGCGGGCATCGCGACTGCCGATGGCGAGGCAGCCCTGAACTGGACGTCGTTCGAGCGGTTCGTCCTCGAGCCCCGATTCTCCTCCACGCGCTTCTACGGCGGCGACTCCGACGAGCGCGTTTCGGCGATGACCCTGCGCGAGGCCGATCTCGGGGCCGGCGACGACGTGATCGAGTACACGATGGCTCACCCGCGCCGCTCGGTCCTTCGTGGCGGTCCGGGGAGCGACCGGTTCGTGACCCATTTCCAAGACGAGCAGGCCGAATGCCTGGGCACTGCCACCGTGCGGTTGGCTGCGGGCACCTATGTCTGCGACGACGATCCCGCCTACCGAGCCTCGTTGGACGGGTTCGAGGGGGTCCGCATCGCGGCGGGGCGGGTCGACATCGCCGGGTCGCGGCGCGCCAACACGATTTTGGTGCATGCCCGCTGCGGTGGCACGGTGCGCGCCGGGTACGGAGCCGATCGGGTAACGATCCGACGTCCCCGGTACGGCTGTCGTCCCGTGCTGGACTGGCGGCCGATCCGGGTCGACGGCGGCCCCGGCGACGACGAGCTCGTCGGCTGGATCCGTCGTGACGTCCTCATCGGCGGGCCCGGGCGCGACAGCGCCGATGGACGAGCCGACGTCGACCGCTGCGTGGCCGAGCGCCGGGTGAGCTGCGAGGAGTAAGTAGCCCGACGCCAGGATCTGGCGTGGTCACCGCGTTAGGCTGCCGCATGACTCGGCTGCACTCGGCGATTCCCTGCTCCATCGCGAGCGTTCTGACGTTCGGCGCGCTGTCGCTGCTGCCAGCCGCCGGGGCCGCGGCGCCCGAGGCGACCTGCGGCGGGGAGACGGCCACGCTCGTCGGCCGCCCCGGCAGCGCCGAACTGGTCGGGACCAGCGGCCGCGATGTGATCGTCACCAACGGCGTCGAGTCGGTCGACGCTCTGGGTGGCGGCGACCTGATCTGCATCACCGGCGATACAGAGTCCGTCACAGCAGGCAGCGGCCGCGACGACGTCCGCAATCTGCAGACCGCCGACGGCGTTTCGGACGGGCCCGGAGTCTGGCTCGGACCGGGAGGCGACACCTACCTCGGTGGTCCAGGGCCCGAGGTCGTGTTCACCGACGACGACTTCCCCGAGTCGTTCGCCGCCCGCGACGACCGCGACGTCGTCGACACCGGAGCGGGCGCCGACATCGTCGCCACCGGACGTCCGGGCTCGCGGATGCTCGATGCTGTCGACCTCGGTCCCGGGCGGGACTCCGCGTCTCTGGAAGGACTCGCAGCCGGATCGACCTTCTCGCTCGCGGGCGGCACGGGTCGAGACACCCTCGTGACCTCAGAGGACGCCACCGGGGCCCTCAGCAATGGACGCTGGGTCTTCGACAACCGGCGCTCGCCGGGCATCGCGACGGTTGTCGGTGAGCCCGTCCTGTCCTGGACGTCGTTCGACGTGTTCGTGTTCGAGGCCCCGGTCCGCTCGGTCGACTTCCTCGGCGGCGACACCGACGAGCGGCTCACGGCGGACTCTCTACGCAGGGCAGACATGGGAGCCGGCAACGACGTCGTCCGGTTCACCGCAGCACACCCACGCGGCTCACAGGTAGCGGGCGGCTCCGGGACCGATCGCTTCGTGACGCATCGCCAGGACTACCCGGCGGAGTGCTTCGGCACGGCAACGGTTCGGATGGGCGCCGGCACCTATCGGTGCGACGACGACGCTCGCTACCGGGCGGCGTTCGACGGCTTCGAGGTTGCCCGGATCGCCGCCGGACGCGTCGACATCGTCGGCTCGCGGCGCGCCGACCAGATCGTCGTGCATGCCCGTTGCGGAGGCCGGGTGCGCGCTGGATACGGAGCTGATCGGGTGATCATCCGGCGTCCCAAGTACCGCTGCCTCGAGGGCGGCTGGACGCCGATCCGCGTCGATGGCGGTCCGGGCGACGACGATCTCGTCGGCTGGATCCGGCGCGACGTCCTGATCGGGGGACCAGGCAGCGACAGCGCCGACGGCGGCCCCGACATCGACCGTTGCTTCGCGGAGAACCGGGAGAACTGCGAGGAGTGAGTCGCCCGAGACCTCCCGCCTCACACGGCGGTGGTCGCCGGGAAGGCACGCCCGACGGCGCGGTACGGATCTAGATCGTCAGGTCGACGCGCCGAGACGGTGTCGGTCTGTGCCCGTTGCGGCGGTCAGCCGCCAGGGGTCTGTCGCGGGTACGGTGCCGTATGGTCCGACAGCGCTCAGCCGTCCGCGCAGCACTCACCGTGGGAGTCCTGATGAGCGGTGGCCTCGCCGCTCCCTCGCCCGCGCACGCGCACGCGGCGACGACGCCCGCCGCTACCTGCGCGGGCGAAGAGGCCACGCTCGTAGGCTCGCCGAGCCGCGACTACATCAGCGGAACACCACAGCGCGATGTGATCGTCACCAACGGCTCCTTCAGCGTCGAAGCCGAAGGCGGCGACGACCTGATCTGCATCACCGGGCGCACCCAGGAGGTCTACGCGGGCCCCGGAGCCGACGAGATCCACAATCTCCAGCCGAGCACCGGGTCCGTGCAGGTCGAACTCGGAACCGGCACCGACACCTACGTCGGGGGCCCGGGCCGCGACGAGGTCGACGCACTGGACCGCTACTTCGGCCCCGACGACCGCGACGTCATTCAGACCGGCGGCAATCGCGACCTTGTCGCGACCGGCAGTTGGGACACCGACATGGTCGACAGCATCGACCTCGGCCCGGGTCGCGACGCGTTCACGTCCTTCAGCCGGACCTCGGCGCCGTCGTTCTCCCTCGACGGCGGGCAGGGGTCGGATGAGATCTTCTTACTGGACGGCATCGACGACCAGTTCAACAGCGCGAAGTGGGAGATCGACAACCGGGCGAGCGCTGGGGTCGCCCGCGCCGACGGAGTACCGATACTGGCGTGGACCTCGCTCGAGCGCTTCTACCTCGAGCCGCCGGTGGGTTCGCTCTCGTTCCGCGGAGGGGACGCTGACGAGATGCTCACCGCGCCCAAGCTGCGCTCGGTCTCCATGGGCGCCGGCGATGACCTGGTGTCGTTCTACTCGCGTCCTCGAGAGGCCCGGGTCTCCGGCGGGTCGGGGACCGATCAGCTCGTGGTGGGGAGTACCTACAATCGGCTCTGCCGGGGCACCGCGACCCTGCATCTCAAGCGAGCTACCTACACCTGCACCGAACCGCGGGTGCGGGTGCGGGCCACCGGGTTCGAGGGAGCCGGCGTCGAAGGACGGTGGGTCGTGCTGACCGGCACCCGGACGGCCAACCGGCTCACCGCAGTGGCGACGTGCGGCGGCGTCGTGCGCGCCGGCTACGGGCGCGACACGGTCACCCTCGAACCCTCCATCGCGCCCTGTCCCGGGAAGCCCAGGCAGCCGGTCCGGGTGCTGGGCGGGCCGGGTGACGACGAGTTGATCGGAGGCCGGCATGCCGACGTCCTCCTCGGTGGTGCGGGCCAAGACTCCGCCGACGGTGGCCCTGGGGCCGACCTGTGCCGCGCGGAGCGTCGGACCCGCTGCGAGCGTTGAACCTCGATCTGGTCGTGCCCGGCCCGGCGTCGGTCTCATACGGCGATGGGGGCCTTGATGCCGGGGTGTGGGTCGTAGCCCTCGACGCTGATGTGCTCGAGGTCGAACTCGTCGAGCGCGGTGACGCCGGCGTCGAGCACCAGCCGCGGCAGCGGCCGCGGCTCGCGGGTGAGCTGGAGGCGCGCCTGCTCGAGGTGGTTCTCGTACAGGTGGGCATCGCCCAGGGTGTGCACGAAGTCGCCGGCCTCGAGCCCGGTCACCTGGGCGACCATGTGGGTCAGCAGGGCGTAGGAGGCGATGTTGAACGGCACGCCGAGGAAGACGTCGGCCGAGCGCTGGTAGAGCTGGCAGGAGAGCCGGCCGTCGGCGACGTAGAACTGGAACATCGTGTGACAGGGGGCCAGTGCCATCTCCGGGATGTCGGCCACGTTCCACGCCGAGACGAGATGCCGGCGGGAGTCGGGATTGCTCCGGATCTGCTCGACCACCTGGGCGATCTGGTCGACGTGGTGGCCGTCGGGTGTCGGCCACGAGCGCCACTGATATCCGTAGACCGGTCCGAGGTCGCCGTCGGCGTCGGCCCACTCGTCCCAGATCGTCACGCCGCGGTCCTGGAGCCACTTCACGTTGGTGTCGCCGCGCAGGAACCATAGGAGCTCGGCGAACACCGAGCGGGTGTGGACCTTCTTGGTGGTCACCAGCGGGAAGCCGTCGGCGAGGTCGAAGCGCATCTGATGCCCGAAGACGCTGCGAGTGCCGGTCCCGGTGCGATCGCCCTTGGCGACCCCGCGGTCGAGGATCAGCTGGACGAGGTCGAGGTACTGCTGCACCCGCTCAACTTTAGTTCACAGTGACAGGGTGCCCTCGATGGTCGTGCGCGTGTCCCCGCCGACCCAGACCTCGCCGGACCCATCGGTCTCGGCTGTCACATGGACCCGCCCGCTTCGCTGGAGGGCCGTGCCCTGGGCCGCGATGTAGGACGTCGGCAGGACCCGCCCGGCGAGCCACTGACCGAGGCCGGCGTTGAGGCTGCCGGTGACCGGGTCCTCCGGCACGCCGTACTGAGGGCAGAACGCACGAACCTCCAGGTCGGCGGCACCCCCGGGGCCGGCCACGCCGAGCTTGAGCTCGTCGAACCGGGCGAAGTCCGGGTCGAGCGCCAGCACGGCCTCGGCGTCGCGGAGGAGCAGGCCGAGCCAGCCGGGACCGTTGTCGATCCAGGCGGCCTCGACCACGTCGTCGCGAGTGACCCGCAGGGCAGCCACCGCGCGGTCGAGGTCGGCGTCGTCGGGCGGCCCCGACCGTTGCAGTGCGGGGGCGGCGAAGGCCAGGCGCTGGCCGCGGCGCACGCGCACGAGTCCGGCACCGCACTCCTGCACCACGACATCGTCGGAGTGGGAGGCTCCTCCAGCCTCCAGCCAGGCGTGCGCGGAGCCGAGAGTCGGGTGGCCGGCGAACGGCAGCTCGCCGCCGGGTGTGAAGATCCGCAGCCGGTAGTCGGCCTCGGGGGTGGTCGGCGCGAGGAGGA
Source organism: Nocardioides epinepheli (assembly GCF_037936805.1). Classification (NCBI taxonomy): domain Bacteria; kingdom Bacillati; phylum Actinomycetota; class Actinomycetes; order Propionibacteriales; family Nocardioidaceae; genus Nocardioides; species Nocardioides epinepheli. The sequence goes on along the minus strand of NZ_JBBMMC010000004.1, from coordinate 218,817 downwards.
ACGTCGTCTCCGACAGGTTCGTCCACCGGGCGAACGCGGCCAGTTGGTCGTCGGCGAGGTCGTCGGCGTCGTGGACGACGGCGACCGGATTGCCACCCAGCGGCTCGGCCGAGAACACGTCGACCTGGCGGAACCGGTGCATGCAGGCGAACGTAGCCGATCCGCCACGTGGCCGCCCCGCGACGTACGGGATCCGCCACGTACGGGATCCGCCACGTGTCCGCCCCGCCACGTACGGGACCCGTCACGTACGGGATCCTCCACGTAGCGGACCACTCACGTACGGGATCCGCCACGTAGCGGACCGCTCACGTAGGCGACCCAGTACGAGCGCGACCCGCTTCGTGCGCGGGCGTCGACGTCAGGGGTGCAGCGACATCGGGCCGTAGACGACCCGGTCGTGCTCCAGGAGTGTCACCTGGTCCACGCCGGCCTCGGCCAGCTCCGCCCAGGTCTCGCCGACCCACGACTCGGCGTCGGCCTGGCTGAGGAACTCCTGGCCGGCGAACTCCGCGGGCACCTGGACGCTCGCGCCCTCGGCGTCCTCGAAGCGCCAGATCCACGGGCGCTCCTCCTTGACCGGTGGCCGGAAGGACGGCGGCGGGTCGGGGAGATTCATGACTCGCGCACCGAGGTGTCGACGAAGGGGAGCTTCACCAGCTGGAACTGCTCACGCCGGCCGCGGACGTCGACCCCCACCTGCGCCTCGGGGTTGACGACCGAGGAGACCAGGGCGAGTCCGATGCCCTTCTTCAGGGTCGGGGAGAAGGTGCCGGAGGTGACCTCGCCCAGCAGGATGTCGGGCACCAGGCTCACGCTCATGTGCGGGCGCGGGATCGCCCGGCCCAGCGACTCCAGCGCGACCAGCTTACGGCGCGGTCCGCGCTCCTTCTCGGCGAGCAGCGCGTCGCGGCCCCAGAAGGCGTCCTTCTTCCAGCCCACGGCCCAGCCGAGCCGGGCCTCGTTCGGGGTGACGTCGAGGGAGATGTCCTGGCCGTGCAGCGGGTAGCCCATCTCGGTGCGCAGGGTGTCGCGGGCCCCGAGCCCGCAGGGCAGGAGTCCGTGCGACTCGCCCGCGGTCATCAGCGCATCCCACAGGTCGCCGGCGACGGCGTTCGGCGCGACCAGCTCATAGCCGCGCTCGCCGGTGTAGCCGGTGCGGCACACGACGACGGTCTCGCCCTCGAACGGCGCCTCGACGAAGCTCATGTAGTCGTGGCCGGTCGGGAATCCCGCGGCCTCGAGCACCTCGTCGGAGAGCGTGCCCTGGACGGCGAGGACGACGTACTCGCGATGGAGGTCGACCACCTCGATCCCGTCGGGCGCGGCCTCACGGAGCCGGCGGACGACCTCGGCGGTGTTGGCGGCGTTGGGGATGAGGAAGACGCTGTCGTCGCTGCGGTAGTAGGCGATCAGGTCGTCGACGATGCCGCCGGTCTCGGCGTCACAGCACAGCGTGTACTGCGCCTTGCCGGGCGCGATCTTCGCCAGATCGTTGCTCAGCGTGGCGTTGACGAAGTCGGCAGCGCCCGGGCCGCGGACCTCCGCCTTGCCCAGATGGCTCACGTCGAAGATGCCGACGCCGGTGCGCACGGCGGTGTGCTCGGCGACGACGCCGGAGTACTCCACCGGCATGCTCCAGCCACCGAACTCGGCGAACTTCGCGCCCAGGGCCTCGTGGCGCTCGTGCAGCGGGGACCTCAGGAGGTCAGACATGCCACGGAACCTACCGCAGCCGCCCGAGTACCCTGCGGCAGTGACGTCGTACACGCTGCGCAATGCCAATCCCGCCAAGACCCGCGCCGACGCGGTCGTCGTGGGCGTGCTCACCGGCTCCACGAGCGGCAAGGGCTCGAAGGCGTCCAAGGCGGCGCCCCGACCGACCCTGGCCCCCGGCGCCGACGACATCGCCGAGGCCTACGGACGCCGCCTGGCCCCGCTGCTCGCCACGCTCGGGGTCACCGGCAAGGCCGGCGAGGTGGTCAAGGTGCCGACGTCGAAGACGATCTCCTCGCCGGTGCTGGTGCTGGTCGGTCTCGGCTCCACCGTGACGCCCACCGGCGTCCGCCGCGCCGCGGGCGCGGCCGCCCGAGCCGTCACGAACTCGGCCTCGGTCGCCCTGGCGCTGCCCGGCGACTCCCCCGACCTGGTGCGCGCGGCCACCGAGGGCTACCTCCTCGGCGGCTACACGTTCACCGCGCACAAGGGCACCCCTCCCTCCTCGTCGGGTCCCGCCGAGCTCGTCGTCCTCAGCCCGGTCGCGCGCAAGAAGGACGTCGCGGCGGCATTCGAGGAGGCCCAGGTCGTCGCCCGCGCGGTGAGCGGCACCCGCGACTGGGTCAACGAGCCACCCAACTCGCTGCGCCCCCCGAGCTTCGCCGACGCGGTCGTGGCGACGGTCAAGGACCGCCCTCGCGGCGCGGCGAAGGTGAAGGTGAAGGTCCTCGACGAGAAGGCCCTCGCCGAGCTCGGCTGCGGCGGGATCCTCGCCGTGGGAGCCGGCTCCGACGCCCCACCCCGCCTGGTCGAGCTCACCTACTCACCGCGGGGCGCGAAGACCCATCTCGCGTTGGTCGGCAAGGGCATCACCTTCGACAGCGGCGGCCTGTCGATCAAGCCCGCCCCGCGGATGCACGAGATGAAGTCCGACATGGCCGGGGCCGCCGCCGTCGTCTGGGCCACCCTCGCCATCGCCGACCTCGGTCTCCCGATCAAGGTCACCACCTACGCCGCGCTCGCCGAGAACATGCTCGGCGGCGCCGCCATGCGGCCCGGCGACGTTGTCACCATGTATGGCGGCACCACCGTGGAGGTTCTCAACACCGACGCCGAGGGCCGGCTCGTGCTCGGTGACGCCCTGGTGCTCGCCAGCGAGCAGAAGCCCGACGTCATCCTCGACGTGGCCACCCTCACCGGCCACATGGTCGTCGCACTGGGCGACCGGGTCGGCGGCGTCATGGGCGCCGATGACATCGTCGCGGCCGTGCTGGAGGCCGCCGAGGCCGCCGGCGAGGACCACTGGCCGATGCCGATCCCCGAGTTCATGGACGAACGGATCCACTCCAGCAAGATCGCCGACCTCGCCCAACACGACTGGATCCGCTGGGGAGGCGGGCTCTTCGCCGCGGCGTTCCTTCGCGAGTTCACCGGCGGCCTGCCCTGGGCCCACCTCGACATCGCCGGCCCCTCCTACAACTCCGGAGGCCCCACCGGCCACGTCACCAGCGGCGGCACCGGCGTCGCCGTCACGACCCTCATCGAGTACGCCCGCGCCCTGTCCGAACGCTGAGTCGGCGCGGTGCGCGTCGACTCAGCCCTCGGTGCGGCGCTGGGCCTTCATCCGGGAGTTGTACTCGCGCATCCGCTGCGGGATGCCGACCACAGCGGCGTCGTAGGACGGCACCTGGTGCTTGTTGGCGAAGTCGTGGGCCCACTTGACCGAGGGCACGCGGCGGCGGGTCCACTCGCCGTCGTGGGCGACCAGCAGCAGCGTCACCTCGCTGACGGCGGTGCGGGGCTCCACGAAGCCCTCGACGCCGCGGCGGCTGGTGACGAAGTCGCGCAAGTGCTGCTCATCGACGCGGCCCGAGGCCCGGACCGTGGTGGAGCCGGTGCGCTCGCCGCCGGTCGGGCGGCTCATCCGCTGACGTGAACCGCCGCGGAACCGGTCGAGGAATCCCATGACACCAGTCTGCCTGCTCGGACCAGACGCCGACGGCAAATTCGTCGCCCACGCCGTATCGGGTCCTTGTCGCGGTGATCACCGGTAGTGCAAGGATGGGGCCGGATCAACCTCGACCTGACCTCGATCTGTGTGGAAGGACCAGCGTGGCCGACTTCGACGTCCTCGTTCTCGGAGCGGGATCGGGCGGCTACGCCTGTGCGCTCCGCGCCGCCCAGCTCGGGCTCTCGGTCGGCCTGATCGAGAAGGACAAGGTCGGCGGCACCTGTCTCCACGTCGGTTGCATCCCGACCAAGGCGCTCCTGCACGCGGCCGAGGTCGCCGACAGTGCGCGCGAGTCCGAGCAGTTCGGGGTCCGCGCCAGCTTCGAGGGCATCGACGTGCCCGCCGTCAACGACTACAAGGACGGCGTGGTCTCCCGGCTCTACAAGGGCCTGTCCGGGCTCATCAAGGGGCGCGGGATCACCGTCATCGAGGGTGCCGGCATCGTCACCGGCCCGCGCGAGGTCACCGTCGACGGGACGGTCCACACCGGCAAGAACCTCGTGCTCGCCTCGGGCTCCTATCCCCGGTCGCTGCCCGGACTCGAGATCGACGGCGAGCAGGTGCTCAGCTCCGAGCATGCTCTGCGTCTGGAGCGCGTGCCCGAGTCGGTCATCGTGCTCGGCGGCGGCGTGATCGGCTGCGAGTTCGCGAGCGTGTGGCGCAGCTTCGGCGCCGACGTGACGATCATCGAGGCACTCCCCCACCTGGTGCCCGCCGAGGACGAGGCCGCCTCGAAGGCTCTCGAGCGCGCCTTCCGCAAGCGCAAGATCGGCTTCCGGCTCAACACCCGTTTCCAGGGCGTCGAGGTCGGTGACAACGGGGTCACCGTGACGGTCACCGATGCCGACGGCAAGGAGAGCACCCTCAAGGCCGATCTGCTGCTGGTCGCCGTGGGCCGTGGGCCCGCCACCGACGGGCTCGGCTACGAGGACCTCGGCGTCACCCTCGACCGTGGCTTCGTCGTCACCGACGAGCGCTGCCGCACCGGCGTCGAGGGCGTCTACGCCGTCGGCGACATCGTGCCCGGCCTCCAGCTGGCCCATCGAGGCTTCCAACAGGGCATCTTCGTCGCCGAGGAGATCGCGGGGCTCGACCCGCAGCCGATCGACGAGGCCGGGATCCCGCGAGTCACCTACTCCCACCCGGAGGTCGCCTCGGTCGGACTCGACGAGGCCGCGGCCCGGGAGAAGTTCGGCGACGACGACGTCGAGACCGTCACCTACGACCTCGGCGGAAACGGCAAGAGCCAGATCCTCAAGACGCAGGGGTTCGTGAAGCTCGTGCGTCGCAAGGACGGCCCCGTCGTCGGCGTCCACCTGGTGGGCGACCGCGTCGGAGAGCTCATCGGGGAGGCCCAGCTCATCTACAACTGGGAGGCCTACGCCGACGACGTCGCGCCCCTCGTCCACGCCCACCCCACTCAGAACGAAGCTCTCGGCGAGGCCCATCTGGCTCTCGCCGGGAAGCCCCTGCACGCCCACTCCTGACCCACCCAGAAGGAAGCAGCTAGCCATGGCCACCGAAGTCAATCTCCCGGCACTCGGAGAGTCCGTCACCGAAGGCACCGTCACCCGCTGGCTCAAGCAGGTCGGCGACGAGGTCGCCGTCGACGAGCCCCTGCTGGAGGTCTCCACCGACAAGGTCGACACCGAGATCCCCTCCCCCGTGGCCGGCACCCTGCTCGAGATCAAGGCCAACGAGGACGACACCGTCGAGGTCGGCGCCGTGCTCGCGGTGGTCGGTGAGGCGGGTGAGTCGTCCGGTGAGTCATCGGACGAGTCTGCCGAGGAGCCGGAGAAGTCCGAGGAGCCCGAGCCGGCCCAGGATGAGTCCGAAGAGCCCGAGCAGTCGGAGGAGCCGGAGCAGTCCGAGGAGCCGGAGCCGGCGAAGTCTGAGGAGCCTGCCGCGTCGAGCTCGTCGGGCGGCGGCTCGGCCGAGGGCACGGCGGTCACCCTGCCCGCGCTGGGCGAGTCGGTCACCGAGGGCACCGTCACCCGTTGGCTCAAGCAGGTCGGCGACGAGGTCGCCGTCGACGAGCCCCTGCTGGAGGTCTCCACCGACAAGGTCGACACCGAGATCCCCTCCCCCGTGGCCGGCACCCTGCTCGAGATCAAGGCCAACGAGGACGAGACGGTCGAGGTCGGCGCCGAGCTGGCGATCGTCGGCGACGGCTCGGCCGCGCCGGCCGACTCCGAGCCCGAGCAGAAGTCCGAACCCGAGCCGGAGCCGGAGCCCGAGCCCGAGCCGGAGCCGGAGCCCGAGCCGGAGCCGAAGAAGGACGAGCCGCAGCCCAAGAAGGACGAGCCGGCCAAGCAGGAGGAGCCGGCCTCGAAGGAGGAGGCGGCGCCGCCGGCCAAGGACTCCTCGTCCAGCTCGGCGGGCTCCGCGTCGGAGAGCACCAACTACGTCACGCCGTTGGTGCGCAAGCTGGCCGCCCAGCACAACGTCGACCTGTCCTCGGTGACCGGGTCCGGGGTCGGTGGCCGCATCCGCAAGCAGGACATCCTCGACGCCGCCAAGGCCGCCGAGGCGGCGAAGTCGGCCCAGCAGTCGGCCCCGGCGTCCTCGGCCGCCCCGGCCGCGAGCGCGGCGCCGTCGGCCCAGGCGCCGTCGGTCACCCCGTCCCCGCTGCGCGGCACCACGGAGAAGATCAGCCGACTGCGCAAGATCATCGCCGAGCGGATGGTCGACTCCCTGCAGTCGGGCGCCCAGCTGACGCAGGTGGTCGAGGTCGACGTCACCAACATCGCCAGACTGCGTGACGCCTCGAAGGCTGACTTCCTGGCCCGCGAGGGCGTGAAGCTGTCCTACCTGCCGTTCTTCGCCAAGGCCGCGATCGACGCGCTCAAGCAGCACCCGAAGCTGAACGCCACGATCGACACCGACGAGGGCACGATCACCTACTACGACCGAGAGAACATCGCCTTCGCCGTCGACACCGACAAGGGCCTGATCACCCCGGTCGTCAAGGACGCCGGTGACCTCTCGATCGCCGGCCTGGCGAAGAAGATCGCCGACGTGGCCGAGCGGACCCGCACCAACAAGATCGGTCCCGACGAGCTCGGTGGCGGCACCTTCACCATCACCAACCTCGGCAGCGTCGGGGCACTGTGGGACACCCCGATCATCAACAAGCCACAGGTCGGCATCCTCGGCCCGGGCGCGGTGGTGAAGCGGGCCGTGGTGATCGACGACCCGAACCTCGGCGAGACGATCGCGGTGCGCCACATGGTCTACCTCGCGCTCACCTACGACCACCGTCTGGTCGACGGCGCCGACGCCGGCCGCTTCCTCCAGGACGTCAAGGCACGGCTGGAGGCCGGCGTCTTCGACGTCTGACCGGCTTCAGCCACACGGCGAAGGCCCGCCCCGAGCACTCGGGGCGGGCCTTGCCGTCGTTCTACCTGCGAGCTACCTGCAAACTACCTGCAAATGAGAGGGCTCAGAGCTCGAACTCGGACGGGTCGATCCCGACGGCGTGACAGGCCTCGCGCACGACGGCCTTCTCCTGCTCGTCGAAGTTCCCGTCGGCGCCGCCGATGATGATGCCGATCTGGATCACCGCACGCGCCTCGGCCGGCTTCTTCTTGGTCTTGCCGACCTGCTGGATCAGCTCGACCTTGCCGAGCTGGTAGTCGGCGGTGAGCTTCTGGCAGCTCTCGTCGAACTTGGCCCGCAGGCTCTCGGGCGGGAAGTTGCTGAGCACGTCGTTGGTGGTGATCAGGCCCGAGACCTTCTGCCGCTCGGACTCGTCGATGCTGCCGTCGGCGGCGGCCACCAGGGCGCACATCGCCATGCTGGCGTCGCGGAAGGCGCCGCTCTGCAGATCGTTCTTCTTGGCGAGCAGCTGCTGCTGCATCCCCTGGGTGGACTGGCGCAACTGCTTCCAGATGGACATCGGTGGGCGACCTCATTCACGTCGGGGATGGGTTCGGGAGTGGTGAGGTCTCATCGTGCCCGACCGTTCCAAGGGCTGCTGCTGTGCCACCCTCGCCGGCGCATCTGACAGGCTCTGGGCATGGTCGACGTCGCCGAGTCCCTCTCCTCCCCCGCTCCCGAGCCGCTGCTGGTCGTCGTGGCGGGCGGCTCGGGGTTCCTCGGGTCGCACCTGCGCTCGACGCTGCGCGAGCGCGGGCACGAGGTCGTCACCCTGGTCCGGCGAGCGCCCACCGCGACCGACGAGTCGCCCTGGGACCCCGAGGCCGGCACCCTCGACAAGACCCTGGTGCGGGGCGCCGACGTCGTGGTGAACCTCGCCGGCAGCCCGACCCTGGGAAACCCGCACTCCAAGGGGTGGGCGCGGGAGCTGCGTGAGAGCCGGGTGCGGACCACGGCGCTCCTGGCCGACACGATCGCCCAGGCGAGCACCCCGCCGGCGTTCCTGGCCGGCAACGGCATCTCCTACTACGGCGACCACGGTAACCAGATGCTCACCGAGGCCTCCGACACCCGTGGTCATGCCTTCCTGACCACGGTCACCCGCGACTGGCAGGACGCCGCCGAGCCGGCGGTGGAGGCCGGGGCGAGGGTGTGCGTGCTGCGCACCTCGCCGGTGATGGACCGTCGGGCGGCGCCGCTGAAGCAGCTGCGGCTGCAGTTCCTGGCCGGTCTCGGCGGCCGGCTCGGCAACGGCCGCCAGTACATGCCGATGTCGTCGCTGCGTGACTGGGTCGGCGCGGTCACCTTCCTGGCCGAGCATCCCGAGGCCAGCGGCCCGGTGAACATCTGCCTGCCGAAGGCTCCCACCAACGCCGAGTTCACTCGGGTGCTCGCTCGCGACCTGCACCGTCTCGCCGTGCTGCCGGCGCCGGCACCGGCGATCCGGCTGGGCGCGGGCCGGATGGCGCCGGAGCTACTGGGTTCGTTGAACGTGCGCCCGGCCGCCCTGCTCGGCTGGGGCTTCCGGTTCCAGGACGCGGACGTGGAGGCCTGCCTCGCCACCGGCCTCAACCCGCGCGATTGACCACTGAGGCCATCTGCCACGCACCTGCCCCGGAGCGCCGGAGCACCAGGCGCCGCGTGCTCGCCTCGTCGCTGGGCAGGGTGACCCCCTCGGCGTCGACGTCGCTGCCGGCGGACCGTGCCGTGGCGCGGGCCACCCGATCGGTGACCTCGAGCACCAGCCGCCGCTCGCCCTCGGCCCGCACGGTGAGCTCGAGGACCTGGGTGCTGAGCTCGGTGATCCGGGCCCCGCGCCCGTTCCACGCCTGGAGCATCGCCGCGTCGCGGCGTCCGGCCACCGAGCCGGGCGTATAGAGCCGGAGCAGGGCTGCGACGTCGCCGTCGGTCCAGGCGCGCGCCCGCGCGGCGTCCCACTCGCGCAGGATGTCGCGCGGGCTCGCCCGGGCGCTGCTGGTGGGGGCCTCGGCGGCCGGACCCGCGTGCGCGGCCGGCGCGGCTGCGTCGAGGGACGCCTTCGCCGGCGGATCGAGGACCGCGATGCCGACCGCGAGCCCCACCCCGAGCAGTCCACCGAGCAGCACCGCCAGCAGGACCCGCACCCACACCTGTAGCGGCAGCTGAACCGGGATCCGAGATGACATGCGACGAGCATGGCCCAGGTCGGCCACCGGCTGCCGAGGTTCTCCACAGGCATACGCTGGACCGCGTGAGCGACCTGTCCTTCCGTGTCGCGGGGCTCGGCCCCGACGCCGTCGACTACCTCGCCGCGTGGGAGCTCCAACGCCGGGTGCACGCCGACGTCGTCGACGGGGCACCCGGGACCGTGCTGCTGCTCGAGCACCCGCCGGTCTACACCGCCGGCACCCGCACCGACGACCACGAGCGCCCGGCCGACCCTGGCGGCGCCGACGTGATCGACGTCGACCGCGGCGGCAAGATCACCTTCCACGGCCCTGGCCAGCTCGTCGGCTACCCGATCGTGCGCCTGCCGGCCCACGTGAAGGTCGTCGACTACGTGCGCCGGGTGGAGGAGGCGCTCATCGCGGTCTGTGCCGACTTCGGCCTCGACACCGCCCGCATCCCCGGCCGCAGCGGGGTCTGGCTCCAAGCCGACGGCGCCCGGCCCGAGCGCAAGATCGCCGCGCTCGGCATCCGGATGAGCCGCAAGGTGACCATGCACGGCTTCGCCCTCAACTGCGATGTCGATCTCGGCTGGTACGACCGGTTCGTGCCGTGCGGGATCGAGGACGCGGGGGTCACCACCCTCTCGGCCGAGACCAGCCGCGACGTCACCGTCACCGACGTCCTGCCCTCGGTGGAGCGGCACCTGCGGCGACTGCTCGCCTGGGAGCCCTACGAGCCCACGCCGTCCTACGAGCCGCGGCCCGAGCCGGCCCACGCCCCTCGTATCCCGCTGGTGCGACCGATCCGCTGACCCGCGGCGCGCCGCGGCGCGGCTAGCCCTGCTTCGTGGTCAGATGACCCGTCATCGACCGAGGAGGGGCAGGGCGTGACCGACTACGTCATCGAGACCACCGGGCTGCGCAAGGAGTTCCGCGGACGGCGCGGGCTGCGGGTGGCGGTCGACAACCTCGACCTCGCGGTGCCGGCCGGCGGCGTCCACGGCTTCCTCGGGCCCAACGGCTCGGGCAAGACCACCACGATCCGGATGCTGCTCGGCCTGGCCCGAGCCACCCAGGGCACGATGCGCCTCTTCGGCGAACCGGTGCCGCACCGGCTGCCTGCGGTGATCGACCGGGTCGGCGCCGTGGTGGAGTCGCCGAAGTTCTCGCCGAACTTCAGCGGACGCCACAACCTGCTGCTGCTCGCGCGCAGCATCGGTGCGCCCACCACCCGGGTCGACGCCGCCGTGGAGACCGTCGGCCTCACCGGCCGCGACCGCGACCGCTACAAGTCCTACTCGCTCGGCATGAAGCAACGACTGGCGATCGCCGCGACCCTGCTCAAGGACCCCCAGCTGCTGATTCTCGACGAGCCGACCAACGGCCTGGATCCGGCCGGGATCCGGGAGATCCGCGACACCATCCGCGACCTCGGCGAGCGCGGCGTCACCGTGCTGCTCAGCTCCCACATCCTCGCCGAGGTGCAGCAGGTGTGCACCTCGGCCACGATCATCGGCAACGGTCGCCTGCTCGCCTCGGGCAAGGTGGCCGACCTGCTCGACTCCGGGTCCACCGCCTACGCCGTCGAGATCGCGGATCCCGCGGCCGCCGCGCGCGTCCTCGGTGCCGCCGGCCTGACTGCCACGCCCACCGAGACCGGGCTCCGCGTCGAGACCCACGACGGCGCAGCGGTCACCCGCACGCTCGGCGAGGCCGGCCTGTGGCTCACCGCGCTCACCCCGCTGCGTCGGGACCTGGAGTCGGTCTTCCTCGAGCTCACCGCGGCAGACACCCTGGGCAACGCCGCGCAGGCTCACGATCCCGGCGCCGACCCGAGGGGCGGTGTCGCGTGATCAGGCTGATCGGGGTCGAGCTGACCCGCGCGCGGTGGCGGCGCGCCGTCCTGGTGCTGCTGATCACGATGATCGTCGCGCCGGTGGGCCTCGGCGTCATCACGATCCTCGACCAACAGCCGGCCTCGGCCGACGCCTACGCCCAGGCTGAGGCGAAGGCCGCCAAGGAGGCTGAACGACCACGGGTCAAGAAGGAGATCGCAGCCTGCCTCGCCGACCCGGAGGGGTACGGCGTCGGGCCGGCCGACGATCCCGAGGTGCTGTGCGAGGAGTGGTACGCACCGCAGCCGGAGTGGTACCTCGACTACAACGCCCTCGATCTCGACGCGGCGCGAGGGGATGCCGGACTCGCCGTCGCGGTGATCGTGGCGCTGCTCGCCCTGCTCGTCGGGACGACGTTCATCGGCCATGACTGGAACACCGGCTCGATGAGCAACCAGCTGATCTTCGAGTCCCGCCGCGGCCGGGTGTGGGCGGCGAAGGCGGTGGCGGTCACGCTGGTCACCGGAGTGATCGCGCTGGTCGGCACCAGCCTCTTCTGGCTCATCCTCGCCGCGCGGTTCTGGAGCGCGGACGCCGAGATCCCCGACGGCGCGCTGCTCGACGGACTCCAGCACGGCTGGCGTGGCGCCGCCGTCGCGGGCTTCGCGGGCCTGATCGGCTTCGCCCTCACCATGCTCTCGCGCAGCACCGTGTTCACCCTCGGCGTGCTCTTCGGAGTGGCGGTCGCGGGCAGCATCCTGATCAACCTGCTCTTCGACGACCCCGGGCCGATCGACCCCAGCATCAACGTCGCGGCGGTCATCAACCACGACTGGGACTACTACGTCCAGACCCCTGAGTACTGCTGGGACGGCTCGGAGGTGACCGAGGACATGCAGGCCGACTGCAGCGAGGAACGCACCCGCGACTTCGGCGACGGCGTCCTCTACCTCGGAGTCCTCGGAGGGGCGATCTGCGCGGCGTCCGTGCTGTCCTACCGGCGACGGGACGTGCCCTGACGCGGCGTAGGATCGACGGGTGACGTCCGCTCCTACCTCGCCCACCGCACCGAACGGCCGCAAGCTCCTCCGCCTGGAGGCCCGCAACGCGGAGACGCCGATCGAACGCAAGCCGGAGTGGATCAAGACCCGCGCCAAGATGGGTCCGGAGTACACCTCCCTGCAGGAGCTGGTGAAGTCCGAGGGGCTGCACACGGTCTGCCAGGAGGCGGGCTGCCCCAACATCTTCGAGTGCTGGGAGGACCGCGAGGCGACGTTCCTCATCGGCGGCGACCAGTGCACCCGGCGCTGCGACTTCTGTCAGATCGACACCGGCAAGCCCGAGCCGCTCGACCGCGACGAGCCCCGACGGGTCGCCGAGAGCGTGCAGAAGATGGAGCTGCGCTACGCCACCATCACCGGCGTCGCCCGCGACGACCTCCCCGACGGCGGCGCGTGGCTCTACGCCGAGACGGTGCGCGCGATCCACGAGCTCAACCCCGACACCGGCGTGGAGAACCTCGTCCCCGACTTCAACGGCCGACCCGAGCTGCTGCAGGAGGTCTTCGAGTCGCGGCCCGAGGTGCTGGCCCACAACGTCGAGACGGTGCCGCGCATCTTCAAGCGGATCCGGCCGGCGTTCAGCTACCAGCGCTCCCTCGACGTGATCACCGCCGCGCGCGACTTCGGGCTGGTCACCAAGTCCAACCTCATCCTCGGCATGGGTGAGACCCGCGAGGAGGTCTCCCAGGCGCTGCGCGACCTGCACGGCGCCGGCTGCGAGATCGTCACCATCACCCAGTACCTGCGCCCCTCGGTGCGCCACCACCCCGTCGAGCGGTGGGTCAAGCCGGAGGAGTTCGTCGAGCTCAAGGACGAGGCCGACCAGATCGGCTTCTCCGGGGCCCTGTCGGGCCCGCTCGTGCGTTCGTCCTACCGGGCCGGTCGGCTGTACCGTCAGGCGATGGACGCCCGCGCGTCCGTGTAATCCCAGTTCTCCCCGTTTCACCCCTAGCCCCTTTCAGCACGGCGAGCGAGGCACCGCAGCACATGGCACGCACCAAGAAGCCCAAGGAGACCGACCCCACCAAGATGGGGCGGCGCCAGCAGCTGGTCGAGACCTACCGGATGACCCGTGAGGTCGACCCCCGCATCGGCCTGTGGATGCTCGTCGCGTTCCTCGTGGGCGCCGCCATCGGCTTCGGGCTCTTCTGGCTGTTCCCGGGCTCGGGCACCTTCGGGCTGATCATGGCGATCATCGGCGGCCTGCTGTTCGGTCTGCTCGCGATGATGATCGTGTTCAGCCGGCGTGCCCAGCGGGCGGCGTTCAACCGGCTCGAGGGGCAGCTCGGTGCTGCCGCCCGCGCACTCACGATGCTGCGGCGCGGCTGGAAGACCGACGAGATGATCGGCTTCACCAAGCAGCAGGACATGGTGCACCGCGTCGTCGGCCCTCCCGGGATCGTCCTGGTCGCCGAGGGCAACCCCAACCGGCTCAAGCCACTGCTGGCCAGCGAGCGCCGCAAGCACGAGCGGGTGGCCGCCGAGACCCCGATCCACGAGGTCATCGTCGGTCACGACGAGGGTCAGGTGCGGCTGCCGAAGCTGGTCAAGCACGTCCAGAAGCTCGGCCGCCAGGTCAAGCCGGCCGAGATCACCGACATCCTCAACCGGCTCAAGGCGCTGGACGCCCAGCGGCCCAAGGTGCCGCTCCCCCGCGGCCCGGTGCCGACGTCGATGAAGGGCATGCGCGGCAACATGCGCGGCCGCTGAGCCGGCTGCTCCTCAGCGCTTGGGCTTGGCCGCCTCGACCAGTCGCGCGAACTCGTCGTTGCGCACCGTCGCTGTGTCTGCGGCGAGGTCGTGCAGTCCGCGCCCGTCGGGCTTGAACACCAGCGGCGGGATCACCAGCGCCACCAGGCCCTGGCGCAGCAGCATCCGCCACAGCCGGTGCGGACGGAGCCGGCCGTCGGCGGGGATCACCCGCAGCCCGGTGATGATCTTGCCGAACGACCCGGCCAGCAGCCAGGTGAACAGAGCCGACTCCACGACGTACACGCCGAGGGTGAGGAAGCCCGCCGGGCTTCCCGGCTCGAAGTACCTCTCGGGCCCTACGATCGCGAGCACGACCAGCATCGAGGCGAACCAGTCGATCAGCAGGGCGAGTGCTCGGCGGGCCCAGGAGGCGGTCTCGAACTCGACGGCGACCGGTTGTTTCACGCCCCTAAGCCTAGGAGTCGACGCCGCTCGCCCACGATCCGGTGCGGTGTTACGTGGGTGAAACAAAGTGGATACGGTCTGGAAACTGCTCGTTCGGTAGTTTGGCGACAGTGCCCGCGGCAGTGTCGCGGCGGGATCCGACGTGAGGTTTCAGGACTGTGGCCGCCAGGCGCACAGCCGAGGAGGACGAATGTTCAGCAACGCCGACGAGCTGCTCGCCTACATCCGCGAGGAGGACGTCGCCATGGTCGACGTCCGCTTCTGCGACCTGCCGGGCGTGATGCAGCACTTCACCGTCCCGGTCTCGTCCTTCGACGAGAGCGTCTTCGAGGACGGCCTCGGCTTCGACGGCTCCTCCATCCGCGGCTTCCAGGCGATCCACGAGTCCGACATGTCGCTGTTCCCGGACCCGACCACCGCCTACATCGACCCCTTCCGCGTCGCCAAGACCCTCGTCGTCAACTTCTTCATCCACGACCCGCTCACCGGTGAGCCGTACTCCCGCGACCCGCGCAACATCGCCAAGAAGGCGATGGCCTACCTGTCCACCACCGGCATCGGCGACACCGCGTTCTTCGCCCCCGAGGCGGAGTTCTACGTCTTCGACAACGTGCGCTTCGAGACCAAGGAGAACGCCGGCTACTACGAGATCGACTCAGCCGCCGGCGCCTGGAACACCGGCGACGCCTTCGAGAACGACAACCGCGGCTACAAGGTCAAGTACAAGGGCGGCTACTTCCCCGTGGCCCCCACCGACCACTTCGGCGAGCTGCGCGACGAGATGGTCATCGAGCTGGAGAAGGTCGGCCTGCAGGTCGAGCGTGCCCACCACGAGGTCGGCACCGCCGGCCAGGCGGAGATCAACTACAAGTTCGGCGAGCTGCTCAAGGCCGCCGACGACGTCATGAAGTTCAAGTACATCATCAAGAACACCGCCTGGCGCAACGGCAAGACCGCCACCTTCATGCCCAAGCCGATCTTCGGCGACAACGGCTCCGGCATGCACGTGCACCAGTCGATCTGGAACAACGGCGAGCCGCTGTTCTACGACGAGACCGGCTACGGCGGCCTCTCCGACATGGCGCGCTACTACATCGGCGGCATCCTCAAGCACGCGCCGTCCCTGCTCGCCTTCACCAACCCGACGGTGAACTCCTACCACCGCCTGGTGCCCGGCTTCGAGGCCCCGGTCTCGCTGGTCTACTCCCAGCGCAACCGCTCGGCCTGCGTCCGCATCCCGATCACCGGCTCCAACCCGAAGGCCAAGCGCATCGAGTTCCGCTGCCCCGACCCCTCGGCCAACCCCTACCTCGCCTTCTCCGCCCTCCTCCTGGCCGGCCTGGACGGCATCAAGAACAAGATCGAGCCCACCGACCCGATCGACAAGGACATCTACGAGCTCCCGCCCGACGAGATGGCCGACATCGAGCAGGTCCCCGCCTCCCTCGGCGCCGTGCTCGACCACCTCGAGGAGGACCACGAGTTCCTCACCGTCGGCAACGTCTTCACCCCCGACCTGATCGACACCTGGATCGACTACAAGCGCACCCAGGAGATCCTCCCGATCCAGATGCGCCCGCACCCGCACGAGTTCGAGTTGTATTACGACATCTGATTGGCGTGAATCAGGGACGGTCGATCAACGCCAAACGTTGACCAAAGATCGCCTCTGACTTGCGGAAACGCCGCCGACGACCTTCGTGGTCGTTCGGCGGCGTTTCTCGTTATTCGTCGGCGGCTTGTTGCATGAGTGGTACATGCGGCCAGCTATCAATGACTTGGCCGCCCGCTGCGGGCAGACAGGGACGACGCCGCCCACGGATTAGGTCGTCTCCGCGCGCCCTTGACCTCATGCTCGAAGAGCTGCCACCGACCGCACGAGCCCGTTTCGTTCGAGCGACGTAAGCACGTCCGCGACCGTGCCGGGCGGATTCGCCCAGGATTCAGCGATGCGCTGGACGGCGCCGTAGACCGTGTCGCGGCTGAGGTCGATCTGGTCGAGGATAAAGGCGTCAGGGCCTTTGGCCTCGATGTCCCAGGCAGGCAACTCATCCGGCGGGAAGTCCCTGAGGTTGCTGGTGACGATCACCTGTACTCGCGCCTTAACCGCAGCCGCGAGGACGTGGCGGTCGTCCGGGTCTGGCAGCTCCAGCGCGTCGACGAGCGGTTCGTAACCCGTGACGAGACAGTCGCGGACCGCCCGGTTCATCAGCTCGCGGGTCCGCTCGAGCCGGGCGCTCTCAAGGTCCGGGCGATTGATCTTCAGGTTCCGGAAGACCTCGTCGAGAATCTGGTCGGTCAACTTGGCCTGCACCAGGCCCGCCTGTGCGACTCGGATGAGGAGATCTCGGAGCGTGCTGGGGTAGAGCACGTTCGCGTCGTACAGGACGACGAATGCCACCTCAGAGCAGGCCCATCTCTTGGTTGAGCCGGGTCAGCTCGTCGGCAGCCTCACGGCGCTCCTGATCGTCGCGCGCGATGTAGGCCATCAACGACTGCGCCTTGATCCGCCGATGCTTGCCGACCTTGCGGTACTCGATCTCGCCTGCGTCGAGCAGTCCAATCAGGAACGGCCGGCTCACGTTGAGCAGATCGGCAGCCTGCTGGGTGGTGAGCTCGGCGTGCGACGGCACGACCGACACACCCTGCCCCGCAGCCATATGAGCAAGTACCCGAGCAAGCAGCTCAACCGCACCACGCGGAACTACGAGCGGCTCCTCATCGTCGCCGGCGACGTCAAGGCGAATCACACTTTCGTGATGGGTCGCCAGATATCCCTGGATATGCGGTAGGGCCTCCACTGCGGCGGTGATGTCCGCATCGTTGGGCTCGACGGGCGCAAGAGCTAGGACGGTCATGGCACGACTCCTTCCTTCACGCATTATTCGCAATGAACGAAGCAAACGCAATAGTCGATAGATCGGACGCGACACGTCCCGGCGCTGCGCGACACGCCCGCTACGTTGCGGCCATGGCGCGACTCGAGCCCAGCGCGCCTGTCTATGCGTTGCCGCAACCGGACGGCACCAGCGTGACGCTCGACGACCGAATGCTGCGAGGTCATGGGTCAGGGCACCTGTCCTGGGTGAGGCACCGCGGCAGTAGGACGGCCCTGCGCCAGCACGCTCTGCAGGAGGTCGGGGTCCAGGCCGTGGGCGACGATGCCGTCGCGGCCGACCATGGTCTGGGCGGCCACGAGGACGTTGACGATCGCTTCCTCGGTGGCCTCGATGACGGCGTCGTACAACGGGTCCAGGTGGGCGTTGGCCACCATGGTGAGCGGCACCTCGACCGGCGACTCGGATCCGTAGTCGCCGTTGGGCAGGCCACGGTTGCGGGTCGCGAAGGCGAGGAAGATGTCGCCCGACCAGTTCTCCCCGGCACCTCCGGTCCGCGCGACCCCGAGGCCGGCGCGCTGGGCCAGCGCACGGCACTGGTGCGGAAGCAGCGGCGCATCGGTGGCCACGACGACGACGATCGAACCGCCACCGGACCGGCCCGCAGGGAGCTCGGGCATCTCGGGCTCCGGGACGACGTCGAGTCCGATCGCGCGACCGACGGGGACCCCGTCGATCGTGAGTCGTTCACGCCGGCCGTGGTTGGCCTGCACCAGGACACCGACGGTGTAGCCGCCCGCCTCGGGCTCGAGGACCCGCGACGACGTCCCGGTCCCACCCTTGAAGCCGTGGCAGATCATCCCGGTCCCGCCACCGACGCCGCCCTCGGCGACCGCACCTCCCGTGGCGATGTCGAGGGCCTCGCGGACGTGGTCCGCGGTGAGGTGTCCGCCGTTGATGTCGTGGAGCACGCCGTCCCACGTCTCGGCGACGACCGGCAGCCTCCAGAAGGGGAAGCCGGCCGGCCGCGCCGAGGTCTCCGCTGCGATGAGGGCGTCCCGGACGACGCCCACAGCGTGCGTGGAGGTGATCGCGACCGGTGACATCAACAGGCCCGACTCCCCCAGCCAGGTGGCACCGGTGAGCTCGCCGTTGCCGTTGAGGGCATGCAGCCCGGCGAAGACCGGCTCCTGCCACGCGGGCTCGTCGCGTGGCAGGACGACGGTCACTCCGGTGCGCACCGGTCCCTGGCCGACGGCGAGCGGTCCGTCGCCGTCGACGAGGGTGACCTGGCCGACCCGTACGCCCGGAACGTCGGTGATGGCGTTCCAGCGCCCGGGTCGGCCACTTCCTGGGCGGATGCCCAGGTCGCGTGCGCGTCGGGTCACGCGCGCCTGTCCTCGTCGGGTGCGTGCCGGTGCACGGGGTGCGGCTCGGGGATGCTGTCGTCGCCCTCGGCCAGGAAGGTGCCGATGGAGTCGAGCACCTCGGGCCGCTTGGCGCGGGTGTAGAGCAGGAACAGCACGCCCAGGACGATCCAGCCGAGGTAGACGAAGGGCAGGACGCCGTAGGTGCCGTCCTGCAGCGGCCACACCGTCTTGTACAGCGGGTAGACGAAGATCAGCGACCCGACCACGCCCAGCACGCCGTGGCGGAACCAGTGGAACTCGCCGATCGAGCGCATGAACCGGATCATTCCAGCGTTGGTGAAGATGTAGGACACCAGGAAGGCGATGGAGATCAGAAAGCCGAAGTAGCCCCACACGTTGAACGGGCCTGAGATGAACGCGAGCGGGACGCCGAGCACGATCGAGACCACGCCCATCACGACGATGGCGCGTGCCGGGGTGGAGCGGGACGAGACCCCGCCGAGCCACCGTGGGAGCACGCCTTCGCGTCCCAGGGTGTAGAGCACACGCGCGCCGGCGATGAAGGCGGTCTGGCTGAACGCGAGGATGCTGCTCAAGGTCGCGATCACCACGATGGCCAGGCCGACGTCACCCCAGTAGTCCTGCGCGATCGTCTGCAACGGAGCCGGGTCCAGCCCGAACTCGTCCATCGCGTCGATGCCATAGCCGTAGACCATCGCGTAGCTGACGAGCACATAGAACGCCGGCACCAGGATCGCCGCGACCCAGAGCCCCTTCGGGATCCCACGACGAGCGTCCTTGACCTCCTGGCCCAGGGTCGCACCCTCCTCGATGCCGACGTGGGACAGCACGGCGTACGTCATGGCCAACCCGATGCCGGACCATCCGGCCGCTCCGGCCGCGCCGGGGGTGAACGGCTCGATGCCCAGCGAGCTGCCGTCGGAGGGACCCGTGATGAGGATGTAGAGCGCGAGCGAGAGCAGCACGACGACCTCGATCGCCAGCAGGCTCAGCGCGGCGTGCAGCGACTGAGAGATGCCGAGGTAGGCCAGGGCGCACACGTAGGCGAGTGCGACGGCGGTGAACAGCCACCAGGGGAGGCTGATCCCGAACTGGGAGTCGAGCCACTGCTCTACCCAGCCTCCGAAGACGGCGAATCCGGCGGCGGAGAACACCATGTAGGCGCCGATGAAGGTCCAGCCGTAGACGAACCCGATGTTCTTGCCCCAGGCCCGCGAGTTCCACGTGTAGAGGCCGCCCGTGGTCGGCAGCCGCTTGGAGAACTCGGCGAACGTGTTGACCAGCAGGAGGATGCCCGGCCAGACGATGAGGAAGGCGAGCACGAGGGCTGCGCCGGCGAAGGCCCCCATGAACTGCAGGTTGAGCGCGATGACGGACGCCGGGCCGCAGCCGGCGATGGACAGCACGGCGACCTGCTTCCAGTCGATCGCGTCGCGGCGCAGGCCCGGGTCCTGGCTGACTTGTGCCGGCGTCATCTCCCCGTGCGGGGAGGACGAGAACTCCCCGTGGGACTTGGGCTGACTTGTCATCACTTCACCTTCGTGTCGGAGCGGATGTGAGATCCGAGAGCGGAGCGGACGGCGTCGGCCGCGTGGCCGAGTGCCGCGGCGCTGCGCGGGCACTGCTCGGGGAACTGGGCGAAGCCATGCGTCTCCCCTGAGTAGGTGTGCAAGGCCGCCTCGACACCGCTGGCCCTCAGGGCCGCGGCGTAGGCGACGCCTTGGGGCTTGATCGGATCCCGTTCGGGGACGAGCACGACAGCGGGCGGCAACCCGGCGAGGTGGGCGTGGTCCAGCGGTGACGTCTCCGGCAGCCGACGGTCCACCAGCCGGGGAAGATAGCGGTCCTGGTGCGACTCCAGCTCGTCGCGCGAGAGCACCACGCCGTCGAGCGCCGGGTCGACGCCGGCCTCGAGGTCGGTCGTGGTGACCGGATAGAACAGGAGCTGCAGCCGGAGCGGTACGCCGGCGGCGCGGCAGCGCAGGGCCAGCGCGACGGCGAGGTTGCCCCCGGCGCTGTCGCCAGCCACGGCGAGACGCCCGGCGTCCAGCCCGTGCGCGGCGCCGATCGACCGCACCCACCCGACGGCGCACTCGGCGTCGTCGACGGGGGCCGGATAGGGGTGCTCGGGGGCGCGCCGGTAGCCGACGCTGAGCACCGCACACCCGCTGCGCGCGGCCAGCTCCCGGCACATCCGGTCGTGGGTCTCGATGCTGCCGAGGACCCACCCGCCTCCGTGCAGGTACACGACGACCGGGACGACCCCGGACGTCGGACGGTAGAGCCGGGCCGGGACGCCGGGCGCGACCCGGACGTCGAGCACCTCCGCGAGCCGCGGCCCGATGCCGGAGGCCGCGGCGCACTCCTGCTCGTAGACCGCCCGCGCCTCGGCGAGCGGCAGGAGGTGCAGACTGGGCCGGCTCATCACAGCGGCTCGAGGTACCGAGCCACTTCCCAGTCGGTGACTGCGACAGCCTGGGCCCGGAGCTCGGCGCGCTTCATCTCGACGTAGTGGCTGACGAAGTCGGCCCCGAGCCAGTCGCGGGCGACCTCGCTGCGCTCGAGGAGGTCGAGTGCCTCGCCCAGGCTCGACGGAAGGAGCGGCACCTCCCCCTGCGGCAGCGCGTAGACGTCGAGGTCGACCGGGTCGGGGGGTTCGATCTTCTGCTCGACGCCGTGCATCCCTCCAGCGAGGAGCGCCGCGGAGGCGATGTAGGGGTTGGCGTCGCCGCCGGGCTGCCGGTGCTCGAGGCGCGTGCCGTCAGGCCCCTCGCAGATCGCCCGGAGCCCCACCGAACGGTTGTCGATGCCCCATGTGGCGGTCGTGCCCGCCCAGGAGTACGGCACGTAGCGGCGGTAGGAGTTGGGTGTCGGCGCCATCAGCGCCGTCAGCTCGGCCATCGTGCTGAGCACTCCGCCGGCGAAGTGCCGCATCGTGGTCGAGATCTCGTGCGGGGAGGCAGCATCGTGGAAGGCTCCGCGGTCGTCCTCGTCGCGCAGGCTGACGTGCAGGTGGCAGCTGTTGCCGGCCCAACTGCTGGCCGGCTTGGCCATGAAGGTGGCGAGCAGGTCGTGCTGCCCGACCACCTCCTTCACCGCGGACTTGAAGAGGAAGGCGTCATCCGCGGCCTTCACCGACCGTCCGTAGCGCAGGTTGATCTCGAACTGGCCCGGTCCGGTCTCGGGGTTGCAGGCCTCGACAGGCAGGTCGTAGGCGAGCATCGCGTCTCGGATCAGGGCCCCGACGCCCTCCTGATGCGAACCGAGCACGACGCCGTACGTGCTCGGCGCCTCCTGCAGCGGCACGAGGTCCTCGGCACGCTTGTGGTGCAGGGTGCCGACCTTCTCGCGCAGGACGTAGAACTCGAGCTCGAGCGCGCTCACCGGCTCGTAGCCCAGGGTGCGGCTGCGCTCGACGACCCGGGAGAGCACGGACCGCGGAGAGATGGGCACCGGTCCGCCGTCGTGCGGCAGGTGCCAGTCGCTGAGCAGCAGCACCGTGTCCGCGTGCCAGGGCACGATGCGCGCGGTCGAGAGGTCCGGCTTGGCGACGATGTCGGGGTAGCCGTTGCGCTCGGTCGGGAAGTAGCCCTCGTGGCCCTCTGGCCTCGCGACGAGGTCCGACTCGTCGACGTGCATGACCCAGAAGACGTCGCACAGGGGCAGGCCGTGCTCCAGTACGCGGCCGAGCTGCGCGAGCGGGATCCGCTTGCCGCGCATCACGCCGTGGGTGTCGCTGCCCCCGAGGACGACGGTGCGGACGCCGCGGCGCTCCAGGATGCCGACGAGGTCGGCGTCCGCCCGGAGCTCGCTCTGGAGGTCACTCATGCGCTCACTTCCTGTTCGGCGTCGGGGCTGGGGTCGTCCAGGATGAAGCCTTCGTAGTCGCGGAGGACGACCTCGCGGGCTTCGCGGCGGTACTGCCCGCAGCCGGCGACGTAGGGCATGAACACCCGCGGCTTGCCGGGGATGTTGGCGCCGACGTACCACGAGGTGGCCTGTGGGTAGAGCGTGTCGGCAGCGAGGTCTGCCACGTGCTCCATCCACTGCGCCTCGGCCCGGGGCTCGGCCTCGATGCGATCGAGGCCGCGCTCGCGCAGGTGGGCTATGCAGTCGGCGATCCAGTCGACGTGCTGCTCGATGGAGACGACCATGTTGCTCAGCACGGACGGGCTGCCCGGACCGGTGACCATGAACAGGTTCGGGAACCCGGCGGACTGCAGTCCCAGGTAGGTGCGCGGCCCGTGCCGCCATCGCTGCTCGAGCGAAACTCCCCCGACCCCGGTGAGGTCGACCTCGGTGAGAGCGCCGGTGATCGCGTCGAACCCGATGGCGAACACGATCACGTCGACCTCGAGCGACCTGCCCGCCAACGCGATCCCGGCCGCAGTGATCCGCTGCATCGGGTGAGCGTTGAGGTCGACCAGCTCGACGTTGTCGCGGTTGAAGCACTCGAAGTAGCCGGTGTCGGTGCACGTGCGCTTCGTGCCGATGTGGTGCCGTGGCGAGAGCAGCGAGGCGACCTCGGCGTCCCGGACGATCTCGCGAATCTTGTCCCGGGCGAAGTCCTGCGCGATGCGGTTGGCCTCGTCGTCGGTGAAGAAGTCGGTGAAGCCGGAGGACAGGGCACTGATGCCGCCGCGCTGCCAGCCCTTCTCGAAGCGTTGTCGACGCTCCTCCGGGCTCGCCTCGGCGGTCCGCTTGGTGGGGCTGTCGACGGGCACACCGCTCTCGGAGTCGCGGCAGACCTCGCGCCGCTCGTCCCAGGAGTCGACTGCCCGTCGCCACTCCTCCTCGGAGAGCGGATGGTTCTGCGCGGGCATGCTGTAGTTGGGCGTGCGCTGCAGCACGTAGAGCTGTTCCACCTGGTCGGCGAGCGCGGTGACGGTCTGGATCCCGGATGACCCGGTCCCGACCACGGCCACCCGCTTGCCGCTGAGGTCGACGGGCGAGGTCGGCCAGCTGCCGGTGTGGTACCACTCCCCCTCGAAGTCGTCGAGCCCGGTGAAGCTGGGACGCTTGATCGTGGACAGGTTGCCGCTCGCCATCACCACGTAGGTCGCCGTCACGGTCTCGCCGCTGTCGCACGTGACGGTCCAGGCGTGCTCCTCCTCGCACCAGGTGGCTGCATCGACGCTTGTTCCGAAGGTGATGTCGCGGCGCAGATCGAAGCGGTCTGCGACATGCTCGAGGTAACGCAGGATCTCAGGCTGCGCGGCATACCGCTCGCTCCAGCGCCACTCCTGCACGAGGTCCTTGTCGAAGGAGTAGCAGTAGTCGATGCTCTCGATGTCGCAGCGGGCGCCCGGGTAGCGATTCCAGTACCACGTGCCGCCCACCCCATCACCGCGTTCGAAGACGCGGACGCTGAGTTCGAGCTCGCGGGCACGGTGCAACATGTACAGACCGGAGAATCCGGCGCCCACGACGACGAGGTCGACCTTGCCGGTGGTCACGACACCACCAGCGTCGTGTCGCGTGACTCCAGGTCGAGGGCCGCCCGAAACGCGCCGTGCACCTCGTCTCGACTCCATGGGTGCGGCGACATCGTGAGGAAGTAGTCGTCGAGCGCGGCGTCGCTGAGACTGTCGAGGTCAGACTCCGTCACCCCGAGATCACGCAGCACGGGGAACTCCAGGTCCGCGAGCAGCTCGCGGACAGCCCGGACCAGACGGGATCCGTCGCGGCTGCCGTCGTCGGGCACGCCCATCGCGTCGGCGACGCGTTCGAGCCGGTCGGGCACGTGGTGCCGCTCGCGCTCGAGGGTCTCGGCAAGGACGAGCCCGATGGTCAGGCCGTGCGGTGCGCCGGTCACGCCGCCGATGGCCTGGCCGAGGGAGTGCTCGGCGGTGCAGTCGGAGATGTTCATCGCGAGCCCGGCCATCATGCTGCCGCACGACATCTCGGAGCGCGCCGTGTGGTCCTGGCCGTCGCGATACGCCGCGAGCAGGGACCGGCCCATGAGCCGGACCGACTCCAGCGCGATCGCGTCGCCGATGGGTGTGCGCACCTTGGCGACCACGGCGGCGATGCCCTGAGCGAGAGCATCGATCCCGACGTTGGCGGTCATCGTCGGCGGCATGCTCCAGGTCAGCTCGGGGTCGACGACGGCGTGCTGCGCCCGGAGGTGCGGGTGGGCGATACCAGACTTCCGGTCGTTCTCGGTGTCGGTGACGACGGCGCCGCCGGAGACCTCGGAGCCGGTGCCGGCGCTGGTCGGGACGGCGACGAGTGGCACGTCGGGGGCCGGGTAGGTGCGCGCCGATCGGAGGAACTCGCTCAAGGTGCACTTCACCTGCACACAGAGACGAGCCGCTTTGGCGGTGTCGATCACGGAGCCTCCGCCGAGCGCGACGATGGCTCCACAGCCGGACTCTCGGATCTGCGCGGCGACGTCGTCGACCATCGTGATCGTCGGCTCGCCGGCCGGCTTCTCGATGCGGCTCACCTGGAGCCCGTCCAGGGCGCGGACGACGGCGGCGGCCGCGGGGTTGAACTGCTCGAGGCCTTCGTCGATCAGGAGGGCGATCCGGTCGACGCCGAGGTCCTCGAGCAGGGCCGGCAGGCGGAGCGCTGCCCCCTCCCCGAACTCGACGCGTACGGGCAGGTGGTTGACGAACGGCAGAACGGGCTGGCTCACGGTGTGTATGTCTCCGGATCGGTTCGGGGTGTGGGTCATGCCGCACTGGGGATGCGGTCGCGGCAGGCGGCGACGAAGCCGGCGAAGAGCGGGTCGAGCGGTGGCTGCTCGGGGTGCCACTGCACACCGAGCACGAAATGCTTGGCTGGCCACTCAACGGCCTCGACGGCTCCGTCCGGGACCGAACGGGCGACGACGCGACCGCCCGTGCCGACCTGCGAGACGCCTTGGTGGTGGTGGGAGTTCACCGTGCGGAGTCCGGCGAGACCGCACTGTCCGAGCATGCTGTCGGCCTCGACCTCCACGCCGTGCTCCGTCACGTGGTCCAGGCGTCCGGGAGCGGGCCGGTGCTCGGAGTACCCCTCGTCTCGCAGGTGCTGGTGGAGGGTGCCGCCGGTGGCGACGTTGAGGATCTGCAGGCCGCGGCAGATCCCGAGGACGGGGAGGTCCTGCTCCAGAGCCGCGGTCGCGAGCGCGAGCTCGAAATCGTCCCGCACGGCGCTGGTCTCCTCCTGCCTGGGGCCGGGCGTCTGCCCATAGCGGTCGGCGCCGACGTCGGTCCCGCCGGCGAGCAGCAGCCCATCGAGGGCGCGGAGCACCTCGGTAACAGGACCCGCGCTCAACGGCGCAGGGGCGAGGACGACCGGCAGCGCGCCGGCCCGGTGCACGGCGGACAGGTAGGTCTCAGCGACCAGGACCGCGGGCTGAGCGGACCAATAGCCCCACGTCGCGAGCGTGGGGACCCCGCCCACGCCGATCAGCGGGACCGTGGCCCTTGGTCCGGTTTGCATACCAACAGACACTAGGACCACGTCGGGTAACCTGCAAGGGTGACGCACGACGACATCCTGCTGGCGCCTCTCCACACGCCGCCGGCCTATGCCGCCGTGGTGGACCGGGTCCGCCGCGCCCTTGCCTTGGGCGTGCTGCTCCCCGGTGACCGCCTCCCCTCAGAGCGCACCCTGGCCGAGGAGCTCGGGGTGTCGCGCGTGACCGTACGCGAGGCGCTCCGCGTGCTCCAGGGTGAGGGACTCCTGGTGACCAAGCGCGGCAGCGGCGGGACCGTGGTGTCCACGCCGGCACGCGAAGTCGGCCGCGTCAGCGAGACGCTGGTGAGCGAAGTGGCCGAGGTGTTCGAGTTCCGGGTGGCGGTCGAGAGCATGGCGGCCCGGCTCGCAGCCGAGCGGAGCGCCGGCGACGTGGCGAAGCTTCTGGACTGCCAGGACGCGCTCGCCTCGAGCACCGATGTGGACGCGTTCCGCAGAGCCGACTCGGAGTTTCACCTGTCCGTGGCCCACATGAGCGCCAACGCGATGCTGCGGCGCTCGATCGAGGACGCCCGCGCGGCGGCATTCTCCTGGTTGGACCTGCGGGAGTTCACGGTCTTCCACGACTCCTCGATCCGCGGGCACGCCGCGATCATCGAGGCCATCAGTCGTGGGGACGGCGAGGCTGCTGCTGCGGCGATGGTGGATCACATCAGCACAGCGCGCGGCGAGGTGTTGGCGGCCCTGCGCGCCGCCTGACGCCCAGCCGATCCCTCGGCGTGAGGCCCTGCGACGTTGCTGCGTGGAACCACCTGAGCCTCTGGCGCCGAGCTCGGCGGTGGGCTGCTCATCAGAGAGCGAGGACGGCTAGGCATCGCACCTCCGTGAACGAGGCGCAGAGAGCTGGAGCGATGCGCACGCCGCCGGCGAGCCGATAGCGGTCGAGCGCAACCCGTCATCCGCACCTGCAAAGTGGGTGGACTCCACCTCCACTCCCCCGCAGGCCTGGGGTTTCGGATCTGGCGATCGACCCCGCTGATCGTCAACGTTGGCCTGCCTGCGGAAACGCCGCCGAGTGATTATCGGGTCGCCCGGCGGCGTTTCTCGTGAGGCGTTCTCCCGGATGGCATCCGACGGTGCGATTGACGTGTCACTCACGGCGACTACGGGATCGTGGCTGGGCCACCGTAGAAGCTCGAGTCGATCGAGGCCTCCTGGCTCGCGCGCTCGCTTGGGGCCAAGTGCGTCTGACTCCGGCGCACGACGGTACAAGCGACCGGACGCGCTCAGTTCTTGTTGTGGCCAAGCGAGCGCGCCTGCAGCACGTCCTTCCAATAGGACTCGCGCTCAAGCACGTGGGAATCGTCAGTACGCATCGACCAGAACTCGAGCAGCGCGAACCTCAGGTTCGTGCGAAAGTGCTCCTCACCTTCCTCCTCCAGGAGTTCCTTCAGGCCGACGTTGTTGCCGTGCAGGGTCACGGCGTAGTTGCTCCACCGTTGCCAGATCCCGGTGTCGCCGTATGCCGAGCCGACGTAGCGCGCACCCGTCGTCTGGTCGTGGATCACGTAGACGCCCTTCATCTGCTCGAGCGCGATCCGCCAATCGGGTCGCTGTTGCCCCACGACGATCTGGAGGTCGGCGAGGGAGTGGTTGATGCGGTCGTGGCCCGGGAACGGATCGCCGACGAACGCTTCCTCGAGGATCGATGAAACGGTCATCTCGTCGATGCAGGACTCCATGTTCCGGCGCCGCTGCCGGCCGGCCAGATGCAGCCTGACGTAGAGCCGCCGGATGAAGGGCCCCATCAGGTCGTCCCGCGGGATCACGTCGTAGGAGTAGGTCCTCGGCTCGGGTCGTCTCCCGGTCACTTCCCAGATCCCCCCGAACAGCCAGAGACACGAATCGTGGCGATCCTGGGCCAGCGAGAATATGAACTGGCGATTGAAGGCGTTCGTGTCGGGTCGCCACGAGTTCCAGCGCTGCCACTCCGCCGGATCGTTCGCCAGAACGTCGATGGGGAACGCGCGACCGTTGAACACGGCGCAATGGACCTTGCAGGCGGCCGGGTCGAAGGTTGTCGGCAGCATAGATGCAAGCGGGATCGGCGGCGCCATGGCCGGAGCGTACGCGGAGGGTCCGATCGTCACGCTGAATCGAGGTGGTCGATCGTCTTCGGTTGACGGCGTCCATGGGGCGCTGGTCGCCGTCGATCGCGACCGCACCTCCGCGCGACTGGCGGGTGATCCGCACCGCATCTGCCGCGGTCGGCGGTTCTCCTGCGGACCCCCACTCCGAAGACTGGAAGGACCACCACACCGGTGGTTCAACGGTCACGAAGGAGTGAGTCATGACTTGGCCCGCAGGAGAAGCCGCGCTCGTCACCGGAGGTGCCTCCGGCATCGGGCTGGGCGTCAGTCGCGCGCTGGTCGCAGCAGGAGCCAAGGTCGCCGTCGCCGACGTCGACGAGGAGCGCATCCTTGCAGCGGTCAGCGAGCTGACCGAGGCTGGCGGAACGGCGACCGGCGTACGCCTGGACGTCAGCGACCAGAACGCATGGCAGCCGGCTGCGGACCAGGTGGAGCGCGAGCTGGGCCCGGTGTCGATCCTGTGCAACATCGCCGGCGTGAACGGCGGCGGGCGCGTCGAGGACACGCCGTTCGAGGTCTGGAAGTGGGTCCAGGGCGTGAACGTCGACGCCCAGTTCCTCGCTGCATCGACCTTCATCCCGCGCTTGCGCGCCCGCGGCGGGCGCGCGGTCATCCTCAACACCGCCTCGATCTCCGGCCTCATCGCGATGCCGCACGTCGGTGCCTACACCGCCTCGAAGTTCGCCGTCGTCGGCTTCACCAACGTCCTCCGCCGGGAGCTCGCCGACAGCGACATCGCCGTGTCCCTCCTCATCCCCGGGTCCGTGGCGACGCGGATCAACTACACGGCCGCCGCTGAGGAGGCGAAGAGGACCGGCCACCCGATCGATCAGGCCGTCGTCGACGCCAACCACGCGATCCTGGCCAAGGGTGCCGACCCGGACGCCGTCGGCCGTCAGGTCGTCGAGGCGCTCCAGGACCAGCAGCCGGTCATCGTCACCCACCGTGAGTGGGCCGAGCTCTACCGTGCCGAGACCGCCGGGATCGAGGCGGCCTACGAGGCCTTCGACGGCCGGCACGGGCCGGACGCGACCGCGCAGATGCTCCTCTCCGGCCACAACCCGGTGTCGGCATGAGCGCCGAGTTGATGAGAGCAGTTGTCTGCCAGTCCGGCGAACTGACGGTCGAGGAGATCCCTGCACCGCGGCCCGGGCCAGGGCAGGTCCTGCTCAACGTCGTGCGGGCGGGCATCTGCGGGTCCGACCTCCATGCGCGGGTACATACCGACACCCTCGCCGACATGGCCGGCATCGTCGGGTACGCCGACGCGCCCCGTCGTGCCGACGCCGTCGTCTTCGGGCACGAGTTCTGCGGCGAGGTCGTCGAGTACGGTCCCGAGACGAACCGGCGCTGGAAGCCGGGCAGCCTGGTCGTGGCGATGCCCATGATCCGCAACGACCGGGTTCCCTACATCCTCGGCTCGTCCCGCCAGGTCAATGGCGCCTACGCCGAGCAGATCGTGGTCCAGGAGTCGTTCACGTTCGAGGTCCCGAACGGCCTCGCCGCCGAGCACGCGGCACTCACCGAGCCGATGGCGGTCGGTTGGCACGCCGTCCGCAAGAGCCGGATCGGCACGAAGCAGACGGCGTACGTCATCGGCTGTGGCCCGGTGGGCCTGGCGGTCATCGCCACGCTGAAGGCGGCCGGTGTCCGCACGATCATCGCCTCCGACTTCTCCCCCACGCGGCGCAAGCTGGCCGTGCAGTGCGGTGCCGACGTCGTGGTCGACCCGCGCGAGGTCGACCCGTTCACCTCCGATCCGGCCCCTTCGGGTCCCGACAACGTGCCGGCTCTGCTCAACGTGGGGTTCGACGCGATGGAGAAGTTGCGCCGGGTGCCGAAGGCGCCGTGGTGGCTGGCGTTCCGCGCCATGCACAAGCTGAATGTCGGCGGCAACGGTCCGGTCGTGTTCGAGTGCGTCGGTGTGCCCGGCATCATCGACAGCCTGCTCGCCGCAGCACCTCTCATGAGTCAGCTCATCGTGGCCGGCGCCTGCCTCGAGCCGGACACCTTCGAGCCGTCGCGCGCGATCGCCAAGGAGATCGACATCCGCTTCTCCACCGGCTACACCCCCGGCGAGTTCCGCGACACCCTCCACATGATCGCCGACGGCATGGTCGAGGCCTCCCCGCTGATCACCGGCACCGTCGGCTTCCACGGCGTCGAGTCCGCCTTCGCGGCCCTGGGCGACCCCGAGCGCCACGCCAAGATCCTCATCGACCCGCACAGTCCCGTCGTGGACGCCTGACCAGTCCGACCCCACCCGAAGGAGCACCATGACCGAGACCGTCAGTGCGCGGTTCGCCGACACCCCGGTGTGCCCGCCGGTCGACCCCGAAGCCGGCGCCGTGCTCACTGCCATGACCGCGCTCGTCCCGGCCGTGAGCGGCGAGACCCTGGACGACCTGCGGGCATGGGGCGCGAGCGTGCCGGTGCCCGACCTCACCGCGGACGGCGCGGTGGTCGTGACGGAGCGGGAGGTCCCCGGCCCCTCGGGTGCGCCGGACCTCACGGTGACGATCCTCGCCCCGGCGAGCGGCCCGACCGGCCTCCCGCTGATCTACAACATGCACGGCGGCGGCCTGGTGATGGGCAACCGCTACATGTACCTGCACGAGTTCCTCCCGTACGTGGCGCGGTCCGAGGCCGTCGTCATCTCGGTGAGCTACCGGCTCGCGCCGGAGCACCCGGCCCCCGCCCAGGTCGAGGACTGCTACGCCGGCCTGGTCTGGGCCGAGGACAACGCACAAGAGCTCGGCGTGGACCCGGAGCGGATCATCGTGGCCGGCATCAGCGCCGGCGGTGGACTGGGCCTGGGCGTGTCGCTGAGGGCGCGGGACGCGGGCTACCCCGCTATCACCCATCAGGTGCTCGTCGCGCCGATGACCGATGACCGCTTCGACCTGCCCAGCATGCGCATGGTCGACGGCGGCCCGAGTGACCGCAACGACATGGCCTGGATGTGGGACGCCGTCCTCGGCACCGATCGTGACGAGACCACCATCGCGCCGTACGTCGTGCCCGCCCGCGCAGCGGACCTGTCCGGGCTGCCGCGCACCTACCTCGACGTCGGCGGCTCCGAGTGCTTCCGCGACCCGGTGCTCGAGCTCGCGATGCGCCTCTCTCAGGCGGGGGTCCTCGTCGATCTCCACCTGTGGGGTGGTGGGTACCACGGCTTCGACCTCAACGCTCCCGACGCCGCGGTCTCGCGCGCTGCCCGCGCAGCCCGCGACGAGTTCCTCACCCGCGCGCTGTTCGCACCGCAGACCCCCACCGACCGCTGAAGGAGACCCTCATGACGACCACCGCGCTCCCCCGCCCGCCGTTCGACCCCGAGCTCGAGGTGATGCTGGAGGCGATCGGCCAGCAGATCCCCCTGACCATGACGCGCGAGATGATCCCGATGATCCGCCAGGTTCCGCCGTTCGCGCTGACTCCGGAGGAGTACGACGCGATGGGGCTCTCCGTGCGCGATGTGCCGATCACCGGCTACGAGGGCGCCGAGATCCTGGTCAGCGTCATCGCCCGCAAGGACCACACCGGCACCGGCCCAGGGATCTACCACACCCACGGCGGCGGCATGGTGACCGGCGACCGCTTCGCCGGCATCCAGCACGTGCTGCCCTGGGTCCTCGACAACGACGCCGTGCTCGTCACGGTCGAGTACCGCCTGGCCCCCGAGCACCCGGACCCGACCCCGGTCGAGGACTGCTACGCCGGCCTCCTCTGGACTGCGGAGAACGCCGGCGAACTCGGTATCGACCCGGACCGGATCCTCATCACCGGCGCGAGCGCAGGTGGCGGTCTCGCTGCCGGCACCGCACTGCTCGCCCGCGACAGGCGTGGCCCGAAGCTGATCGGCCAGGTGCTCGTCTACCCGATGATCGACGATCGCGACCGCACCATCTCCTCCCAGCAGTACGAGGACCTCGGACTGTGGGACCGCACGAGCAACCGGATGGGCTGGAGCTGCCTGCTCGGCGATCGCGTGGGAACCGACGAGGTGTCGATCTATGCCGCCCCGGCACGCGCGACCGACCTGTCGGGGCTGCCGCCGGCGTTCATCGACTGCGGCTCTGCTGAGGTCTTCCGCGACGAGGACGTCGCCTACGCGTCCGCGCTGTGGGCTGCCGGCGTCCAGTGCGAGCTGCACGTCTGGCCGGGCGGATGGCACGGCTTCGACCTGGCGGCGCCGGACACGGTCCTCGCCAAGCGGATGGTCGCGGCGCGCCGCGACTGGGTTGCGCGCCTGCTGAGCGACTGATCCGCGAGAGCATGGGGAGAGGCCGGCCGAGGTGAGGAGCACGCGATGACCAGCAGCCGCCCGCGGCCACCCTTCGATCCCGAGTTGAGTGCGGTTCTCGCGGTGCTGGGCGACCAGCTCCCTGACCTCACCCCGGAGACGATTCGATCGTTCCGGGCCCAGGCGGTGAACCCGATGCCGCTGACGGAGCAGCTGTTGGGCGAGCATGGCGTGACCCGTCGCGACCTCGCCGTCCCGGGGTTCCTGGGCGACGACATGCTCATGACGGTGCTCGCCCGAGCAGACCACATCGGCAGCGGCCCCGCCATCTACCACCTCCACGGAGGCGGAATGATCGCCGGTGACCGCCTGCTCGGACTTGCGCCGATGCTCCCGTGGATCGTCGAGCACGACGCGGTGCTGGTCAGCGTGGAATATCGCCTGGCGCCGGAGTTCCCGGACCCCTACCCGGTCGAGGACTGCTACGCCGGCCTGCTCTGGATCGCTGCCAACGCCAGGCAACTGGGCCTCGACCCCGATCGGATCGTCGTGGCCGGCGCCAGTGCCGGCGGCGGACTCGCCGCGGGCATCGCTCTGCTGGCGCGGGACCGCGGCGGACCGCCACTCGCCGGGCAGCTGCTGCTCTGTCCGATGCTGGACGACCGGGACCAGAGCGTGTCGACGGAGCAGTACGACACCGGCACCTGGGTGCGCGCCCACAACCGGGTGGGCTGGCAGGCGCTGCTGGGCGAACGCCGCGGGACCGGGACCGTGTCCCCCTACGCGGCACCCGCGCGGGAGACGGACCTGACGGGACTGCCACCTGCGTTCATCGACTGCGGATCCGCCGAGCTCTTCCGCGACGAGGCGGTCGGCTACGCCTCAGGTCTCTGGGCGGCCGGCGTGCAGTGCGAGTTGCATGTCTGGGCCGGAGGCTTCCATGGCTTCGACCTGCTCGCCCCGCACACTGCGGTCTCCCAGGCGGCGATCGCCGCTCGGGACAGCTGGGTCACGCGACACCTCGCTACCTGAGCCACGCGCTCGCCGGTCGACGCCGGAGCGTTAGGCTGGACAACCCGACGCTGGAGCGCACATGCAGGAACTCCTCGGGCGGCTCACCGCCCTGGATCCCGAAGCAAGCGAGGCCCTGAAGGTCGTCACCTACTTCGATGCGCTCGTGGCCGCAGGCGTCGGGCTCGACGCCCTGCTCCGGGCAGCAGCGGCCCTGAGCGGCACGGTGGCCGGGGCCGAGCGCCGTGGCCGAGTAAGCAGGTTCGACCCGTCCGGCAAGAGGTGCGAGACCACCGCGGGCACCTGCCGCTCACCCGAGCGCTCCGGCGCACACTCGCGGGTGTGGCTCGAGCGAGACGGAACCCTCCACGCCAACGACGAGATGGTCGTCGAGCGCCTCGCACTCGCCGTCGAGCTGCTGGAGGCGAAACGCGGACGTGACGGCAGCCTCGATCTGGTGCTGGACCACGCGACGCCCCACGGCGAGCGAACGGCGGCCCTGGCGCGCCTCCGCATCAATCCCGGGGCCCAGATCCGGGTGATCGCCACCCGGCTCGAGGACCGGATCGAGGGAGCTGCGTCGACCGTCGTGGCGACCCGCTACGGCATGCTGCGAGCCACCCTCGACCTCACCGGACAGACACCCGTCGGGGCCCGCGCCGGGCTCGGCACCTGGACCCGCGCCGACCGCGCGCCCGAGTCCTGGGAGGGCGCGGTGGTGGCCCAGCGCCTCACCAGCAGGGCCGATCCGGTCGTCGACTCGACCACCCTCGGAGCCATGCTCGGGCTCGCCCTCTCCTATGACCCCGAAGCCCCTCACCCCGACGTCACCGCGCTCGCGCAACTCGACGACCGCGCCCGCGAAGTGCTCCTCGCGCTCGTCGAGTGCGAGAGCATGCGTGCCGCGTCGACCCGCCTCGGCATGCACCACTCCAGCATCCAGGCCCGCCACGACGCACTGACCCGCGAGCTCGGCTACGACCCGCGGACCCCCATCGGTCGCATGCGCTACGTCGCTGCCGCGCTGCTGCTCCGGCTCACGGTGCCGCTCGACCCCACCGACTGACTTCCCACACCTCACGCCGCTCGGCGGGCGGCTCTCGCGGCCCCCCACTACGGTGGCCACATGACCAAACTTTCAATCATCTACTACTCCAGCTACGGCACGGCCCACGCGATGGCGTCGCGGATGGCCGCGACCGCCGAGGCCAAGGGCGCCGAGGTGCGCCTGCGCCGGGTCCGGGAGACCGCACCGGACGAGGTCGTCCAGAGCGTCGAGGGCTGGGCCGCGCACGCCGCCTCCGTCGGCGGCCAGCCGGTCGCCGAGCCCGAGGACATCGACTGGGCCGACGCCGTGATCATGGGCTCCGGCACCCGCTACGGCCACGTCACCAGCCAGCTCCAGTCGTTCATCGACACCCTCGGCCCGCTGTGGCAGGAGGGCAGGCTCGCCGACAAGGTGTACGCCGCGTTCACCTCCAGCCAGACCAGGCACGGCGGGCAGGAGACGACCCTGCTCGCGATGCTGACCACGTTCTGCCACTTCGGCGGCATCATCGTGCCGCCCGGCTACACCGACCAGATCAAGTTCGCCGACGGCAACCCGTACGGCGTCGGCGTGGTCACCGGAGGCGACGGCGTGGACGAGACCGCGAACGCCGCGCTCGATCACCTCGTCACCCGCGTGGTCGACGTCGCCCAGCGCCTGGAGGACTGACCCGCCACGGCTGCCGTGGTCACCGGCTCGGGCGGGGGCCGGGCCGGTGACAGGGCACTGCAGCTACACGTCGTGGTCCCCCGCTCGAGCCCCTCGGCGGCTGCTCACCAACAGCTCGCCGCCCTTCATCGCGACGTCGAACGGATCGCCGCAGACCTCACCGACCGTGGCGGACGAGGTGGACCCGATGGCTCCACCGACGCATCGTCCCGTAGGCTCGGCCTCGCCTGTGGAGCAGGAACCCGGTGTGATTCCGGGGCGGTTCCGCCACTGTGATGTCGCTCGACGACCAGCCAGACACTGACCACCGGCATTCCGACCGATCGACGGGGCGAGAACCCCGGAGGAGGAACCCGGCGATGGCCGAGCCGTCTGTCCGTATCGCGTTGCTGTCGACGTCCGACACCGACCTGCTGTCCGCGCGGGCCAGCGGTGCCGACTGGGTGTGGGCGAATCCGGCGCGCTCGCTGCCGGTGCTCGAGGACGTCGACCTGGTGGTCGTGCGTCTCCTGGGCTCGCCGCACGACCTGGACCCGTGGCGCGAGGCGCTGTTCGTCGGAGACCGGCCGGTGGTGGTACTCGGCGGCGAGCAGCAGCCGAGCGCGGAGCTGATGGAGCTGTCCACCGTGCCGATCGGCGTCGCCGCCGAGGCCCATCGCTACCTCGCCGAGGGCGGGCCCGAGAACCTCGGCCAGCTGCACGCATTCCTCTCCGACACCGTGCTGCTCACCGGCGAGGGCTTCGAACCGCCCGCGGAGGTCCCCGCCTGGGGCATGGCCGAGCGGCCCACCGACCGGCCGCGGGTCGGCGTCCTCTACTACCGCGCGCACGAGGTCAGCGGCAACAACGGGTTCGCCCGGGCGCTGTGCGAGGCCATCGACGACACCGGCGCAGCAGTGGGTGTGCCGATCTTCGCCGGCTCGCTGCGCTCGGCACCCGACGACCTGTACGCCGCGCTCGGCACCCTGGACGCCGTGATCGTGACCGTGCTCGCCGCCGGCGGCTCCGTGCCCGCGGCGGCGAGTGCCGGTGGTGACGACGAGGCCTGGGACGTCGAGCGGATGGCCGCCCTGGACATTCCGGTGCTGCAGGGGCTGTGCCTAACCAACAGCCGAGCGGAGTGGGAGGCCTCCGACGACGGCGTCAGCCCGCTCGACTATGCCGGCCAGATCGCGATCCCGGAGTTCGACGGGCGGATCAGCACCGCGCCGTTCTCCTTCAAGGAGATCGACTCGGACGATCCGGCCGGCCTGCCGGCGTACGTCGCCGACGCCGAGCGCTGCTCACGCGTGGCTCGTATCGCTGTCAACCACGCCCGTCTGCGACACCTCCCGAACGCCGAGAAGCGACTGGCGCTGGTGCTCTCGGCGTACCCCACCAAGCACGCGCGGATCGGCAACGCCGTGGGCCTGGACACCCCGGTCTCCGCCATCCAGATGCTGCGCCGTCTGCGGGACAGCGGCTACGACCTGGGCGCGGACAATGTCGTGCTGCCGCTGCTCGACCTCGACGACGACACCGCCGCCGGCGATGCGCTGATCCACGCCCTGATCGCCGCCGGCGGTCAGGACGAGGAGTGGCTGACCTCGGCCCAGCTCAGTGACGCGCACGTGCGCATCAGCCAGGCCGACTACGACGCGTGGACGGCCGACCTGCCCGACGACCTGCGCGAGTCGATGGTCCAGAAGTGGGGCCCCTCCCCCGGATCGCTGTTCGTCAACGACCAGGGCGAGCTGGTGCTTGCCACGCTGCGCGCGGGCAACGTCGTCCTGCTCATCCAGCCGCCACGCGGCTTCGGGGAGAACCCGGTCGCGATCTATCACGACCCCGACCTCCCGCCGAGCCACCACTACCTCGGCGCCTACCGCTGGCTGGAGCACGGATTCGGCGCCGACGCCGTCGTCCACCTCGGCAAGCACGGCTCGATGGAGTGGCTTCCCGGCAAGAACGCCGCACTGTCGGCCTCCTGCGGTCCGGACGCGGCGATCGGCAGCATGCCGCTGATCTACCCGTTCCTGGTCAACGACCCCGGCGAGGGCGCTCAGGCCAAGCGACGAGCCCACGCCACGATCGTCGACCACCTGGTGCCGCCGATGGCGCGCGCGGAGTCCTACGGCGACATCGCCCGGCTCGAGGGGCTGCTCGAGGAGTACGACAAGATCTCCGCGATGGACCCGGCCAAGCTGCCGGCCATCCGCGGCGAGATCTGGCAGCTCATGCACGCCGCACAGCTGCACCGCGACCTCGGCCTCGAGGAGCGCCCCGGGGACGAGGAGTTCGACGACTTCCTGCTCCACGTCGACGGCTGGCTCTGCGAGATCAAGGACGCCCAGATCCGCGACGGACTGCACGTCCTCGGCGCCGCACCCACGGGCGAGGCGCGGGTGAACCTGGTGCTCTCCATCCTGCGCGCGGCACAGGTGTGGGGTGGGGTCGGCAACGCCGTCCCCGGTCTGCGCGCCGCGCTCGGCCTCGCCGACGGCGCCTCGGCCGCCGAGACCGACGCCTTCGAGGCCCAGGCCCGGGGACTGGTGGAGGCGATGGAGAAGGCCGGCTGGGACCCTGCGGTCGTCGGCGACCTCCACGACGACCAGGACGTGCGGCAGGTGCTCACCTTCGCCGCGACACAGGTCGTGCCGCGCCTGGCCCGCACCACCGACGAGCTCGACGCGGTGCTGCACGCCCTCGACGGCGGCTTCGTGCCCGCCGGGCCCTCCGGCTCCCCGCTGCGCGGCCTGGTCAACGTGCTACCGACGGGACGGAACTTCTACACCGTCGACCCGCGCGCCGTGCCGTCCCGGCTCGCCTGGCAGACCGGCCGGCACATGGCCGACTCGCTGGTCGCCAAGTACCTGGAGGAGACCGGCGACTACCCCGCCTCGGTGGGCCTGTCGGTGTGGGGCACCTCGGCGATGCGCACCTCGGGCGACGACGTCGCCGAGGTGCTCGCACTCCTGGGGGTCCGCCCGGAGTGGGACGCCGAGTCCCGTCGGGTCAGCGCGCTGTCGGTGATCCCGCTCGACGAGCTCGACCGCCCGCGCATCGACGTCACCGTCCGCATCTCCGGCTTCTTCCGCGACGCCTTCCCCCACGTGGTCGCCATGCTCGACGACGCGGTACGGATGGTCACCGAGCTGGACGAGCCCGCCGACCGCAACCACGTGCGGGCCCACTACCTCGCCGACCTCGCCGAGCACGGCGACGCACGCCGGGCCGCTACCCGGATCTTCGGCTCCAAGCCGGGCTCGTACGGCGCAGGCATCCTGCAGGTCGTCGAGTCCGGGACGTGGCGCGACGACCAGGACCTCGCCGAGGTCTACACCGCCTGGGGCGGGTTCGCCTACGGCCGCGGACTCGACGGAGCACCGGCCGCCGACGACATGCGCGCGAACTACCGCCGGATCAAGGTGGCCGCCAAGAACGTCGACTCCGCCGAGCACGACATCGCCGACTCCGACGACTACTTCCAGTACCACGGCGGCATGGTCGCCACCGTCCGGGCGCTGACCGGAGCCGAGCCCAAGGCCTACGTCGGCGACTCCACCTCCCCGGACGCCGTACGGACCCGGACCCTCGCAGAGGAGACCGCACGCGTCTTCCGGGCCCGCGTGGTCAATCCGCGCTGGATCGCGGCCATGCAGCGACACGGCTACAAGGGCGCGTTCGAGCTGGCCGCGACCGTCGACTACCTGTTCGGCTTCGACGCGACCGCCGGCGTCGTGCACGACTGGATGTACGAGAGGCTGGCCCAGGAGTACGTCCTGGACGAGACCAATCAGCGGTTCCTGCGCACCTCGAACCCGTGGGCGTTGCGCGGCATCGTCGAGCGACTGCACGAGGCGGCCCACCGCGGCCTGTGGGCCGAGCCCGACGCCGGCACGCTGGCCGCGATGCAGCAGGTCTACCTCGAGGTCGAGGGCGAGCTGGAGGACGGCGTCGAGGCATGAAGGTCCGGATCCTCGGCGTCGGCATGGGGCCCCAGCACGTCACGGCCGAGGTCGGCGCCGCACTGCGGACCTGCGACTACGTCGTGGCCGCCGCGAAGTCGGCCGACGACGACCTGCTGGCCGTGCGCCGGGCGATCGCGGAGGCGTCCGGCGTCGAGGTCGTGCCGGTCCCCGATCCCGAGCGCGACCGCGATGACCCGGCCGACTACCCACGTGCGGTCGCCGCGTGGCACCAGGCGCGGGTGGCCGCCTACGAGTCCGTGCTGCGCGAGCGCGGCGGCACCGCGGCGTTCCTCGTGTGGGGCGACCCGTCGCTGTACGACTCGACGATCCGCATCGTCGACGGGCTCTCCGAGCGCCTGCCGATCGACTACGACGTCCTGCCCGGGATCAGCGCGCCGCAAGTGCTGGCCGCAGCCCATCGGATCGTGCTGCACCCGGTCGGCCGTCCGGTCCACCTGACCACCGGCCGCCGCCTGCGGCAGAGCATCGCGGCCGGCCAGACGAACCTGTGCGTCATGCTCAACGCCCACCTCGACCTGGCTGGGCTGGACGACTGGTCCATCTGGTGGGGCGCGAACCTGGGCACCGACACCCAGTCGCTGGTGGCCGGTCGGGTCGGCGAGGTCCTCGAGGAGATCGAGGCGGCCCGGATCCGGGTCAGGCGCGAGGCGGGCTGGGTGATGGACGTCTACCTCCTGCGCGCACCCACCGGACGCTCGTCGTGAGCGGCCTGCTGGTCGCCGGGACCACCTCGGACGCCGGCAAGAGCGTGGTGACGACCGGGCTGTGTCGCGCCTTCGCTCGGCGCGGCGTCGCGGTGGCGCCGTACAAGGCGCAGAACATGTCGAACAACTCGATGGTGTGCCGCTCGCCCGACGGCTCGATGGCGGAGATCGGGCGCGCCCAGTGGGTGCAGGCGCTGGCGGCCGGCGTAACCCCCGAGCCGGCCATGAACCCGGTGCTGCTCAAGCCCGGCAGCGACCGGCGCAGCCATGTCGTGCTCATGGGAGAGCCGGCCGGCGAGGTGAGCGCGAGCGACTGGGAGAGCGGCAGACGACACCTCGCGCGCGCGGCCCACGAGGCCTACGACGACCTCGCCGGGCGCTTCGAGGTCGTCGTCGCCGAGGGCGCCGGCAGCCCGGCCGAGATCAACCTGCGCGCCGGGGACTTCGTGAACATGGGGCTGGCCCGCCATGCCGACCTGCCGACGATCGTGGTGGGCGACATCGACCGTGGCGGCGTCTTCGCGGCGATGTACGGCACTCTGGCGCTCCTCGAACCTGCCGACCAGGATCTGGTGGCAGGGTTCGTCGTGAACAAGTTCCGCGGAGAGAGAGCACTGCTCTCCCCCGGCCTCGAGTCGCTGGAAGGCCTCACCGGACGTCGGGTGTTCGGCGTACTGCCGTGGGATCCGGCGCTCTGGCTGGACTCCGAGGACGCCCTCGACCTCGACGGACGCCGTGCGGACGGCGGCGGGACGCGCACGGTGGCAGTGGTGCGGCTCCCCCGGATCAGCAACTTCACCGACGTCGACGCCCTCGGACTCGAGCCCGACCTCGACGTGGTCTTCGCGTCCGCTCCGCGCGACCTGGCGGACGCCGACCTCGTCGTCCTGCCCGGCACCCGCGCGACGATCGCCGACCTGGCCTGGCTGCGCGCTCATGGTCTCGACCATGCGATCAGGGCCCACGTGCGTCGCGGCCGGCCGGTCCTCGGCATCTGCGGCGGCTGCCAGATGCTCGGGCGCACGATCGCCGATCCGCACGGCGTGGAGGGCCCACCGGGAACCGTCGAGGGTCTCGGTCTGCTCGACCTCGACACCACCTTCGGCCCCGAGAAGGCGCTGCGAATCCACGAGCCGGCCGGCTACGAGATCCACCACGGGCGGGTCGCGGGCGAGCACGTCCGCGGCCAGGTCGTCGGCACGATGGTGCACGGGGCGATGGAGGACGACGACCACCGCGCGACCTATCTCGCCCAGGCACTCGGCGTCGCGAGCCGGGCCTCCTTCCCCGCTGCCCGCGAGCGACGCCTGGACCGGCTCGGCGACCTGGTCGAGCGGCATCTGGACGTCGGCGCCCTGCTCGATCTCGCCCGGCACGGAGCACCCGCACACCCGCCCTCTATACCGCTAGGCAGATCCCCGGGCGGCGCGGCATGAGGCTGCTCCTGCTCGGCGGCACCGGTGAGGCCCGCGACCTGGCGGCTCGGCTGGTCGGGGACGGCGTCGACGTGACGAGCTCGCTGGCCGGCCGGGTGGCCCGGCCCCGGCTCCCGGTCGGCACGGTGCGGATCGGCGGGTTCGGCGGGGTCGACGGGCTGCGGGCGGCCCTGACGCGGTTCGACGCGGTCGTCGACGCCACGCACCCCTTCGCTGCCGGGATGACCGCGAACGCCGCGGCCGCCTGCACCGATGTACCCCTGCTGCGGTTGGAGCGTCCGGGGTGGGACCCGGACCCGAGGTGGCACTTGGTCGACACCCACGACGCCGCGGCCGCCGCGGCCGCCGACCTCGGTGCGCGCCCCTTCCTCACGATCGGCCGCCAGGAGCTGGCCCGCTTCGTGCCCGCCCTTCGCCGGAGACAGGTCCTGGCCCGCGTGGTCGACGCACCGGACCTGGACCTGCCGAGTCCGTGGCGGCTGGTGACGAGCCGCGGCCCCTACACGCTCGACGGCGAGCTGGCCGTGCTGCGCGGCCACGGGAGCGACGTGCTGGTCACCAAGGACTCCGGCGGCAGCCACACGTGGCCGAAGCTGCAGGCGGCCGCGGATCTGGCGATCCCCGTCGTCGTCGTCCGCCGGCCCGCCGGCCCGATCGGCGTCACCACCGTGCACACGGTCGACGAAGCCGTCGCCTGGGTGAG
This sequence comes from Nocardioides epinepheli, assembly GCF_037936805.1. NCBI lineage: Bacteria > Bacillati > Actinomycetota > Actinomycetes > Propionibacteriales > Nocardioidaceae > Nocardioides > Nocardioides epinepheli. The sequence continues at coordinate 176,942 of NZ_JBBMMC010000004.1, read as the reverse complement.
GGAGAGAGCATGAGGATCCTGGTCACCGGCGGTGTCCGCTCGGGCAAGTCCCGCCACGCGGAGTCCCTCGTGCCCGGGCCGGCGACCTACGTCGCACCGGGCCCGACGCTCGCCGAGGACGCCGACCCCGACTGGGCGGCACGGGTCAAGGCCCACCAGGACCGTCGCCCACCGACGTGGACGACGGTGGAGGCTCGCGACCTCGCGGCCGCGCTCGGAATCCGCGGGCCGGTGATCGTCGACTGTCTCGGCACGTGGCTGAGCGCCGTCCTCGACGAGCGGGCACTGTGGGACTCCCCGAGCGCGGAGGCCGAGACCGTCGTCCGCGGCCTGGTCGAGGAGGCCGCCGACGTGATCCGTGGCCGGGACGACGTCGTGCTGGTGACCAACGAGGTCGGTCTCGGCGTCGTCCCCGCCCATCGCTCGGGCCGGCTGTTCCGAGACCTGCTCGGACGGGTCAACCAGGAGATCGCCGCGGCCTGCGACGAGGTGCATCTGGTCGTCGCAGGCCGCGTGCTCAGGCTCTGATCACAGACTCGCTGCCAGCGCCCTTCGATCGGCGTCGGCCGCCTCTCGGCGGTAAAGGCGTCCGACGAGGCCGGCCAGGACGACGCCGAGCACGCCCCACATCGTGGCCAGGGTGATGAGCGAGGCTCGGCGGAAATACCAGAGCACGTCGGCCGGGAAGTCGCCGAGCTCGTTGACAGTCGCGAAGACCTCCGCCGCGGCCACCATCACGACCAGGTAGCCGGCCGCGCCGATCACGGTGCCGCCGTAGGTGCCGATGCGGCCGCGCAGCCTGACCGCGGCGTACGTCGCCGCCACCGCGGCGAGCACGGACAGGAGCAGGAAGCCGAAGTAGAGCGCGGTCCGGTCGCCGATCGTGTCGCCACTGCCGACGGCCGGTGGATTTGCGGGGTACTTCAGGAACGGGACCAGGGCCACCGAGACGAACCCGATCAGTGCGACCAGCGCGACGGTCTGACCCGGCAGGAGTCGACCGATTCGACCGACCGCGCCGGCCGAGACGAGAGCCACGATCCCGCCGAGGGCGAGGCCGATCGTCAGGGTCCCGGTGAGCAGGCCCCAGGTGCGCTGGGTGCTCCGGGACACCTCGGCGCCGCCCTCTTCACCGTGCGAGTGGGAGTGGGCGGCCTCGTCGTGGTCGTGGGAGTGCGCCTCGGCCGCCGGCTCGCCGGACGCACCGGCGTCCTCGAGTGAGATGGCGGCCTCGACCTGTGGCTCGGCGACCAGGTAGGCCACGAAGAAGGTGGCCAGTCCGGCGACCAGGCCGGCGAGCAGGCCGCGGATGAGGAATGCGCGTGCGTTCATCGAGTTGTTCCGTTCGGGAGGTCGCCACGACCGCCGCCACGGCAAGCAAGGCAAGCTGCCGGGCGGTGACGGCGAGACGGACGCCGGGTTGCTGGTTCCGGTCAGTGGCAGGGGTAGCCGAGCAGGTGCCGGCCGTCGTGGACCCACTCGTGGATCGCGGTCCCGGACGGGATCGAGATCGCACCCTGGTCGGCGCTGACGAAGAAGATCACCAGCACGGCGAGGAGCCCGAAGAACAGCGCCCATGGCGCGAGCTCGCGCAACGGGATGGTGGGAACCTCGACGGCGCCGGCAGAGGGCGCTGGGATGGCCGAAATGGACTGCGACATGTGTCCTCCTCAGGGGGTGACTGCGCCCCCGGTCAATGGGATCAACGGACACTCGGGTCTGACTTCACCGCCCCTTCGGGCGATGTCACAGTAGCGCGACTGTGCCGGATTCCCACCGGCTTCCTCGCATCCGTGGTGCCAACGCTAGCAGGTGTTCTGCCCTGTGTTCCGGGCAAGTCGGTGTCGTTCCACGACGTGTCCCCCGACCAGGTGTTCGCCGACGATCCGGGTGGCTGCGGCGGCGTCGACGCCGCCGTACCAGACGTCGTCGGGCTGGATGCTGAGGACCGGCGCCTGGTTGCAGGGGAACTGACACCCGGTGTGGACCACGAGCACGTCGGAGTCGCCGATCCGGTGCTCGATCATGCCCAGGAGCAGGGCACGCAGTGAGTCCTCGGCGCCCTTGGCCGTGCATCGCGGGCCGCGACAGACCAGCACCTGGTGCCGATGTCCGGTCACCTGCTCCCACGCGGCCGAGGTCAGCCCTGGCTCCGCGCCGGTGATCGGACGCGTGAGGGTGCGGGCCTTCTCGTAGGCGTCGAGATCGGCGATGAGCGACGACGCCACGAGGATCTCCGGACGGGAGCCGGAACGCTCGCGCCACCAGTGGCCGGCGATCCGACGCAACCAGGAGTGACCTGGGGCGATCGGCCCGGTGTCGACGCCGACGAGCGTGATCGTCGTGGCGCCGGCGTCGGCCAGGCGGGTGAGCTCGGCCGACAACGACGGGTCGCCCATCTGGAGGAAGGCCAGTGTGGCTTGGTGGTTCTTGGCTGCGGCCCGCAGCTCGTCGCGGCGGTCGACGTCGCTGACCGACATCCCCACCAGCACCTGGTGGCGGGTCATCGCCGGGCCCCGAGGAACGCAGCCGCGAGAGCGGCGCTCACACCGACTCGGAGAGCCAGCCGGTTCGCGACCGGGATGTCGCCGGGCTCGACCGGTCGTCCGTCGCCCAGGATCGCGCGGTCCTCGGTGCGGTCGCCGTAGTAGCGGTTGGTTCCGCCCAGCCGGACGCCGAGTGCGCCCGCGAAGGCTGCCTCGACCACGCCGCCGTTCGGACTCGGGTGTCCGGCGGCGTCGTGGCGCCAGGCGCGCCAGGCCCGGTGCGCCCGTGCGGGCTCCGCGGCCAGGACGAGCAGGGCCGACAGCCGCGAGGCGGGCAGGTTGACGAGGTCGTCGAGACGCGCGGCCGCCCAACCGAATCGCTCGTACCGGGCGTTACGGTGCCCGACCATCGCGTCGAGGGTGTTGGCGGCGCGGTAGCCGAGGAGTCCCGCCGGCCCGAGGATCGCTCCCCACAGCAGCGGCGCGACGACCGCGTCGGAGGTGTTCTCCGCGACGGACTCCACGACCGCGCGGGACACCTCGACGGCGTCGAGGTGCTCGGTGTCGCGACCGACCAAGCGCCGGACCCGAGCCCGGGCGCCGGGGAGGTCGCCGCGCGCAAGGCGTGCGTGGACGGCGGCGGCCTCCCGCTCCAGCGAGCGCCCGCCGAGCACGACCCAGGTAGTCGCCGCGACGACTGCGGTCCGCGCCACCGGGATGCGGTCGAGCAGCAGTCCGACGGCGACCGCCCCGCCGACGAGCGCGCCCTCGTGGAGGAGGCCGCGAGTGCGGGAGTCTCCGTACGTCGTCTGCTCCAGCCGCGCCGCGCAGGTCCCGAACCCCGCGACCGGGTGCCAGTGCCGCGGGTCGCCGAACGCCCGGTCGGCGGCGAAGCCGATCAGGAGTCCGACGGCGCGCGCAGGAGGCATCAGGCCCCGGCGAAGACGACGAGCCGGACGTCGGTGACCGGTGCGGGCGGCACCTCGCCCTGACACGAGGCGACCCACACTCCGAGCTCGCCGAGACGGCCCAGCGCTCCCGGCGGCGTGGCGAGGGCGCCCAGGCGAGCCTCGGCCTCGCAGCGGGCGGTGTCGGAGGGGGCGGCGAGGGAGGTCATGGATGCGTCCTTCGAGATGGTCTCGGGGTCCGATGGGATGGTGCGACGGCGTCGAGGGCGGCGAGGAGTCGGGCGGTGAGCACCGGCGGGCGGACCGCGATGCGCACCCAGCTGGCATCCAGCCCCGGGAACGTGTCGGCCCGGCGCACGGCGACGCCACGCCCGCGCAGCGCGTCATGGACGCCGTCGCCGACCCGCGCCAGCACGAACGGCGCCGCCGAGGCTACGTGCTCGACGTCGCGCTCGCGCAGGCCCTGCTCGAGGACCCCGCGCCAGTCGCCGAGGGTGACGGCCCGCTGGTACGACTCGGGCCCGGCCTGCGCGGCCGTGCAGGCCACGGTGGCCGCGATCGCGGCGGTCGAGACCGCCCACGGCGTCTGGAGCTCGGCCAGGCGCCCGACGACCTCGTCGTCGCCGACGACGTAGCCGGCCCGGACGCCGGGGATGGACCAGTGCTTGGTCAGGCTGCGCACCACGACGAGGCTGGGGACGCGTTCCCCGCCCAGCGTCTCGGGCTCACCGGGCACCGCGTCCATGAACGCCTCGTCGACGACGACGACCCGATCCGAGGGGCCTGCCTCCAGGATCCGCAGGAGCGTGGCTGCCGGGTGCAGCACTCCGGTCGGGTTGGTCGGGTTGCCGACGACGACCAGGTCGGCGTCGTCGGGGACCGCACCAGGATCGAGGACGAAGCCGTCGTCGGGGCGGCACAGCACCTCTGTGACCAGGTGGCCGGCCTGGGCGAGGGCCGCGTGCGGCTCGGTGAACTGTGGGTGGACCACCACCGGACGACGCCACGCCCGCAGCCTCGCAATCAGCGAGAAGGCCTCGGCCGCACCTGCCGTGGCCAGCGCCTCCGCGACCGGGCGCCGGTGTCTGGCCGCCACGGCGTCGGCCGCGCGACCGGCGTCGGGGTAGGCCGCGGCGTCCGCGATCGCCTCGCGCAGGGCGTGGTCGAGCCAGCGCGGTCGGGGCCCGTCGAAGACGTTGACGGCGAAGTCGAGGAGCCCGGGCGTCGCCTCGACGTCGCCGTGGTGACGCAGGGGGTCTGCCGGCGCCCGCCGGGACTCGCGGGCGGAGGCCGGAGGCGGGCTGGAGCCGCGGTGTGGTGCGGTCGCGTGCACGGCGTCGGCGAAGCGCTGCGCGAGCCGCGGGTGGCCGGCCCAGTGGGTGTGGAGATAGGAGGCGTGCAGGGTGGCCGTCGCGAAGCCGGTCGGTGCCGAGTCGATCTCCCAGGCAGGGTGCTCGCCGGCGTCGGGGACCGTGCGGGTGCGGTGGAACTCGTGCCCGGTGACCTGCTCCCCGATCCGGGTGAGCAACGAGTCCGCGACCGCGGTCGCGACGGGGTAGCGCAGCGTGAGTCGTTCAGACATCGCCGCGGACGCCGCGACGACACCGGCCATGCGGACGCCGTCGAGCGACTCGGCGAGGTAGAGGAGACCGGCGCACTCGGCGACCGTCGGGACGCCGTCGGCGACCGCGGTGCGCAGGTCGTGCAGCAGGGCGGTGTTCGCGGCCAGCTCACCGGCGTACATCTCGGGGAAGCCGCCGCCGAGGTAGATGCCCTGGGTGCCGTGCGGGAGAGCCGGGTCGGTCAGGGGGTCGAACGACTCGACGCGACAACCGGCTGCCGCGAGCAGCTCCTCGGTCTCGGCGTAGCGGAAGGTGAAGGCACGTCCGCCGGCCATCGCGACGACCGGGCGACCCGGGCCGGCCGGCACCGTCTGCGGGGACCACGGCTCGGCGTCGAGGTCGGGCGCGGCGCGCGCGGCGTCGACCAGGGCGTCGAGGTCGAGATGGCGTGCCACCTGCTCGCCGAGGTCGTGGATGGTGCGGGCCGAGCCGTCGCGCTCGGCGGCGGTGACCAGGCCGAGATGACGCGACGGCGCGGTCAGCCGGTCGTCGTGCGGAAGGACGCCGAGCACCGGGATGCCGGTGCGTTCGAGCGATCGGGTGATCTCGGCGGTGTTGCGCGGCGAGCCCGCCCGGTTGAGCACGACACCGGCGATGGTCACGTCCGGGTCGTAGGCGGCCAGCCCGGCGGCGATCGCCGCGGCCGTGCGGGACAGCCGGTCGATGTCGAGCACCGCCACGATCGGGGTGCGGGTCAGCGCCGCGACGTGGGCGGTGGAGGCGAAGCCGTCGGTGCCCAGGCGGCCGTCGTAGAGACCCATCACGCCTTCGATCACCGCGACGTCGGCGTCGCGGGCGCCGTGCAGGAGGAGCGGCACGATCTGCTCCTCCCCCACCAGGTGCGGGTCCAGGTTGCGTCCCGGGCGCCCCGTGGCGAGTGCGTGGTAGCCGGGGTCGATGTAGTCGGGTCCGACCTTGTGGCCACTGACGGCGTGGCCGGCCTCGCGCAGCGCCGCCATCAGGCCGGTCGCGACGGTGGTCTTGCCCTGGCCGGTGGCCGAGGCGGAGATCACGAGTCGTGGGAGGGCTACCACTCGATGCCCGCCTGCCCCTTCTGGCCGCGGTCCATCTGGTGCTTGACCTTGGTCATCTCGGTCACCAGGTCGGCCGCTTCGACGAGAGCGGGGTGGGCGCGGCGGCCGGTCACCGTCACGAACTGCCGCCCGGGGCGCTCGCGCAGGGTCGAGACGACGTCGTCGACGTCGACCCAGCCCCATTCCATCGGGTAGGTGAACTCGTCGAGCACGTAGAGGTCGTGGCGCTGTTGCGCGAGCCGGCGCTTGACCTCGGCCCAGCCCTCGGCGGCGTCGCGCGCGTGGTCCTCGACGCTTCCTCCCTTGCGCGACCACGACCAGCCGGCGCCCATCTTGTGCCACTCGACCGGGCCGCCCTCACCGGTCTCCTCGTGCAGTCGCCCGAGCCGCTCGAGAACGGTCTGCTCGCCGATGCGCCACTTGGCCGACTTCACGAACTGGAAGACCCCGACGTCCCAGCCCTGGTTCCAGGCCCGGATCGCGAGACCGAACGCGGCGCTCGACTTCCCCTTGCCGTCTCCGGTGTTGACCATCAGCAGTGGCAGGCGGCGGCGCTGCGCCGTGGTGAGACCGTCGTCGGGGACGACGGCGGGCTTGCCCTGTGGCATCAGGCCGCTCCCCTCTGGGTGCGGTCGCGCACCGTGCCGGCCAGCGCCTCGGCACTGACGTCGCCGACCGGGAGATGCTCGGCGCCCAGCAGCTCGGCGAGCCGGCGCGCGAGGCCCAGGCGCATCGGCCCGCTCTCGCCGTCGACGACCACGGTGGTGACGCCGAGACCGGCGAGGTGCTCGGCGGCCTGCTGGGACCGCGCGACGGCGTCCGCGCCACCGGTGGCGCGGCCGTCGGTGACCACGACCAGCAGCGGTCGCAGCCGGGGGTCGCGCAGTCGCTCGCGGGTCAGCACCCGGGCGGCCTCCAGGAGCCCTTCGGCCAGCGGCGTGCGTCCGCCGGCCGGGAGTTCGTCGAGCCGCGCGGCGGCGATGTCGACCGAGCGGGTGGGTGGCAGCGCGATCGCCGCCTCGGCCCCCCGGAAGGTGATCAGGCCGACCTTGTCGCGGCGGCGATAGGCATCGAGCAGCAGCGAGAGGATCGCGGTCTTGACCTCGGTCATCCGGCGACGCGCGGCCATCGAGCCCGAGGCGTCGACGCAGAACAGGACGAGGTTGGCCTCCCTGCCCTCGCGCACCGCGATCCGCAGGTCGGCACCGCGGACGTCGATCCGCCCCGTACGCGGACGGGACGGCTGCTGCGCGGCCGCTGCCTTCAGGGTCTCGACCAGGTCGAGCGAGCCGGACGAGCCCGGGCGGGCTCCCACGCGACGTCCGGTGGTGGCGACGGCGCGGCTGCGGCGCCCCGCATCGCCGGCGCCCAGGCCCCGCACGGTCAACAGGCGCGGCCGATACGGGGCCGCGGCGGCGACGGTCGAGGTGGGCGCCGATCCCCCGCCCGGCGGCGCCTGCCGCGGTTCCCCGGCGACGTCGGACGGCTCGTCGGAGCCCTCGGGAGGTGCGTCCGCCGTCGCGTCCCGCGCTGCGTCGCTCGTCGGGCCCTCGCCGTCGGGGCCCTCGCTGTCGGGGCCCGCCTGCTCCTCGGGACCCTGACCCTCCGGTGGCTCGGGCGGCAGCTCCTCGTCGCCGAGGACCCGGTCGAGCAGGTCCTCGTCGATCCCCGGTGCGTCGAACGGGTTGCGACGGCGGCGGTGCGGCAGCGCCAGCAGTGCGGCGCGGCGGATGTCGGCGCGGGTGACCTCGTCGCGGCCCTCCCAGGCGGCATGGGCGAGCGCCGCCCGCGCGGTCACGATGTCAGCGCGCAGTCCGTCGACCTCGAACGCGGCGCACACCTCGGCGATCTTGAGCAGCGCGGGCTCGGTGAGCCGGACCTTGCCCAGCCGCTCTCGTGACGACTCGATCCGGTCGGTGAGGGCGCGGTCGGCGTCGCGGTAGCCGGCGGCGAACGACACCGGGTCGGCGTCGTAGGCCATCCGTCGGCGGACCACCTCGACGCGCCGCGCCGGGTCCCGCGAGGCGGCGACCTCGACGGTGAGCCCGAACCGGTCGAGCAGTTGCGGGCGCAGCTCGCCCTCCTCGGGGTTCATGGTGCCGATCAGCACGAACCGGGCGGCGTGCTCGACCGAGACGCCGTCACGCTCCACCGTGGCGCGCCCCATCGCGGCCGCGTCGAGCAGCAGGTCGACCAGGTGGTCGTGGAGCAGGTTCACCTCGTCGACGTAGAGGATCCCCCGGTGGGCACGGGCCAGCAGCCCGGGCTCGTACTCGACTCTCCCGTGGGAGAGGGCACGCTCGAGGTGCAGCGAGCCCAGCACCCGGTCCTCGGTGGCCCCGACCGGGAGCTCGACCAGGCGCACCGGCCGGGTGCGCGTCTCAGCGTCGGAGCCGAAGGGGCCGTCCGGCGAGGAGGCGCCGGGGTCGGCGGGGTCGGTGGCGAACCGGTCGTCTGCGTACACCTCGATCGGCGGCAGCACGGCCGCCAGGCCACGAACGGTGGTCGACTTCGCCGTGCCCTTCTCACCGCGCACGAGGACCCCGCCGATCTCGGGCGAGATCGTGGTGAGGACCAACGCGAGGCCCATGTCGTCGAGTTCGTCGGCCGCGCAGCCGACGACTGCTGAAAAGGGGTACTGCTCCGGCATCTGAGGCTCCCGCTCGATTCGCCATGGATCATGGTCGGGCGCGAGGCCGGTCTTCGGACTTGTCGAGTCCGATGCTCGGAGCATCGGCTCGGTTCACCGCAGCGGGCCTGTGCCGGAGTCTCACCGGCTTCCCAGATTCTCCCCGCCGGTCGTTCGCACCGTTTCCGATGATCGGACCGTTGGGGCACCTCGTGCCTGTCGCCGGACACGATAGCGTCTGGCGGCGTGGTGATCGTGGTCGGCATCGGTGCGGACGGATTGGCCGGTCTCTCCGCGGCGGCTCGGGAACAGGTGCTGGCAGCTCCGGTCGTGATGGGCGGTCGACGTCACCTCGATCTGCTCCCCGACGTCCCCGGCCAGCACCGGGAGCCGTGGCCCTCGCCGATGCGCGAGGCGCTCCCCGCCCTGCTCGACGGTCTCGCCGACCGGCTCGGAGTTGGGCTCGACCGAGTGGTCGCGCTCGCCTCCGGCGACCCGCTGGTCTCCGGCGTCGGATCCACCCTGATCGAGCTCCTCGGGGCCGAGCGGGTGCAGATCGTGCCCGCCCTCTCCTCGGTGGCCCTGGCGCGAGCAGAGCTCGGGTGGCCGGCCGAGTCGTGCGCCGTCGTCACCGTGGTCGGACGGCGCGCGGAGCTAGTCCTGCGCGAGCTCGCGCCCGGGCGCCGGGTGCTCGTGCTCTCCGCCGACGAGAACACCCCTGCCGAGGTCGCCGGCCTGCTCACCCGGAGCGGGTACGGCGCGAGCACGATGCACGTGCTCGGCGACCTCGGGACGGCGGGCTTCTCCCGGGTCGACGGCACCGCCGGCGGCTGGGCCGCGACGTCGCCGCGGTTGAACGTCATCGGGGTGGAGCTCCTCGGACCCCCGGCCGGATCGTGGGTCGCCGGGCTCCCCGACGCCGCGTTCGAGCACGACGGCCAGCTCACCAAGCGCGACCTGCGGGCCTCGGCGCTCGCCCGGCTGGCCCCGGTGCCCGGCGCCCACCTGTGGGACGTCGGCGCCGGTGCCGGGTCGGTCGCGATCGAGTGGCTGCGCGCGCATCCGTCCTGCACCGCGACGGCGGTCGAGACGAACCCCGACCGGGCCGAGCGGATCTCGCGGAACGCCGCCGCCCTCGGCGTCCCGGTCCTCCAGGTCGTCAACGGCTGCGCACCCGCCGCCCTCGCCGGGCTGGCGGCCCCGGATGCGATCTTCGTCGGCGGAGGCGCGAGCGTCCCCGGCGTCCTCGAGGCCTGCCGGAGCGCGCTGCGGCCCGGCGGCCGGCTCGTCGTCCACGGCGTGACGCTGGAGACCGAGCAGCTGCTCGCCTCCGCGTACGCCGAGCACGGTGGCGAGCTCACCCGGATCGCCGTCGAGACCGCCGCCCCGATCGGCGGCTTCACCGGTTGGACGCCGGCGCGGGCCGTGACTCAGTGGGCCTTCCGCTCGCGCGAGGGGTCGTAGAGGTACGACTCGCCGCCCGGCCGCGGGTCGAGGGCGCGACCGACCAGGATCACCGCGGCCTGCCGGAGCCCGGCCTCCTCGACCCGGTCGGCGATGGTCGCGACCGTGCCGCGCAGGATGCGCTGGTCCGGCTGGCTCGCGCGGTAGACGACGACGACCGGGCACGCGGCGCCGTACTCCGGCTCGATCTCGCTCATCAGCCCACGGGTATGGGTGATCGCCAGGTGCAGCACCAAGGTCGCCCGCGTGCGCGCGAACGCGGTCAGCGACTCGGTGTCCGGCAGCGGCGTCGAGCGCGCCTGCGTGCGGGTCAGCACCACCGACTGGGCCAGCAGCGGGACGGTCAGCTCCCGGCCGACCTCGGCGGCCGCGGCGGCGTAGGCCGGAACGCCGGGCGTCACATCCCACGCCACGCCGGCGGCGTCGAGCCGGCGGGTCTGCTCGGCGAGCGCGGAGTAGACCGACGGGTCCCCGGAGACCAGCCGCACGACGTCGCGTGCGGAGACCAGCCGCTCCATGATCTGGTCCAGGTCGAGGTTCTGGGTGTCGACGAGCTCGGCGTCCGGGCTCACGTGGCCCAGCACCTCGGGGTCGAGATAGGTGCCCGGGTAGAGCACCACCTGCGCCTGGCCCAGCAGCCTGGTCGCGCGCACCGTGAGCAGGTCGGCCGCGCCCGGGCCGGCTCCGACGAAGTGGACGGTCACCAGTGGTCGCCGCCGTCCGCCACGAATCGGGGGGTCCAGACGCCGGCCGGGCTGACCCGGGTGGAGCCGGCACCGACGATGACCAGGCATGACATGTCGATGCTCGCCGGGTCGAGCTCGCCGAGCGTGGTCACGGTCAGCGACTCGTCGGCGCGACCGATGGCACGACCGACGACCACGACGGTGTCCGGGGTGCGATGCTCGAGCAGCACCCGACGCGCGGTCGCGATCTGCTCGGTGCGCGAGCGCGACGCCGGGTTGTAGATGGCCAGCACCAGGTCGGCCTCGGCGATCGCCCGCAGCCGTCGCTCCACGACCGTCCACGGCTTGAGCCGGTCCGAGAGGGAGACCACGGCGAAGTCGGCGCCGATCGGTGCCCCCGCCCGGGCGGCCACCGCCTGCACCGCGCTGACCCCGGGCAGCACCCGGATCGAGACGCCGGCGTATGCCGGGTCCTCGGCGGCCTCGAAGACCGCGGCCGCCATCCCGAAGACGCCCGCGTCGCCGCCGGAGACGACCGCGACCCTCTCCCCCGACGTCGCCAGGTCCAGTGCGTGCCGGGCCCGGTCGACCTCCACGGTGTTGCCCGAGGCGTGCCGGGTCAGTCCCGCCCGCTGCGGCACCCGGTCGACGTACGGCCCGTAGCCGACGACGTGGCCGACCTCCGCCAGCGCCATGGACACCTCGGGAGTGAGCCAGCACTCCGGCCCGGGGCCGAGCCCCACCACCAGCAGCTCGGCCGCTGCCACGGTGGGGGCGGCAGCGTGGTCCCGCTCGGCGCCGCGCGAGCGCGGGCCGTTGCGCGAGTCGCCGGTGACCACGATCAGCGAGAAGTACGGCACCGTCTCGGCCTCGACGTCGGCGACCGGCAGCCACCGCTGCTCCGGCGTGGTCGCCCGCTCGACGTACAGGGCGTCGTCGAGCCGCCCGGCCGCCTCCAGAGCGCGACGCACCGCGGGGAAGGTGCGCCCCAGCTTCATGATCACCGCCCCGTCGGTGCCCGCCAGGCGCCGGGCCAGCTCGGGCTCGGGAAGCGTGCCGGGCAGCACGGTCAGCACGTCGGTCTGGCGGACCAGCGGACTGGCGACGGCTGCGGTGGCAGCCAGGAACGCGGGCACCCCCGGCACGATCTCGGTCGGGTACCGCTGTGCCAGACGGTCGTGCATGTACATGTAGGAGCCGTAGAAGAGCGGGTCGCCCTCGGACAGCAGGACGACGTCGCGCCCGGCGTCCAGGTGGCCGGCCAGCCTCGCCGCCGACTCCTCGTAGAAGTCGGCCAGGGCTCCGGCGTACCCACCCGGATGGTCGGTCGAGCCGGTGGTGACCGGGTAGGTCAGCTGCTCCTCGATCACCCCGGCAGGGAAGAGCTCGGCCGCGATGCGCCGCGCGTTGGAGCTCTTGCCGACGCCGGCGTGGTAGGCGATCACGTCGGCCTGCGCGATGAGACGTGCCGCCTTGCGCGTGATCAGCTCCGGGTCGCCGGGGCCGACGCCGACGCCGTGGAAGTGCCCGGTCATTCCGCCTCCTGAGCCAGTGCGTTGAGGGCCGAGGAGGTCATGGCCGAGCCGCCCCGCCGGCCGCGGACGGTGACGTAGGGGAGGTCGATGGCGTGCGCGGCTCCGAGCTCGACCAGGGCCTGCTTCGACTCCGCAGCGCCGATGAAGCCCACCGGGCAGCCGACGATCGCGGCCGGGCGCGGGCCGCCGTCGAGGATCGTCTCGAGCAGGTGGAAGAGCGCGGTCGGCGCGTTGCCGATGGCCACCACGGCTCCGTCGAGGTGCGGCTCCCACAACGACACCGCGGCCGCCGTGCGCGTGGTCCCCCAGGTCCGCGCCAGGCCGGGCACCCGCTCGTCGTTGAGCAGGCACACCACGTCGTTGTCGCGCGGGAGCCGGCTGCGGGTGATCCCGGTGGCGACCATCGTGGCATCGCACAGGATCGGGGCCCCGGCCTCCAGCGCGTCTCGCGCGGCGGCGACCAGGCGTGGGTGGACCAGGAGGTCTGCAGCCAGGTCCACCTGGCCGCTGCCGTGGATCATCCGCACGGCCAGCTTCTCCGCGTCCGGTGGCATCGCGGCGAGGTCGGCCTCGCGCCTGATGGTGGCGAAGGAGTCGAGGTAGATCTCGGGCCCGCTGTCGACGTACTCGTAGTGCCGTGCGGGCCGACGCGGCTCAGCCATGTGTTCCTACTCCCGGGACGAGGACGCCGCGCCAGGGCGTCACGACGAGCTGGTCGGCCTCGGCGCCGAGTGCGAGCACGGCGTCGCGGTCCAGGCCGCCCTCGGGGACCGGAACGTGCCGGCCGCCGGGCACCTGGCCGTACGGAAGCGGTGGAGCCGGCTCCGGCACCCGGGGGTCAGCCGCGGTCGGTGTCACCAGCGGCCGGTCGAGATCGGCGACGTGCCACCGGGCCGCTCGTCCGCTCCCCCGGACCGTCAGGAACAGGTCGGCGAGTCCGGCCAGCCTGGCCGCGGCGTCGCGGCATGGCACGACGCCTGCCCAGTGTGTCCCGACCCGCAGCGCGACGACGTCGGCGTCGAGCGCGACGACGCCCAGGTCGCAGGTGCGCTCCATCAGGTCGCCGCGGCCGTCGTCGAGGACGAACAGGAAGCGCCCTGGGAGCGTGGCGAGCTCGGCGGAGGCGCGGATCCGGCGGTCTAGCTCCTCGGCGACCGGTCGCAGGTCGGCGCGCCCGCCGGCGAGTCCGGTCTGCGGCGACACCATGACGTTGCGGACCAGGTCGTGGGTGGGGGCCGGAAGCAGTCCGGTCTCCTCGATCGCCCGGACCGCGGCGTCGTCGAGCCGGCCGTCGGTGCCGGGGAGGCCGCGGACCTGGAGGTTAGCCCGCGATGTGACGTGGACGCGGCCGTCGCCGTAGGCCTCGGCCGCCTCGCTCAGCAGCCTCAGCGACGTCGAGGAGACCCGGCCGCCGATCAGCCGGAGCCGGACGAGTAGGCCGTCGGCGGCCTCCCAGGGGCGCAGGACGCCGGGACACCGGTCGGTGCGGGTGCGGTGGGCTGACACGTGCTGGGCCTGTCTGGTCAGGGACCCTGTCGCGGAGTCCACGTACGACCTGGCGACGGTCCTCGCCAGTGCCAGCAGGTCTTCGGACTCGGGATCGACCGGAGCGAGACACCTTCCCAGGGTGGTGACCCCAGTGGCATGTTGCCTCGCCCGTCACCCTCACCGCTGCGCGTCAGTCCCGGATTCGCACCGGGTTCCCTGACTCCACGAGGTGGAGCACGACTGGCGCCGACAGACTACCGCGCCCGGGCGGGCCACCATCGCGGGCTCCGGCGCGCGTCTGAGCTGGCCAGATCGCCCCGCGCCTTGCGTGCTCACCGTGCGGCGGCGACCTCGCGCACCATCACGCAGTTGCCCAGGCCCTTGGGGCGGTCATAGGTGAAGCCCTCGCGCTCGTACATCGCGCGGGTGCCGTTGTAGAGGAAGGAGGAGTTCTTCTTGCGGACGCCGCCGGTGTCGTGCGGGTAACCCTCCACCACTCCCCCGCCGGCCCGGGCGATCAGGTCGACCGCGCCACGCAGGGCGAGCGCCGCGAGGCCCTGGCCGCGGTAGGTGCGCTCGACCAGGATGCAGGTGACCCGGTAGTCGGGCAGCCGCTCGGCCGTGGCGAGGTACTCCTTGCGGTGGTGGATGCCGGGCAGCTCCTCGGGCGTGCCGTACTCCGCCCAGGCCACGGCGCGGTCGCCGTCGAAGACCAGGGCGGCGTGGGCGATGCCCTCCTCGACCAGCCGTTTCTTCAGGGCCCGGTTCCCTTCTGCGCTCTGGCCGCGCTCGGCGCAGTCGGGGTGGAAGTGGGTGCACCAGCAGCTGGCGAACATGCCCTTGTTGCGCTCGAGGATCCCGGCGAAGTCGTCGAAGGTCTCGGGCGTGAGCGGCCTGATGGTGAGGTCGGGCATGGTGACAACCTAGGGGTGAACCAGGACGTCGGGCGTCCTGGAGGACTCCCCGGCAGACTTTTCCGATTTTGTGTGGAAGCGATGTCGAAGACGCAGGAGGCTGTTCGACGTCTGGATGAATCGGCCACCGACCCGCGGTGTGCCACACACACGTGAGGAGAGCGCGATGCCGCGTTTCATGGGTTTCGTGAGGATGGAAGAGAACATCGGGACGCCGCCGCAGTCGCTGTTCGAGGCGATGGACGCCCACATCGGTGAGCGGGCGGCCAAGGGGATCTTCCTCGACGGCGGCGGCCTGTACGGCACCGAGGACGCCGTCAACTACGTCGTGCGCGACGGCGAGGTCAGCCGGGTCGACGGCCCGTACGCCGAGGCCAAGGAGGTCGTCGGTGGCTGGTCGCTGATGCAGTACGACACCGTGGAGGAGGCGATCGCGGACCTGAAGGTGTTCGCAGAGCTGCACGCCGAGCACTGGCCCGAGGTCACCGTCATCTCCACGCTGCGGCAGATCTCCGAGGGTCCGGAGGCGCCCGGCGACTGATGCGGCGACCGGGCACGCGGCGCTAGTGTCACCGCGTGCCCGGAGCGAGCGACGACGGCGCGCGCGAGGCGATCGTCGCGGCCTGGCGGGCCGAGTCGGCCCGCTTGATCGGCGCGCTCGTCCGGATGACCCGCGACCTCGAGCTCGCCGAGGACCTCGCCCAGGACGCGCTGGTGGCCGCGCTCGAGCAGTGGCCGGACGCCGGCGTCCCCGACAACCCCGCGGCCTGGCTCATGACGACGGCCAGGCGGCGCGCCGTCGACCAGTTCCGGCGCAACCAAACATTGCGCCGCAAGACCGCGGAGATCGGCCACGGCCTGAGCGAGGAGGATCCCATGGGCGACCTCTCCGAGCAGGTGGACCTCATCGAGGACGACGCCCTCCGGCTGATCTTCTTGACCTGCCACCCCTCGCTGACGCCCGAGTCGCGTGCGGCGCTCACCCTGCGGCTCGTCGGCGGACTGACCACCGCCGAGATCGCCCGCGGCTTCCTGGTCGCCGAGTCCGCGATGGGGCAGCGGATCTCGCGCGCCAAGCGCACCCTGGCGCACGGCGGCGCCGAGTTCGACCTGCCCACCGGGGCCGATCGACTCGCCCGGCTCGACGACGTGATGGGCGTGGTCTACCTGATCTTCAACGAGGGCTACACCGCGACCTCGGGTGCGGACTGGATGCGGCCGGAGCTGAGCGTGGAGGCCATCCGGTTGGCGCGGATGCTCTCGGCTCTCGTTCCGGACGAGCCCGAGGTGCACGGCCTGCAAGCCCTGCTCGAGCTCCAGCACTCACGCAGTGCCGCACGTCTGGACGCCTCGGGCGGGCCGGTCCTGCTCGAGGACCAGGACCGCGACGCCTGGGACCGGGGCCTGATCGAGAGCGGTCTCGCCGCGCGCGCCCGGGCCGAGCGGCTCGCCGCCCGCGGCACCCCGGTCGGGCGCTACTTCCTCCAGGCGATGATCGCCGCCGAGCACGTCCGGGCGCCCACGGCGCACCAGACCGACTGGCGGCGCATCGCGGGCCTGTACGACGCCCTCGCCGCGGCCGCACCGGGACCCATCGTCGAGGTCAACCGGGCGGTCGCGCACGGTCGCGCCTTCGGACCCGATGCCGGGTTGGCGGTCCTCGATGCCCTTCCCGTGAACGCCCTGGCCGGCTCGCACCTTCGCCCCAGCGTGCGCGGGGACCTCCTCGCACGCGCGGGCCGCGCCGCCGAGGCGGCCGCGGCGTTCGCCGAGGCGGCCGCGCTCACCCAGAACGCCGGCGAGCGGGCGGTCCTCCTCCGCCGAGCTCGACTCGGCTCGTAGCCCGACCCAGCGCTACTGCTCGACGTCGAGGCTCGCGAGCCACTGGTCACAGACCTCGCGCATCCGAGAGACGTCCATCTCCTTCGACTTCAGCAGCACCTGCACGCTGAGCCCGTCGATCAGCCCGATCAGCCCGTTGGCGAACATCGTCGCGTCGCCCTCGCGGAACTGCCCGGCCTCCTGCCCGTCGGCGATGATCCGCCGCACGAGCTCGCGCCACTCGCCGTAGACCCGTTCGTTGAGCGCTGCGAGGTCGGGGTCGTGCAGGCCCTCCACCCACAGCTCGGCCCACACGTGCCACGCCTGCACGGTGACCTCATCGGTGGGCAGGTAGGACTCCACGAAGGCCCGCAGCTCGGTGTGCGGGTCGTCGTGCTGGTCCAGGATGTGACGCCGCCGCGCCAGCGAACGCTCGAAGTTCCACTCGAACGCCGCGGTGATGAGATCGCGCTTGGTGGCGAAGTAGTAGTGGACCGTCCCGGTGCTCGTACCCACGCGCTTCGCGACGTCCGAGATCCGCAGCGCGCTGAACCCGACATCGGCAAGGACCTCACAGGCGCCCCCGAGGATCTGCTCCTTGCGCTCTGCCTCAACGCTCGGTCTGGCCATCACTACCTCTCCGCCGGCCGCTTCCTCCGAGTTCGGACAGCGGGTACGGCGTTACCCTCGCCGTTGAGCGCCGCCCCGGTCAAACCTCGTGCGACACCACCAGGGCGTCGACGGCGAGGACGCCGTCCTGGTCGACGCGCAGTGGGTTGACCTCCACCTCGTCGTGACCCGGGATCCCGGTCACCTGCGAGAGCGCCGAGACGGTGCGCGCGAGCGCGTCGACGTCGGCGGCCGGACGGCCGCGCCAGCCGGCCAGCAGCGGGTAGCTCACCAGGCGACGGATCATCGCGCGAGCGGTGTCGACCGAGACCGGGGCGAGCTCGAGGACCGTGTCGCGCCACAGCTCGGCCTCGGTGCCGCCGGCACCGACCATCACCACCGCACCGAACGTCGGATCGCGGCGGACGCCGGCGATGACCTCGACGGGACTCGGCCGCTGGTCGAGCTCCTCGAGCACGTACGCACCGGGGCCGAGCCGGCCGTGCATCTCGGCGAAGGCGGCGACGGCCGACTCCTCGTCGCGCAGTCCGACGACGACGGCCGCGTGCTCGGTCTTGTGCTCGATCCAGTCGGCCTTGAGCACCCACGGCCCGTGCAGCCGGCGGGTCGCCGCGCGCACGTCGTCGATGCTGTGCACCTCGGCGGCCTCGGGGAAGGGGACGCCGAGCGACTGCAGCAGCGCGCGGGCCGCGAGGTAGCCCGATCCCACGGCGACCGGTTCGCCGGGGACGCTCGGCTCCGGCACCTCGCGGACGTCACGGCCGATCCGCACCGCTCCGGTGAGTGCTCCGATCGCGGCCTCGACGCTGGGGAAGACGGGCAGGCCGAGCTCGCGCGCGCGGGTGAGGCTGGGCGAGTCGGGGCACATCGAGTGGACCAGGACCGGCTTGCCGGAGGCGGCCACGGCGGCGGCGAGCGACTCCACGACGCCGATCTCCCGATCGGCCTGCGAGGGGGTGTCGACCGAGTAGCTGCCGAAGTAGCCGGAGAGCAGGACGGCGTCGACGTCGGCGTCCTGCAGGCACGCCTGGACCACGCGGGCGTAGGTGGTCATGTCCTGCTCGCCGCCGCCGGCCAGGTCGATCGGGTTGCCGACGCCGGCGTCGGCGGGAAGCATCCGGGCGATCTCGGCGCGCCGGTCGGCGTCGAACTCGACGACGTCGAGTCCCGCGGCGTCGGCGACGTCGGCGGCCACCGCGCCCTGTCCCCCGCTGTCGGCCACGATGCCGACCCGGGGGCCTGCGGGCAGCGGCGCATGGCTGAGCAGCACGGCGAGGTCGACCGCCTGGGTCGGGGTGTCGACGCGCCAGGCGCCGGCGACCCGGCAGGCGGCGTCGACGACGTCGGTGCCGGAGGTCATCGAGCCGGTGTGGGAGGCCGCCGCGGCGCGACTGGCACCGCTGGCGCCGACGGTGAGGACGATCGTCTGCTTGCCGGCCGCACGCATGCGCCGGACGGCGTCGATGAAGTCGGCCCCCTCGCCGAAGCTCTCCGCGTAGAGGATCGCGACCCGGGTCTGGGAGTGGTCGGCGAGGGCGCCGAGGGCCTCGGCCGCGCTGACGTCGACCTGGTTGCCCACCGACACGAACCGCGACACGCCGAGTCCGCGGTGGGCGGCCAGGCCGGCGATCTCGGAGCCGAGCTGCCCGCTCTGGGAGATCACGCCGATCGGCCCGGGGTGGAACTCGCCCCACGCCAGGTGGAGCTCGGTGTCCATGTCGACCATGCCCAGGCAGTTCGGCCCGATGATCCGCGCGCCCGCGGCCCGGATGCGGGCGGCGAGCTCGCGCTCGGCGCCGACCCGGCCCACGGCGCGGTCGACCCCGGCGGTGATGCCCAGGAACCCGGTCGCACCGCGCGCCAAGGCCTCGTCGACGACGTCGGGCACCGCGGCGGCCGGGACCGAGAGGACGACGAGCCCGAGCGGGCCGTCGATCTCGTCGAGCGTGCGCACCGTCGCCACGCCCTCGACGTCGGCGCCGCGCTGGTTGACCAGGTGGACCGTGCGCCGGTCCGCCCCGCGCAGCGCACCGCGGGCGAGGAACCAGCCCCACTTCGACGGATCGGCGGACGCGCCGACCACCGTGACGACGTCGGGGTCCCACAGTGCGTCGAGTCCGCTCGACGTCGACAGCTCGGTGCCCTCGGCCGGCTCGCCGGTCGGGCCATCGGTCAACACGGTGACCGTCACCGGCTGATCGCCCGGGAGATGATGAGCTTCTGGATGTCGGAGGTGCCCTCCTCGATCTCCTCCAGCTTCGCATCGCGCAGCCACCGCTCGACGGGGAACTCGCGCGAGTAGCCCCAGCCGCCGTGGGTGGCCAGCGCCGCGCTGGCGACCCAGGTGGCGTTCTCGGAGGCGACGAGCTTGGCGATGGCCGCCTCCTCGGTGGCGGGACCGCCCTCGTCGAAGAGCCTCGCTGCGCGCATGGTGAGCAGGTGCGAGGTGTCGACCCGGGCGGCCATCTCGGCCAGGCGGAAGGCGACGGCCTGGTGGTTGATGATCGGCGTGCCGAACTGCTCGCGCTCCTTGGCGTACTGGAGGGTGGTGTCCAGTGCGGCCCGGGCGAGGCCGGTGGCCGAGGAGCCGATGAGGATGCGCGAGGCGTCGAAGGTGCTCATCAGTCCGTAGAAGCCCTGGCCCTCCTCGCCGAGCCGGTCGGAGACGGGCACGCGCACGTTGTCCAAGAACACCTCGGCGTTGACGATGCCCTTCTGCCCGTGCTTGGGCATCGGCTGGCCGATGGTGAGGCCCTCGGCGTCCCGCGGCACGATGAACGCGGTGATGCCGCGCGACCGCTTGCTGGGGTCGACGGTGGCGAAGATGACGAAGTACTCGGCGTAGGGCGCGTTGGAGATCCAGGTCTTCTGGCCGTTGAGGACGTACTCGTCGCCCTCGCGCACCGCGCGGGTCTGGATGCTGGCGGCGTCCGAGCCGCTGCCGGGCTCGGTGGTGGCCAGTGCGGTGATCGGCGGGTTGTCCGAGCACAGCAGGCCGAGCCAGTGCTTCTTCTGCTCCTCGGTGCCCAGCGCCTCGATCGGCCCGGAGAAGAAGCCGTTGGAGGTGAGGAAGTTGCCGATGGAGATGTCGCCGTAGCACAGCTCCTGCTGCACCAGAGCCTGCGAGGTGAGGTCGGTGATCCCGCCGCCGCCGTACTCCTCGGGAAGCATGTAGTGCGTCAGTCCGATGTCGGCGGCCTTCTTCCACAGGTCGAGCGGCGACTCGGTGTCGGCGGCGTCGACCTCGGCGGCCCGGGGCCGGATCTCCTTGGCCGCGAAGTCGCGAGCCAGGCGGATGAACTCGGTCTGCTCCTCGGTACGGGGCAGGGCGTCACGGATGGCTCGGGTCATGGGACGGCTCCTCGAAGATTGTTGACTGACGGCTCAGTTATTAACCAGCATGGGTCGCGGCCACGAACGTGTCAAGCGTCACGTCGAACTTCCTTCAAGGCCTTGACGAGTGATCCCCGTCACGCTTTCATACATAACTAATCGATCAGTCAACTTAGGAGCCCGCATGCGCACGAAGGCGATTTCATTGGTGTCCACCGCAACGCTCGCCCTCACCCTGACCGCCTGCGGAGGCGGCGGCGGTGGCGACGACAAGTCGGTGACGGTGACCATGTGGGGCGGCCAGGCGCAGGAGGCGCACGTCGCCTCGTACTTCAACCCGTGGGGCGAGGAGGCCGGGGTGAAGATCCTCCAGGACTCCCCCACCGACTACGCCAAGCTCGACGCCCAGGTCGACTCCGGCAAGGTGAACTGGGGCCTGGTCGAGGTGGAGCCGAACTACGCCGAGACGGCCTGCGCCGAGGGGAAGCTCGAGAAGCTCCCCGAGCGCGTGGTGACCGCGGCGCAGGAGGCCGAGGTCGACCCCGCCCAGATGAACGACTGCGCCCTCCCGATCCTCCAGTACACCTTCAGCATCGCCTACAACACCGACACGTTCGGCGATGCCCACCCGACGAACTGGGAGGAGTTCTTCGACACCGAGAAGTTCCCCGGCAAGCGCGGCTTCTGGAAGTACGTCACCGGCGGCATCTTCGAGGCGGCGCTGCTCGCCGACGGGGTGGCTCCGGAGGACCTCTACCCGCTCGACCTCGACCGCGCCTTCGCCAAGCTCGACACGATCAAGGACGACATCGTCTGGTACGACACCGGCGACCAGCAGGTCCAGCTCGTCGCCAGCGGCGAAGCGCCGCTGGTACAGGCGTGGAACGGCCGGATCACACAGGCCGCCAAGGCCGGCGAGCCGGTGGCCAACGAGTACGGCGAGAACCTGATCTCCTACGACCAGGTCGTCATCCCGAAGGGCTACAAGAACGCCGACCTCGCCCAGGACTGGATGGTCTGGTTCCTGGAGAACCCGCAGGCGCAGGCCGACGACGTCGAGGCCTCCGGTTACGGCCCGGCCTCCCCCAAGGCCGTCGAGCTGGTCCCCGAGGACATCCGTCCCGACGTCGCCGGTGGCGCCGACGTCAACGACCAGACCGCCACGCTCATCGACTACAGCTACTGGGCCGAGAACTACGCCGACGTCACCGAGCGGTTCAACACCTGGATCGCCAAGTGAGTCTCACCCGCAGCGTCACTCTGGAGAAGTCCGGTAGGCCGGGAACCCGCTCCGGCGGACCCTCCCGCCTCCGGTCGAAACTGCGCCTGGACGGCTGGGGGCTGCTCGCCGTGCCCTTGCTGGTGTTCCTCCTGGTCATCTTCGTCGGGCCGTTGTGCCTGCTGATCGCCAAGAGCTTCACCGACCCGACCGTCGGGTTCGAGAACTACCAGAAGATCTTCGCCGAACCGCTGTACCTGAAGATCCTGCGCAACACCTTCGTCACCGCGCTGGTGGTGACGGTCGTGACCCTGCTGCTGGCCTACCCGTACGCCTACCTGATGACCATCGCGAAACCGTTCTGGCGCACGATCCTGCTGCTGCTGGTGCTGGTGCCGTTCTGGACCAGCGTGCTGGTGCGCACCTTCGCCCTGGTGCTGCTGCTGCGCGACACCGGCGTGCTCAACACCATCGCCCAGGACGCCGGACTGATCAGTGAGCCGATCGCCATGCTCCGCACGCTGCGCGGCGTCGTGTTCGGCATGGTGCAGGTGGCGCTCCCGTTCGCGGTGCTGCCGATCTACGCCACCATGCGCGGCATCGACACCCGGCTCACCCAGGCCGCGCAGGGCCTCGGCGACCGCCCGTCCGGTGCCTTCTGGCGGGTCTTCGTGCCGCTGAGCATGCCGGGCGTGGCCGCGGGCATGCTGCTCACCTTCATCCAGGCGCTCGGGTACTACATCACCCCGGCGATGCTCGGCGGCCCGAAGAACACGATGATCGGCGAGCTGATCGTGCAGCAGGTGAGCACCGTTCTCCAGTTCGGCTTCGCCGCGGCGCTCGCGGTGATCCTGCTCGTCACGACGTTCGTACTGCTCGCGATCGCCGGACGCTTCATGAACCTCGAACGAATGCTGATGGGGCGGTCATGACTCGTATCCTCACCCGCACCGGGCTCATCCTGCTCGCCGTCGTGATCGGCGCCTACATCCTGCTCCCGATCCTGATCATCCTGCCGATGTCGGTCTCGAACAACGCCTTCTTGACCTTCCCGCCCGAGGGCTTCACCTGGCAGTGGTTCGAGAAGCTCAAGCTCGACCCGACCTGGCTGGACGCCGCCACCTCCAGCCTCTGGATCGCCCTGCTCTCCGCGGCCCTCAGCGTCGTCCTCGGGACCCTCGCGGCACTGGCGCTGGTGCGCGGGCGGATCCCCTTCCGCGGTCCGGTGCTCATGGTGATGCTGGCGCCGTTGATCGTGCCGTACGTGATCGTGGGCCTGGCGGTCTACATCGCTTTCCTGCGGATCGGGCTCACCGAGACGACCCTGGGCTTCGTGCTCGTGCACACCTGCCTGGGCGTGCCCTACGTGATGATCAACGTGTGTGCCGGCCTGGTGGCCGTCGACCGCCGTCTGGAGATGGCCTCGATGAACCTGGGCGCCGGACCGGTGAGCACGTTCTTCCGGATCACGCTGCCCGCGATCCTGCCCAACATGCTGGCCGGTGCGCTGTTCGCGTTCATCACCAGCTGGGACGAGGTGGTCGTCGCGATCTTCATGTCCGGCCCCACGCTCACCACTCTGCCGGTGAAGATGTGGGCCGGGATCCGGGTCCAGATCGACCCCACGCTCGCCGCCATCTCCAGCCTGGCCCTGCTCGTCATCGTGGCCTGCTTCGTGATCATCGGGCTCGGCCGCCTCGTGCAGCGCCTCTTCGCCCGCCGCTCTCTCTCCTCCGACAGCACAGGTGCCTGACATGTCCAAGAAGAATCCCGTGACCGAGCCGCGAAGCGGCGCCGCGATCAAGGTAGACGGCGTCCGCAAGGAGTACGGCTCGCTCACCGTCCTCAACGACGTCGACCTCGACATCCGGGCCGGTGAGTTCCTCACCCTGCTCGGCGCCAGTGGCTCGGGCAAGTCGACGCTGCTCAACATCATCGCCGGCTTCATCAAGGCCGACGGCGGCTCGGTGCAGGTCGACGGCCAGGACCTCACCACGGTGCCGGCCCACAAGCGCGGCCTGGGCATGGTCTTCCAGCACTACGCGCTGTTCCCGCACATGTCGGTCTACGACAACGTCGCCTACGGTCTGCGCCGCCACGGCTTCCCCAAGTCCGAGATCCCCGACCTGGTCGCGGGGGCACTCGACATGGTCGAGATGGGGCACCTCGGCAAGCGTCGTCCCGCGCAGCTCTCGGGCGGTCAGCAGCAGCGGGTCGCGCTCGCCCGGGCCGTGGTGTTCCGCCCGCGCGTGCTGCTCATGGACGAGCCGCTCGGCGCCCTCGACAAGATGCTGCGCGAGCAGCTGCAGCTGGAGATCCGCCGGCTGCACCAGGAGATGGGCATCACCTTCGTGTTCGTCACCCACGACCAGGAGGAGGCCCTGACCATGTCGGACCGCATCGCCCTGCTCGAGCGCGGCGACATCGTCCAGCTCGGCACGCCCGAGGAGCTCTACGGCGCCCCCAACAGTCGCTTCTCGGCGGAGTTCATCGGGGTGTCCAACATCTTCAACGGCTCGCGCAACGGCGACGTGTTCACCGATCAGGGCAACAGCGCCACCCACAAGGTGAGCGTGGGCGACCCGCAGGGAACCGCGCTGATGGTCCGGCCCGAGCGGCTGCGGGTGACCGCGGGACAGGTGACGCCGCAGGCCCACGAGAACGCGCTGCCCGCCGTCGTCCGCGACTGCGTGTACCTGGGCAGCGACCGCAACATCCACGTCACCACCGCCTCGGGCGAGAGCCTGGTGGCCCGGACCGAGGTGCCCCGCGTCAGCGACGGGATCGAGCCCGGCGCCGCGGTCACCCTGACCTGGAACATCGACGACGGTCGCGTCCTGGCCGGCGGGACCGGGCTGTGAGCGCGGTCACCGGCGGCGAGGCGCTGGTCCGGGCGCTGGCCGAGCACGGAGTCGACACGGTCTTCGGCATCCCCGGCACCCACAACCTCTCCGCCTACGCGGCGCTCCCCAAGCACGGGATCACCCACGTCTCGCCGCGCCACGAGCAGGGTGCCGGGTACGCCGCCGACGGCTATGCCCGCTCCACCGGACGGGTCGGCGTCGCGCTCACCACCACGGGGCCGGCCATCCTCAACGCCGCCGCCGCGGCCGCGCAGGCCTACTCCGACTCGGTCCCGGTGCTCTTCGTCTCCCCCGGCATGCCCTTGCAGCACCCCGGCCAGGGCAACGGACTGCTCCACGAGATGCGCAACCAGCCGGGCGTGATGGAGGCCGTGCTCGGGACCAGCATCCGGGTCACCAGCGTCGAGGAGATCCCGCTGGCCGTCGCGCAGGCGTTCGCCGCCATGCTCGAAGGGCGACCGCGGCCGGTGCACCTGGAGGTGCCGCTCGACCTGCTCGACGTCGCCGCCGAGGTCGCCTCGGTGCCGGCGGTCCGCACGGGCACGCTCGGCCCCGACCCGGCGACGATCCGCGACGCGGTCGAGAGGCTCGACGCGGCCGAGCGGGTGGTGCTCGTGGTCGGCGGCGGCGCGGCCGGCGCGGCCGAGCAGGTCGCCGCCCTCGCCGACCACCTCGACGCCGCGGTGCTCAGCACCGCCAACGGCAAGGGCACCGTGCCCGAGGACCACCCGCTGTTCGTGGGCGCCGGGCTCCAGCACCCCGCGGCCCTCGAACTGTGCGCCGAGGCCGACGTCGTGCTCGGCGTGGGCACGGAGTTCGCGCCGTCGGACTGGTGGATCGGGCTCCCCGACTTCGGCGGCTCGGTGGTGCGCGTGGACATCGACGCCCAGGAGATCAGCGCCAACGTCGCACCCGACGTCGCGATCGTCGCCGATGCCGCGACCGCACTCGATGCGCTGCTGCTCGAGACCCGGCCCCATCCCGCTCAGGACTGGACCGCCTCCTGGCGGCGGCGGTTCCTGGAGGAGGCCGGCGCCGAGGGTGCGCCGTGGCTGGAGATCGTGGACGCGCTCGCGCAGGCGCTCCCGCGCGACGCGATCGTCGCCGCCGACAACGCGATGGCCGTCTACTACGGCGCGCTGTCCAACCTGCCCTTGTACCGGCCGCGCGCGTTCCTGTATCCCACCGGCGCCGGGACGCTCGGCTTCGGACTGCCGGCGGGCATCGGCGCCAAGGTCGCCGAGCCGGACGCGCCGGTCGTGGTGCTCCAGGGTGACGGCGGCATCATGTTCACCGTCGCCGAGCTCGCGATGGCCGCGCAGGCCGGGCTCGCGCTCCCGATCGTGGTGGTCGACAACGGCGGCTACGGCGAGATCCGCAACGAGATGGACGATCGCGGCGAGCCCATCCACGCCGTCGCCCTCGGCTCCCCCGACTTCGTGGCGCTGGCCGAGTCGCTGGGCTGCCGCGGGATCCACGTCGAGGACGCCGCCGCACTCGGTGCCGCGGTGGCCGACGCGTTCACCGCCGACCGACCCACCCTGATCCACATCCGCGAGCACAGCCGGGCCTCCGGCTCGCCGGAGGCTCCTGCGTGATGGCGTCTGCCCCCGTCGCGGTCTATGCCGACGTCGTCGACCTCGATCCCGCCCCGGGCGTGCGACTCCTGGAGGAGTCGGGCTTCGAGGTGCGGGTGCTCGACAGCGCCGACCCCGACGCGATCGTCAGCGGCGCCCACGACGCGGCCGCGCTGCTGATCGGGTACGCGCCGGTGACCGCCTCGATGCTCGACCGGCTCGGCTCCCTGCAGATCGTGGCGACCCAGTCGGTGGGTATCGACAGCGTCGATCTCGACGCCTGCCGGCGACTCGGCATCGCGGTGAGCAACGTGCCGGGTGCGGCGACCGAGGAGGTGGCCTCGCACGCCCTGGCCATGTCGCTCGCGCTCGTCCGTGGCCTCCCGTTCCTCGACCGGGCCGTCGCCGACGGCGTCTGGGACGGCACCCGCGAGCAGCTGCTGCGCCTGTCCGAGATCACCGTCGGGGTCATCGGCCTGGGTCGGATCGGGGCGCGCTATGCGCGGATGATCGGTCCCCTGGTCGGCCGGGTCGTCGGCTACGAGCCCTACGGCACCGCGCCGGACGGCGTGGAGCAGGTCGAGCTCGACGAGCTCCTCGACGTCAGCGACCTGGTCAGCCTGCACCTGCCCTCGACCCCCGACACCCAGGGGCTGCTCGATGCCGGCCGCCTGTCGCGACTGCGCCGCGGCGCGATGCTGGTCAACGCCTCGCGCGGCGACCTGATCGACACCGCGGCCCTCCTCCGCGCGCTGGACGACGGCGTCCTGTCCGGAGCCGCCCTCGACGTCCTGCCCCACGAGCCGCCTGCGCGCGACGACCCCCTGGTGCGGCATCCGCGCACCCTGGTGACCCCCCATGCCGCCTACCTCTCCCCCGCGAGTGCCCGTGACTATGTGCTCCACCAGGCCCAGAGCGTGCTTGCCCACTTCGCCGGGACCGGGACGAATCTTGCGGACCCTGGATGAACGACGCCGCGAGCGCTCGCGCCCGGTCGGCGCAGCCGCGCCTCCCGGTGGCCGCGCTCGCCCTGCTCGGCGTGGCGATGGCGTGGGGGTCGTCGTTCCCGATCTCCAAGGAGCTGTTCACCCACCTGCCGGTGCCGGACTACCTCGGCGTGCGGTTCTTCCTTGCCCTGCTGGCGGTCTGGCTGTTCCGTCCGCGGGTGATCGTCTCGCTCACGCGCCGTCAGGTCGGGGTCGGCGTCCTGCTCGGCCTCATCTACGGAGCCGGGCAGTTCCTCCAGTTCGCCGGGCTGAGCCGCGCCTCGGTCACCGTGTCGGCATTCCTGGTCTCGATGTACGTCGTCGTCGTGCCGCTGTTCGGCGCGGTCGTGCACCGCACCCGTCTCTCGCGCGCCACCACGCTCGCGGTCGTGCTGGCGGTCGCCGGGGTGATGGCGATGTCGTTGAGAGGCTGGTCGTTCGGCTTCGGCGAGAGCCTGGTCCTCGCGAGCTCCGTGCTCTACGCCGCCCACATCCTGGTCACCGGACGCCTGGTGCGTCCCGGCGAGGCGCAGGCCGTCACCATCGTGCAGATGGCAACCATCTCGGCGACGTTCACCGTCGTGGGAGCTGCCGACGGCCTGACACTCCCCCACGGTGGGCAGTGGTGGCCGATGCTCTACCTCGCGCTGGTGTGCGGCGGTCTGGCCATGGTGGCGCAGGCCTGGTCGCAGGCGCGGATCTCGGTGGCCCACGCCTCGGTGGTGATGGTCACCGAGCCGGTCTGGGCCTCCTTCTTCGCGGTCGCCTTCTTCGCCGAGACTCTCGATGCCCGCACCATCCTCGGCGCACTCCTGGTGCTCGCCGCCGCGGCGCTCGTCCTCACCGACCGTGGCCAACGGCTGCCCGCGGTCGATCCCCTGCCGGTTCAACCTTCCCCTGCCCTCAGTACGGACCCAGACGCCACCACCAAGGAGTGACATGACCTTCCACAACGAGTTCACCGAGACCTTCGGCATCGAGCACCCGATCGTGTGCGGCGGGATGCTCGCCGTCGGTACCGCCGACCTGATCGCCGGCGTCGCGAACGCCGGAGCGCTCGGCTTCCTCAGCGCCCTCACCCAGCCGACGCCGGAGGCGCTGGCCGCAGAGATCGCGCGCTGTCAGTCGATGACCGACCGGCCCTTCGGCGTCAATCTCACGATCCTGCCGACGATCGAGCCGGTGCCCTACGACGAGTACCGCGACGCGATCATCGAGTCGGGCGTGAAGATCGTGGAGACCGCGGGCAGCAACCCGGCCCCGCACCTGCCGTCGCTGCATGCCGCCGGCATCAAGGTGATCCACAAGGCCGTGGCGGTGCGGCACGCGCTGAAGGCGCAGTCCCTCGGCGTCGACGCGGTGAGCATCGACGGCTTCGAGTGCGCCGGCCACCCGGGCAGCGACGACGTCCCCGGGCTGGTGCTGATCCCCGCCGCCGCGCGGGTCCTCGACATCCCGATCATCGCCTCGGGCGGCTTCGCCACCGGGAGCGGCCTGGTCGCCGCGTTGGCGCTGGGTGCCTGCGCGATCAACATGGGCACTCGGTTCGAGGCCACCGTCGAGGCGCCGATCCACCGCAACGTGAAGGACCGGATCGTCGCGCACTCCGAGCTCGACACCACCGTGGTCTTCCGCGAGTTCGGCAACACCGCACGGGTCGCGAAGAACTCGGTGGCCGAGGAGATCCGCGAGATCGGCGCCCGGCCGGACGCCACCTTCGCCGACGTCGCCCACCTCGCCTCCGGCGCGCGGGCCCGCGAGCAGGTGCTGGCCGGCGGCGACGTCGAGGGCGGCATGTGGTGGGCCAGCCAGGCCCAGGGCCTCATCGACAGCGTCGAGACCTGTGCCGACGTCGTCGACTCGATCATCGCCGAGGCCGAGGAGATCATCTCCAAGCGGCTCCCCGACCAGCTGGCCTGAGCCTCTGCGGCCCGGCCGCGCGGGGGCACAGGTACCGGGTCATCGGGTGGCCGGGTAGTAGCGGCGGCGCAGCCACAGGGCGACGTAGACGAGGCCGACGAGGACGGGAACCTCGATGAGGGGGCCGACGACGCCGGCCAGGGCTTGGCCTGAGGTGACGCCGAAGACGCCGATCGCGACGGCGATGGCGAGCTCGAAGTTGTTGCCGGCGGCGGTGAAGGCAAGGGTGGTGGTGCGCTCGTAGGTCATCCCGAGTCTCTTACCGACGAAGAACGATCCGGCCCACATGAGCGCGAAGTAGGCCAGGAGCGGCAGTGCGATCCGGGCCACGTCGAGGGGTCGCCCGGTGATGGTGTCGCCCTGGAGGGCGAAGAGCACGACGATGGTGAACAGCAGTCCGTACAGCGCGGCCGGTCCGATGCGAGGCAGCAGCGTGGACTCGTACCAGTCGCGACCCTTGGCCCTCTCCCCCACGGTGCGGGTCAGGAATCCCGCGGCCAGCGGAATGCCGAGGAAGACCAGGACCGACTTCGCGATGCCCCACACCGAGACATCGAGACCGGTCGTGGCGGGAAGACCGAGCCAGCCGGGCAGGACCTCGAGGTAGAAGTAGCCGAGCCCGGCGAAGGCGATGATCTGGAAGACCGAGTTGATCGCGACCAGGATCGCCGCGGCCTCGCGATCGCCGCAGGCGAGGTCGTTCCAGATCAGCACCATGGCGATGCAGCGGGCCAGGCCCACGATGATCAGACCGGTGCGGTAGGCGGGCAGGTCGGGCAGCATCAGCCACGCGAGGGCGAACATCATCGCGGGGCCGAGCACCCAGTTCAGCACGATCGAGGCGGCCAGCAGGCGCTTGTCGGAGGTGACCTGGCCCAGCTCGTCGTAGCGGACCTTGGCCAGCACCGGGTACATCATCACCAGCAGGCCGATCGCGATCGGCAGGGAGACCGAGCCGACCTCCACCTTCGTCAGCGCGACGTCGAGGCCGGGGACGACCCTGCCGAGCAGAAGCCCGGCGGTCATGGCGGCGATGATCCACACCGGCAGGAACCGGTCCAGCGTCGAGAGACGCCGGATGACCGCCTCGTCTGCGGACGCCGCGGTGCTCGCGTCGACGGTGTCGCTCACCCGCAAGCCCCGGCGGCCTTGGACTCGGCTCCGGCGCCGCCGAACAGGTTGGCGACCGCCGCCACCGCCCCCGGGCTGACGCGGTAGTAGACCCAGGTCCCGCGCTTGGAGCGCTCCAGGAGTCCGGCCTCGTGCAACACCTTGAGGTGATGGCTGATGGTCGGCTGGGACAGGTCGAAGGCGTCGTTGAGATCGCACACGCACGCCTCGGCGCCCTCATGGGCGGCGACCAGCGACATCAGCCTGAGCCGTACCGGATCGGCCAGCGCCTTCAGCAGTGGCGCAATGCCCTCGGCAGCCTCCCGAGACAGAGGGGTGGTCATCAGGGGCGAGCAGCAGGCGACCGCCTCAACCGGCGTCAACGCAGACTTCGACACACATCTATGTTGACAGACATCTATGTCTGCGGCAACGTCCATATCGACAACCATCGACAACCATCGATATCTCGCCAGGAGGCATTCATGTCCCGGATCCAGCTCGCTCTCAACGTCGACGACCTCACGGAGTCGATCGCGTTCTACTCGACCCTGTTCGACACCGCCCCCGCCAAGGTCGAGGCCGGCTACGCCAACTTCGCCGTGTCCGAGCCCCCGCTGAAACTGGTCCTCATCGAGAACCCCGGCCACGGCGGCTCGATCAACCACCTCGGCGTCGAGGTCGCCGACACCGACAGCGTCGATGCCGAGCAGACCCGCCTGCACGAAGCCGGGTTCGCCTCGGTCGACGAGCGCGACACCGTGTGCTGCTACGCCAAGCAGGACAAGTTCTGGGTCGAGAACGCTCCCAACGGCGAACGCTGGGAGATCTACACCGTCCTCGCCGACAGCCCCACGTTCAGCGACGACGAAGCGCCTGCCGACTGCTGCGGCAGCGTCGCTACCTGGGCCTAGGGACCTACGTCCGCATCGGAGGCGCATCACCGGCGGCGTGGAGTTGGTAGTGGTGGAAGGGGCAGTGGAGTCGGGCGTCGTGGGTGTTGGTGTGGCCGCCTTCTTGCCAGGGGTGGGTGTGGTGGACGTGGCAGAACGCTGCGGGGGTGTCGCAGCCGGGGGTTTGGCAGTGAACCTGTTCGAGGCCGATCGCGATCCGTTGGGCGGGGGTGTGGAAGCGGCGGGTGCGGCCGAGGTCGAGGACCTCGCTGCGGCTGCCGAGGACGGCGGGGATGATCCCTGCCTCGCAGGCGAGTCGGCGTGCAAGGCCTGGTGAGATGTCGGTGCTGGTGTCGAGGTGGGCTGCCTTCAGGCCGCCGAGCAGGGTGTCCAACTGCATGGTGACGATGACGGTGGCGTTGAGCCCGCCGGCCTTGGGGAGCTTCTCGGTGGGGAACCGTTCCACGTACTCGGCGAACGCCTGTCCCAGTCGCTGCGGGGTGGGCTTGGCGTAGTCAAACGAGCCGGCGCCCTCGGTGGCGCGGACGTGTTTGGGTGCCGCGAGCGCGGCGAGGGCCTTGCGGAGCATCGAGCCCTGCGCGACCGGCAGGGTGAACCGACCATGGGTGAGGCCCTGGTCGTCGTCGTACATCGAGAACGACGTGTGCTTCCGAGCCCGGGCTTCCTCGGCCTCCAACAGCCGGGCCTCGTGCTCGTCAGCCCGAACCGGATCGACGACTTCCAGGATGCGACGGCCGAGGATCTTCAACGCTCTCGCGTCGTGATGGGCCGCTTCTGCGATCAGGTGCTTCTCGGCCAGGTCGCGATGTACGGGGTCGAGTTCGTCGACCGCCGCGACGATCACCGCAGCTTGGTCCGGCAGCACCCTTCCCTCGGCCGCAGCGACCCGGGTCTGTTCGTGGGTCGCGAGCTCGTGGGCGAGGCGGGTGGTGCGGTGCGCGCGCCCGGGGGTGATCGGGACCAGCCGGCGCAGCCACGCGCTGACCGACCGGGCGCCGATCGAGCCGGGCAGGTCCAGGGCGTCGGCCTGGGTGAGGGTGCGGGTCTCGAGCTCGGCGAGGCTGGCGGTGACTTCGGCCAGGTCGACCAGCAGCGCAGCGGTGTCGTCGGCGTCCAGGCTCCAGAGCGGGGTGTCGACGTGGCCGGCTAGGTCCTTCTTGAACCGCGCGACCAGTACCGCGAGCGGGTGCCCGGTTCCGGTGTCGGTGGTGGCGGCCATGTCTGATTCTACCTCGCCCGACGGATATTCGCTAGTGTGTTCTAGTAAGTCTTTGGGGGTGCCGGGGTTTCGTCGGCGCTCGCTTGCGCTCGCTTACTCAACCTCCGGCGGGTGGGCCGTTCTCGGAGGTTGAGCAAGCGGTGCGCGTGAGGAACGAGCGCGGACCGCGCCGACGAAACCTCCCGACCGGCCTCGGAAACGCGAGCCGGGCGAGCCGGCATACCCGGAGCGGGCAGGGGTGGCCGCGCAGGCGGCGGCGCGGGCGAAGCCCGTGCCGGCAGCGCGCCGGATGAGTCGACCGACCGGGACCCGCAGTCAAGGACGGACGAAGTCCGCCGCGAAGCGGACGCCGCAGGCGATCCTTGACGGCGGGTGTCGGTCGACTACGCGCGCGGCCACCCCACCACCCAGGCCGGTCGATGCACCGAGCACAGCACGAACCCGCCACAGTCGCGCAGTCCGCTGCCGGGGTTTCGTCAGCGCTCGCTGGCGCTCGCTTGCTCAACCTCCGGCCCGGGGGGCGACTCTTCGGAGGTTGAGCAAACGGGACGCGTGAGGAACGAGCGCGGACCGCGCCGACGAAACCTCGCAACCGACCCCGGAAACGCGAGCCGCGCGAATCAGGCGCGAGCGAGTCAGCGACGGCGGAGCGAGCAGGGGTGGCCGCGCAGGCGGCGGCGCGGGCGGAGCCCGTGCCCGCAGGCGCGCCGGTCGACTACGGGCGCGGCCACCTCACCACCCAGGTTGCGTCGGCGCACCTATGCGCCGACCCGGCGGCACAGTCGCGCAGTCGGTCGTCGGGCTTTCGTCCGCGCTCGCTGGTGGTCATCTCCGTTGGTTCACCAAGGGTCTCCGCACCCGGGTCACGCACCCCGAGCACGGAGACCTCGGACGAACCAACGGAGGGGACCCCTAGTGCGGTTCCGTGGTCGGATCCTCGGTCGCCGCCCGGCGCACGACCAGCGCGGCCAGCGCGGTGGTCACCGGGACCGCAGCGACCAGGCCGAGGGTGCCGACCACGCTGCGGACGATCTCCTGGGCCACGATCTGGTCGGTCAGGACGGTGCCCACCGACTCGTTGTTGGCGATGATGAGGATCAGCAGCGGTAGCGAGGACCCGGCGTAGGCGAGGATGATCGTGTTCACCACCGACGCGATGTGGGAGCGCCCGACGCGGGTGCCGGCCCGGTAGAGCTCCCGGACGCCGTAGGCGGGGTTCGCGTGCGCGACCTCGGCCACCGTCGCGGCCTGCGTGACGGTGACGTCGTCGAGGACGCCGAGCGAGCCGATCACGATCCCGGCGAGCAGCAGGCCCTGCATGTTGACCGAGTGGGTGAGCCCGAGCGAGGCCGAGATGTCGTCGACGATGCCGGTCAGGTGGAGCGCCGACACCGCGATCGCCGAGAGCACCCCGGTCAGCGCGAAGCTGATCAGCGTGCCGAGGACGGCGACCGTGGTCGAGAGCGAGAAGCCGTGGGTGAGGTAGAGCACGGTGAGGGCGATCGCCGCCGATCCCACGATCGCGATGAGCAGGGGCGACTCCCCCGCGAGGATCGCCGGTACGACGAAGAACAGCAGCACCCCGAAGGTGACCGCCAACCCGAACAGCGCGGTGAGCCCGCGCAGCCGCCCGAACGCGACCAACGCCAGGGCGAACGCCGCCGCGAGGATCCACAGGCCCTTGCCACGCTGGTGGTCGACCACGGAGAACACGTCGCCGTCGGGGGTGGTGGACGTGATCAGCACCACCTGATCGCCCTCGGCGATCTGGGGGGCGCCCGGTCCGTTCGGCAGTGGCGCCGTGACGGTCTCGCCCTCGGCATCGCCCTTGGTGATCTTCACCCGGGTGGTGCCGCAGCCGTTGACGTCCTCCTCGAGCTGCTGCGGGCACGGCTCGCGCTCGATCGAGACGATCTCGCCGTTCAGCTGGTCGGCCGAGCCGGGCTGCTCGGGGACCGAGATGTCCTCGGAGGGCCACAGCCAGATCATCGCGGCGAGGGTGATCACCGCGATGGGCGCCATGATCGCCGCCGCGATCCGGCGCAGGCGTCGGTTCGTCGGGGCGGCATGCCGCGGGTGATGTGCGCCCAAGGCGAGTCCTCACCAGGTCGAGACCGCCGACGGATCACCCGCCGATCGCTGGGCCCCGATCCTAACGACGTCACCGGCTCGCCCGAGCACCGGCAATACCCCGTCAAGGCGCGTTAAGACCGCGACAAGATCGACCGAGCGCCGCCCGGCAGGCGCTTCGCTGCTCTCATGAGTCTCGAATCCGGCCTCCTGCTGGCCGCCGTCCTGGTCCTCGCGGCCTACCTGCTCGCGGCGCTGATCCACCCGGAGCGGTTCTGATGTCCCCGACTGCGGCCGGTCTGCTGTCCATCGCGACCCTGGTCGCGCTGCTCGCCGCGGCCTACGTGCCCCTCGGCGACTACATGGCGCGCGTCTACACCGGCACCACGCATCTGCGCGTCGAGCGGCTCGTGTACCGGGTGTCCGGTGTGCGCCCCGACGCCGAGCAGAGCCCGCGCGCCTACCTGCTGAGCGTGCTCGGATTCAGCCTGGTCAGCCTGGTGGCGCTGATGGCGATCCTCATGGCCCAGTCGTGGCTGCCGCTGGACCGCGGCATGGAGGGCATGCCGCTGTGGATGTCCTACAACACCGCGGCCTCCTTCGTCGCCAACACCAACTGGCAGTCCTACGCCGGTGAGTCGACCCTCGGGTTCACCGCGCAGATGGCCGGGCTGGCGGTGCAGAACTTCCTCTCGGCGGCGGTCGGCATGGCGGTCGCCGTCGCGCTGGTCCGCGGCTTCGTCCGGGTGCGCTCCGGCACGCTCGGCAACTTCTGGGTCGACCTGACGCGCGGAACGCTGCGGATCCTGCTGCCGCTGGCATTCGTGGGCGCCGTCTTGTTGATGGTCGGCGGCGTCGTGCAGACCTTCTCCGACGTGAGCATCCACACCCTCACCGGCCAGGAGCAGACCCTGCCCGGGGGCCCGGTCGCCAGCCAGGAGGTCATCAAGCTTCTCGGCACCAACGGGGGCGGCTTCTTCAACGCCAACTCCGCCCACCCCCTGGAGAACCCCAACAGCGTGACCAATCTGCTTCAGATCCTGCTGATCCTGCTGATCCCGGTGTCGCTGACCAGGACGGTCGGGACGATGCTCGGCAACCGCAAGCAGGGCCTGGCGATCCTCGGCACGATGGCGTTCCTGTTCGTCGTCCTCCTGGTCACCACCACGTGGGCCGAGGCGGGCTCCCACTCCCCTACCGCTCGGGCCGCCGGTGCGGCGCTGGAGGGCAAGGAGGCGCGGTTCGGCGAGTGGGCCTCCTCGCTCTTCGCCGTGGCGACGACCGGGACCTCGACCGGTGCGGTGAACTCCGCTCACGACTCGTTCACCCCGGTCGGCGGCGGCGCGGTGCTGCTGAACATGATGCTGGGCGAGATCGCACCGGGCGGCGTGGGCTCGGGGATCTACGGGATCCTCGTGATGGCCATCCTGGCCGTCTTCGTCGCCGGCCTGATGGTCGGACGCACACCGGAGCTGCTCGGCAAGAAGATCGGCACCCGCCAGCTGACCTACGTCGCGTTGTACACGCTCACGACCCCCGCGCTCGTGCTGGTCGGGTCCGGTACCGCGATCGCGCTGCATTCCACGCCGGATGCCATGGGGAATCCGGGCGGCCATGGCTGGAGCGAGGTGCTCTACGCCTATACCTCCGGTGCGAACAACAACGGCAGCGCGTTCGGTGGCCTCACCGTCACCAGTGACTTCTTCCAGATCACCATCGGCCTGGCGATGCTCCTGGGCCGCTTCCTCCCGATCGCGCTGGTGCTGTTGCTGGCCGGCTCCCTCGCCGCGCAACCCAGGCTCCCCGCGACCGCCGGGACCCTGCCCACCCACACACCACTGTTCGCCGGGGTGTTGACCGGGGTCATCGTCGTGATGACCGGTCTGACCTACTTCCCCGGACTCGCCCTCGGACCGATCGCGGAGGCACTGGCATGACCACGACCACCCCAGCTACCCCGGCCACCCCAGGCACCCCGGCCGGCCCCAATCCCACGGACGGCCCGGCGTCCGGCACGTCGCCCGAGCACGGTGACGTCGGACGGACGCGAGGAGCGGGGACGCCGGGCGGAGTGGGACTCGGATCCCTGGCCGCGCAGGCGGCCGCGCAGCTCCCGGCGGCGCTGCGCAAGCTCGACCCGCGCTACCTGTGGCGCTCGCCGGTGCTGTTCCTGGTGTGGCTCGGCTCCCTCGCGGTGACGATCGCAGCCGTCACCGACCCGAGCCTCTTCACCGCCTCCATCGCCGTGTGGCTGTGGCTGACCGTCCTCTTCGGGAACCTGGCCGAGGCCGTGGCCGAAGGCCGCGGCAAGGCCCAGGCGGCCTCCCTGCGCGCCACCCGCAGCGACGCCCTGGCCCGCGTCGTGCAGGCCGACGGCAGCACGGTGTCGGTGCCCGGCACCCAGCTCGCCGTCGGTGACCGGGTGCTGGTCGAGGCCGGCGAGATCATCCCTGGCGACGGCGACGTCGTCGACGGCATCGCCGCGGTCGACGAGTCGGCGATCACCGGGGAGTCGGCACCGGTGATCCGTGAGGCCGGAGGGGACCGCAGTGCGGTCACCGGTGGCACGCGGGTGCTCTCGGACCGGATCCTGGTCGAGGTGACGGCCGCCGCCGGCGACACCTTCCTGGACAAGATGATCGCACTGGTCGAGGGCACCTCGCGTCGCAAGACGCCCAACGAGGTAGCGCTCTCGGTCCTGCTCGCGAGCCTGTCGCTGGTCTTCCTGCTCGCGGTCGCCAGCCTGGCCCCCATGGCGGACTACGCGGGCGCCCCGCAGGGCCTCGTCGTCCTGGTCGCCCTCCTGGTGTGCCTGATCCCCACCACCATCGGGGCGCTCCTCTCCGCCATCGGGATCGCCGGCATGGACCGGCTCGTGCGGGTCAACGTGCTCGCGATGTCCGGGCGCGCGGTCGAGGCGGCCGGCGACGTGAGCACGCTCCTGCTCGACAAGACCGGCACCATCACCTACGGCAACCGGCGCGCCTGCCGGCTCGTCGCCGCCCCGGGCGTCGGAGCAGACGAGCTGCGCGACGCCGTCCGGATCGCCAGCCTCGCCGACCCGACCCCCGAGGGCCGCTCGATCGTCGACCTCGCTCGCGACGCGGGTGCACCGGACGACGAGCTGCCGGCCGGCACCGAGCTGGTGGAGTTCAGTGCCCAGACCCGGATGTCGGGCATCGACCTGCCCGATGGCCGGGAGCTTCGCAAGGGCGCGGGCAGCGCGGTCGGTGCGTGGGTCGGCGCCGACCTCGGCGCCGAGACGACGGCGGCGATCGACGAGATCGCCCGCAGCGGCGGCACTCCGCTCGTGGTCGCCGAGCGGCACCGCGGAAGCGCGCGCGTGCTCGGCGTCGTGCACCTCAAGGACGTCGTCAAGGAGGGCATGGCCGAGCGCTTCGAGCAGCTGCGGGCGATGGGCATCCGCACCGTGATGGTGACCGGCGACAACGCCCTCACCGCAGGGGCGATCGCCGAGGAGGCCGGCGTCGACGACTTCCTGGCCGAGGCCACGCCGGAGGACAAGCTGGCCTACATCCGCAAGGAGCAGGACGGCGGCCGCCTGGTCGCGATGACCGGCGACGGCACCAACGACGCCCCCGCGCTCGCCGCCGCCGACGTCGGGGTCGCCATGAACACCGGCACCTCGGCGGCGAAGGAGGCCGGAAACATGGTCGATCTCGACTCCGACCCGACCAAGCTCATCGACATCGTCGAGATCGGCAAGCAGCTGCTCGTCACGCGGGGCGCGCTGACGACGTTCTCCATCGCCAACGACGTCGCGAAGTACTTCGCGATCATCCCGGCGATGTTCGTGGCCGCCTATCCCTCGCTCGACCGGCTCAACGTCATGGGACTGGCCACGCCGCAGTCGGCAATCCTGTCGGCGGTCATCTTCAACGCGCTGGTCATCGTGGGCCTGATCCCCCTCGCGCTGCGCGGCGTCACCTTCCGCGCCGCCTCGGCCACGACCGTCCTGCGACGCAACCTGCTCGTCTTCGGCCTCGGGGGGCTCGTGATCCCCTTCGCCGGCATCAAACTCATCGACCTGCTCGTCTCGAGCCTTCCCGGAATCGGCTGACCCATGAACGCCTTGATCGATCTCGCCCGCCAGTCTCTCGCCGCCCTGCGAATCCTGCTCGTGTTCACGCTGGTGCTCGGAGTCGGCTACCCGCTCGCCGTCTGGGCCGTCGGGCTCGCACTCGGCGACCGGGCGCACGGACAGCCCGTCCGGGTCGACGGCGCGGTCGTCGGGTCCCGGCTCCTCGGCCAGAGCTTCGAAGGCGAGCGGTGGTTCCACTCCAGGCCTTCTGCCAACGACTACGACCCGCTGGCATCGGCTCCGACCAACCTCGGGCCCCGCAACCCCGACCTGCTCGCTGCGATCGAGCAGCGCCGCGCCGACGTCGCGCGCACCGAGGGCGTGCCGGCCGCCGAGGTCCCCGCGGACGCCGTCACCGCCTCCGGATCCGGACTGGACCCTCACATCTCCCCCGAGTATGCGGCGATCCAGGCCGATCGGGTGGCCTCGGCCAACGGCCTCCCGGTCGCCGAGGTCGACAGGCTCGTCGCGCAGCACACCTCGGGCCGGGCCCTCGGCTTCGTCGGTGATCCGGTCGTCGACGTCCTGGAGCTGAACATCGCCATCGCCGCCGCGGTCACCGAGGACGCGCCTGCGTGACCGGGTCCGGGGGCGCCTGCCCGCACGTGGAGACTGAGGCCATGACCACCGCGCCCGGCCGAGGAAGGCTCCGGGTCTATCTCGGTGCCGCCCCCGGCGTCGGGAAGACCTTCGCCATGCTGAACGAGGGGAACCGGCGCCGCGAGCGCGGCACCGACGTCGTGGTCGGCTACCTCGACACCCACGGCCGCGCGCGTACCGACGCCGCGGTGGGCGGGCTGGAGGTCGTGCCCCGGGCGAAGCTCACCTACAAGGAGACCGAGCAGGAGGAGATGGACCTCGACGCCGTCCTCGCACGACACCCGGCGGTGGTGCTCGTCGACGAGCTCGCCCACACCAACGTGCCCGGCAGTCGGCACACCAAGCGGTGGCAGGACGTCGAGGAGCTCCTCGCGGCGGGGATCGAGGTCGTCACCACGGTCAACATCCAGCACCTGGAGTCGCTGAACGACGTCACCGAGTCGATCACGGGAGTGCGTCAGCGAGAGACGGTCCCCGATGCGGTGGTCCGCTCGGCCGACCAGATCGAGCTGGTCGACATGAGCCCACAGTCGCTGCGTCGGCGCATGGCCCACGGAAACATCTACGCCCCCGAGAAGGTCGATGCCGCACTGTCGAACTACTTCCGCGAGGGCAACCTGACCGCGCTGCGGGAACTCGCCCTGTTGTGGCTCGCCGACCGCGTCGACGAGGGGATGGACACCTATCGCGACGAGCACGCGATCACCCGCACCTGGGCCACTCGCGAGCGCATCGTCGTCGCCGTGACCGGCGACGCCGAGTCGGTCACGCTGATGAGGCGGGCGGCCCGCATCGCCTCGCGCCGCAGCCACGGTGAGTGGCTCGCGGTCTACGTGACGCGCCGCGACGGGCTCAGCGGGGCGCCGCCGGACCGGCTGGCCGACCTGCGCGTCAAGGCCGAAGAGCTCGGCGGCACCTTCCACACCATCGTCGGCGACGACCCTGCGGTGGCCATCTTGGAGTTCGCGCGCGCCGAGAACGCCAACCAGATCCTCATCGGCGCCAGCCGTCGCGGGCGCATCTCCGCCGCCCTCCGGCCCGGCATCGGCGACCGGGTCATCGCGGCGCCCGGAGACCACGACGTCCACATCGTGACCCACGACTACGCCCGCCGACGCCGTCCGGCGCCCTCGCGCGAGACCCTGGGGCGCACGCGGCGGATCGCCGGATTCGTCGTCGCGGTGCTCGCGCCGGCAGCCTTCGCCGGACTGCTCAAGGCGACGGCCCAGTTCCATGCCCTGCCATCGGAGTCGATGGTGCTCATGGCCGTCGTGGTGGCGACCGCCCTCCTCGGCGGCCTGCTACCCGCCGTCGTCTCCGCGCTGTGGAGCGGCCTGCTGCTCAACTACTACTTCACACCCCCGCTGTACCAGTTGACGATCGCCGAGCCGGGCAACGCCCTGGCCGTCGCGTTGTTCGTGGTGGTCGGCATCGCGGTAGCCACGGTCGTCGACCACTCGGCCCGGCGCACCGCCGAGGCCCGGCGCGCGCGCGCCGAGGCCGACGCACTCACCGTCCTCTCCCACAGTCTGCTCAACTCCGGCGACGACCTCACCGGCCTGCTCACCTCGGCCGGCGAGCTGTTCGGCGCCTCCGGCGCAGCGGTGCTCCGCCGGCGCGACGACGGCACCGAGGCCGGCTACGACATCGTGGCCGCCGTCGGGGATCGCCCAGGCGCGCCGTCCGGCGAGGAGGTGTCGGCGGCGATCGACGACGACACCGTGCTGGTCCTGCGCGGCGGCCGGCAGGGCTCCGCCGAGCGCAGCCTGCTCAACGCCTACGCCGCCTACGCCAAGGTGATGGCCGACCGGCAGCGGGCCGCCGCCGCGGAGGCCGAGCGGCTGCGCCTGGCCGACACCGACCGGACCCGGACCGCACTGCTCGCCTCGGTCTCCCACGACCTGCGCTCCCCACTGGCGGCGGTGAAGGCGTCGGTGGCGACGCTGCGCAACGAGACCCTCTCCCTCCCGCCGCGTGACCAGGCCGACCTGCTGGAGAACATCGAGGACTCGACCGACCGGCTCACCGCGCTGGTGACCAACCTGCTCGACATGAGCCGCATCGCCAGCGGCGCGCTGACCGCCCGCCCCGGCGAGGTGGGGCTCGAGGAGGCCGTCCGATCGGCCCTGGCCCCGCTGCCGGGGAGCGAGCGGATCGTCGTCGACGTCGACCCCGGTCTCCTCGCCCTGGCCGACCCGGGCCTGCTGGACCGGGTGATCGCCAACCTCGCGGAGAACGCGCTGAAGTACACCCCGACCGACGCCGCGATCCGGATCGACGGTGCGGCGACCGACGACGGCGCCGCGGGCCCACGGGCGATCCTGCGGGTCAGCGACAACGGGCCAGGGGTCGCCGACCA
Source organism: Nocardioides epinepheli (assembly GCF_037936805.1). Lineage (NCBI taxonomy): Bacteria > Bacillati > Actinomycetota > Actinomycetes > Propionibacteriales > Nocardioidaceae > Nocardioides > Nocardioides epinepheli. Next base: position 135,452 of record NZ_JBBMMC010000004.1, on the reverse strand, counting down.
CGATCGCGACCGCCTCTTCGCGCCGTTCCAGCGCCTCGGCGACGTGCCCAGGAAGGACGGCGTGGGCCTCGGGCTCGCCGTGGCCCGGGGGCTGACCGAGGCGATGGGCGGCACCATCGCCACCGAGGACACTCCCGCCGGGGGGCTCACCTTCATCGTGGACCTACCCCGCCCCGACGATCCCGAGGAGCCGGCATGACCTTCGTGCTCGTGGTCGACGACGACCCCGCGATCCTGCGCACGCTGACCATCAACCTGCGGGCGCGCGACTACGAGGTCGAGACGGCCGGCGACGGACGCTCGGCGCTGCAGATCGTCGATGAGCGGATGCCCGACGTCGTGCTGCTCGACCTCGGCCTCCCCGACCTCGACGGCGTCGACGTCCTGACCAGGCTGCGCGGATTCACCGAGGTGCCGGTGATCGTGGTCTCCGCACGCAGCGAGCCGGACGACAAGGTCGAGGCGCTCGACCTCGGCGCCGACGACTTCATCACCAAGCCCTTCTCGATCGAGGAGCTGCTCGCCAGGATCCGCGTCGTCAGCCGCCGCAACGCCGTCGACGAGCCCGCGCTCGTCGTCCTCGCCGGCGACCTGCGACTCGATGTCACCGAGTCCCGCGCCACGCGCGGCGACCAGACCATCCACCTCACGCCCATCGAGTGGAAGATCGTCGAGACGCTCGCCCGGCGACGTGGGCGCCTGGTCCGCCAGGCCGAGCTCTTGCACGCGGTGTGGGGCTCGGGATACGAGCGGCAGACGAACTACCTGCGCGTGCACCTGGCGAGCATCCGCCGCAAGCTGGAGCCCGACCCGTCGCGACCGACGCTGTTCCTCACCGAGCCGGGCATCGGTCACCGGCTCGCCGCGTCCGACGCGGCGCGCTGAACCGGGCCGCGCGAGGGCACCTCGAGCAGCCGCAGCGCGAGGAGAGGGCACGCCGCGATGGCGCGTCGCGCCTGGGCCCGCTCTCCCGGCGGCACCACCGGGTCACCGCGGACGTGGTCGCCGCGCGCCATCGGGAAGCCCCACGGGTCGAGCGCCAGGAGGGTCGGAAGGAGCTCCGCGCAGGCGCCGTGGCCGTCGCAGCGGGTCCAGTCGACGTGCAGCACCTGCTGCCTCGAGGCGCTCATCGCGGGCACGTCCCGGCCAGATGACCCTCGAGGTGGGCCCCGAAGGTGCGCAGCATCGAGCGCACCATCCGCACGGTGCCGTCCGGATGTGCGCAGGCTCCCCGGTACTCGACCAGGCGGGTCAGGTGCTCGACCCGGGCGACCAGGTCGTGGCTCCCCCGCGTCGGCGATCGCCGGGCGTCTCCGGGGAGGCCGGCCAGAAGCGCGAGGGTGTGCGCCAGCACCGGGAGTCCGTTGAGGCACGGTCCGCACTGCCGGGCGCTCTGACCGGCGAGGTAGCCCGCGATGCTTGCGGTGGCCTCGATCGGGCACTGGCGCCGGTCGAGCACATGGAGGACGCCGGCGCCGGGTGCGGCGCCCCACGGGGCGAGGGCGGCGACGTCGAGCGGGGTGTTCAGGGCCGACGCCGGCAGCCAGGCACCGTGGTAGCCGCCGACCAGTACCCCGCTGACCAGATCGGTCCGGAGGCCGAACAGCCCCAGGACCTGGTGCATCGGGGCGCCGCGTGGGGTCTCGGTGACGCCGTCGGCCACCACCTCGGTGCTGCTGCCCGACACGGTGGCGAGGAAGGTGCCGGGATCCTCGGCAGTACCGACCGAGCGGAACCACGCAGCACCGTGGCGCACCAGCAGCGCGATCTGCGCGGCGGTCTCGGTGTTCACGACCAGCGTCGGACGTCGCTCGAGCCCGCGCTCCCAGGTCGGCGGCACCGGGTCACTCGGCACCTGGGGACGCCCGTTGAGCACGTTGACCACCGCCGTCTCCTGGCCGCCCACGAACGTGCCCGCGACCGTCCGCACCTGTGCGCGAGAGCCCACCGCGGCGATGCTCCTGCGGAGTGCGGCGGACTCCATCCGGTCCGAGACGGCCACGACGACCCGCCCCGCACCCAGTGCGCCGGCCAGGATCTCGGCGCCGTCGCGGACCAGTCCGGGTGCGAGCGCGATCAGGGTCTCGTCCTTGCGGGACAGGGGCTCCCCCTCGACGGCGTTGACGACCACGGCCGGTCGCCGAGGCTGCGCGGCCACCGTCGCGAGCTTGCGGCCCGTGGGGAAGCCGGCCCCGCCCCGTCCGGTCAGTGCCGCCGCAGCGAGCAGCTCGGACAACTCGTCCAGGCCGGGCCTACCCAGGACGGGAGAGCCGTCGTGGGCGAGAAGCCGGTCGTGGACGCTGCCGACCACTCGCAGACCTCCACCGATCACCGGACGCTGCGGCATGGTGGTGCTCATGCCTGCCGCCCCGCTCGTGCGGGGACCTGGCGCGGGATGCGGACCCCGCGGTGGCCGCGGTCGGCGAACCCGGGAAGCAGCCGCCAGGCGACGGCGGAGCCGACCGCGACCACGCACACGCCGGCGAGCGCGAGCAGCCACCAGCTCCGGCCGTCGGTGCCGTTGCCGATCGCGTGCCCGACCACCAGCGGCCACAGCGCATAGGTCGCCCAGTGCACGGCGCGGAAGACCCGCGGACCGACATGCCGGCGCAGCAGACTGGTCAGCATCACGACCACCAACAGGTCCACCGCGAGCGTCCCGAGCCCCTGCCATACGGGTCGGAAGCGGCCGGCGAAGGGCACCACGACGTCGAACCAGCGCAGCTGGGCGTACGGGTCGAGCAGCAGGCTGCCGAGATGGACGACGACCAGTCCGGTCGCCATCAGGGCCGCCGCGCGGTGGATCTCGTTCACGCCGAAGCGTCCCCAGCCGGCGATCTCGCGGCCCGACCGGGTCGCGATGCCGAGGACCACGCTGATCGTCATCAGCACCAGCGCCACGACGCCGGTCCCTCTCCCCAGCGCCCACAGGGCCTGCTCGGCCACGGCGCTCACGAGACTGCCTTCATCTCGCTCGGAAAACCGTGGAAGGTGTCGATCCGACCGTCGATGCCGACCAGGCGAGCCGGCAGGCCGGCTCGACGAAGCCATTCCGGGCCCTCGACCCCACGGATCAGAGCCGCGGTGGCCGCCCCGTTGGCCTCCAGGCAGGTGGGCGCCACCACGGTGGCGGTGCGCCACGGCGTCCGTGCGCTGGTGCCGGTACGCGGATCGCGAAGGTGGTGCCCGAGGTGTCCTCTCTCGTCGCGCCACTGCCTGTGCAGCGTGCTCGACGTCGCGATTGCCGCCCCGGCAGCCAGGCTCACGGTGAGTGCCGGGTCGTCCTCGGCGTCCTGGACCGCGACCTGCCAACCGCCGATCGGCCCACCGGCGGTGGCGATGTCGCCGCCGAGCGAGACGAGCACGCCGGTCCCGCACTCGCGGTGGATCCGATCGGCGATCAGGTCGGCTGCCCGGGCTTTGCCCGTCGCGCCCAGGTCGAGCCGAATGCCGGCTCCCAGGGTGAGCATCGAGCCGTCCAGCCGGATCCTGGACCTGGACCTGGGCCAGGCACCGAGCACCGGCGTGACGAGACCATCGGTCGCCCGTTCGACGTCGAGCGCGGCGTCGAGGACGCTCGCCAGCAGCGCGGACACCTCGTGCGTGCCCGCGGTCAGCCGGCTGATCTCGCTCGTGGGTGAGTAGCAGTCGATCGCCGACTCGATCCGGCCCATCAGCCGGTTGGCCAGGTCGTAGGCGCGGGCGGTGCGGGTCACGTCGGTGACGACGAGCCGACAGGTCGTCGTCCAACGCTTCCACGTGCGGGTACCAGGACTCATCGTGGTCGGCATCAGGAGCCCTTGGTCGTGGCGTGCGCCTGAGGGTTGCCACCCGAGCCGAGCAGGCCCCGGCCGACCAGACCCGAGCCGACCAGGCCAGACCCGACCGGGTCGGACCCGACCGGGCCCGAGACCCCGTCCTGGACGGTCGGACTCGGGGTCGCCACGGTCGGCGCGGTGAGCGACTGGGCGAGCAGCCCGCCCGCGATGGCGACGGCGCCGATCGATGCACCCGCGACCAAGGTGATCCGGGTCTGGCGTACCCGCAGCTGTGCGGCGCGTCGGTGTCCGAGAGCATCATGGAGGTGGGGGCGCGGGGGCATCGGCAGATCCTTCCTGGGTGATCGTCGTCCACGATGTCCCGGCGAATCTGCCAACAACCTGATCGTCGGATCGGCTGGCGTGAAATGCTCCTCCCATGAGCTCTGATGACCGCCGCGACGTCATCGTCGGCGTCCTCGAGGAGGCCTTCGCGCCCCTGATGAAGGCCGCACCCGCCGCGTTCCGCGCGAAGTACCGCACGATGGCGCGGGATCCGCACGCGTTCTACCGCGGGTCCGCCTGCCTCTACTACTACGACGTGATCCGCGGCGCGGAGACCGACGACCCGTTCGCCGATGGCGCCGCGAGCCGCATCTGGGTCCACGGCGACCTGCACGTCGAGAACTTCGGCACCTACCTCAACTCCGATGGCCGGATGGTCTTCGACATCAACGACTTCGACGAGGCCTACCTGGGCAGCTATACCTGGGACCTGCGTCGGTTCGCCGCCTCGCTGGCGCTGGTCGGCTGGCAGAAGGCTCTGCCCGCCGAGGACGTCGAGGCGCTCACCGAGCGCTATCTGCGCGCCTACCTGGACCAGGTGCGCCAGTACGTCGACAGCGAGACCGACGACTTCGCACTCCACCTCGACAACACCGACGGCCCCGTGCACGACGCCCTGGTCACCGCCCGGCGCCAACGGCGCGCCGACCTGCTCGACGCGAACACCCGCGAGGTCGACGGAACCCGCTCCTTCCGCGACGACGACCCCACGATCCGCCGACTCGACGACGACGAACGGGCCGCGGTGGAGGAGGCCTTCGAGCGCTACCTCGCCACGATCCCCCCGCGGCGCCGCGCCGAGCGCGAGCTCTTCTACGACCTCCGCGACGTCGCCGGCAAGTCCGGCTTCGGCATCGGCAGCGCCGGCCTGCCCGCCTACAGCGTGCTCGTCGAGGGCTACAGCCAGGCGCTGGACAACGACGTCCTGCTCTCGATGAAGCAGGCCAACGCCCCGGCGATCAGCCGGTTCGTCGACACCACCGACATCGACGCCTACTTCGAGAACGAGGGCCACCGCACGGTCGTGAGCCAGCGCGCCCTCCAGGTGCACACCGACCCGATGCTCGGCTACACCGACCTCGACGGCGTCGGCTACGTCGTCTCGGAGGTCTCCCCCTACGAGGTCGACCTCGACTGGTCGCTGCTCAACGAGCCCTCCGACATCGAGCAGGTCGTCGACCTGCTCGGCCGCGCCACCGCGAAGATCCACTGCGCCTCCGACGAGGACAGCGAGCAGGACCTCGTGGAGTTCCAGGTCGAGGACGCGATCGTCGAGGCCATCGACCGAAGGGACGACGAGTTCGTCGCCTGGGTCGTCGACTTCGGGCGCCGCTACGCCGAGCAGGTCCGCGCCGACCACGCCACCTTCGTCGACGCCTTCCGCGAGGGCCGGATCGGCGTCTCGGCGACCTGATTGACCTCCACGTCCCGGCGTCGAACCGACTTGGTCACAAGGTGACCGACGGTGGGGTCCAATCCGCCCGGCTCGCCTTGACGTCCTTGGCGAGTTGCTCGAAGCCCACCGATCCACTCGCGAGTTGCGAGTTGGGCACCGGCCGCGTGTGGATCGCGTCCAGCGCCGTGCGCATGTTCTGGGTCATCTTGGAGATGTCGGTGGAGTAGCCGCTCCAGATGTCATAGGCCTCGGCAGCCGAGGTCAGCGCCATGATCTCCACCTTGTCGGCGAGCACATAGGACAGTCCGCCGGTGATGACGCTGACGGTCCCGGCCACCGCCGACACCGGCGGGATCAGCGCGATGACGCCCGTGCCATAGCTGACACCGCCCAGGATGGTCTTGGCGCCGCTCTGGTCGTTGAACTTGCCCGTCGGCCATGCTCCGGAGGGTCCACGGAACCGTTGCCACTGCTGCAGCGCCAGCCTGGCGTGGTCCCTGGCCGCGGTTGTCACCTCGAGCAGGTTCTTCTGGAAGTCGTTCACGGTGGCCGTGCTCTGGGCGGCGGTCGCGGTGAGTCGTTGCGCAGCGTCGAGATAGAGCGCGCACTTGTCGTTCACGTCGGTCCAGAAGCCGAAGAACGACTCCGACGACCGGGAGGTCGCCGGCCAGTACTTCTTCAGGTCTGAGAGCCAGGCCGGTGCCGACGCGTCGTCGGGGCCGACCCAGCCGGCATCGGAGGTGAGCTGGCTCTGCAGCCACCGCGCGAAACCGGCGAGGTTGTCCACGTCGGTGGACATCGTGCTGGGGTCGGGCTCCCAGATGTTCTGGCCCCAGAGCTTCAAGGTGCCGGGGCTGCCGTACCCGGTATAGGCCTCCTTGCCCAGCTTCCAGGCCGCCTCGGCTTCCCGCGCGATCCGCTTCCCCGTCTCGTCCGGGGTCTCGGAGTGCTCGTTCGCGGAGGCGAGGTCGACCCCCCAGAAGGCGTGGTTCATGACGAATCCGTACTTCCCGGGGAAGTGGAACTCCTCGTTGAACATCCGGGTTCCCTCCGGCTGCTCGGGGAACTTGCCTCCCTCGACCGTCAGGCTCGTCGGGAAGTACGCCTCGAGCACGTCGAGGTATCGCTCGTTCCCACAGAGCTCGCCGAGGAGTTCGCAGATCTCGGTGTACAGCGGCTGGAGCTGGTCGATGATTCCTGCCATGGCCCTGCTCAGACTTTCGGTGCGGTCGGGAGGTCTGCGGTGTCGGGGTCGCCGACGTAGGAGCGATGCTTGTCCAGCCAGGCCTTGGCCTGCTGGTCGGTCTTGACGAAGTCGTCGGCGATCCTGTCGAGTCCGACCGCTGTGTCGTTGAACGTCTTCACCATCGATCTCATATGGATGAAGAGCTCGACCGCCACGTCGGCGAGATCCCCGCCGATCGGATGGTTGCCCGCCAGGTTCAGCTCCGTCACCAGGCCGTCGATGCTGCTCGACAGCAGGCCGGCCTCGGCAGCGAAGGCATGCGCCTTGGCCGGACACTCCTCGTGAGCGGCCTTGTAAATCGCGCTCATCTTGATGTCGATCACGCTCATCGCGAGGGACCTCCCGTCAGTTCTGTGCCTTCAGTTGTGGGGTGCCCGGGCGCGATCCGGCGCAAACCGCTCTGGCAGCAGTCAGTCCCGGCCCGTGCTGTTCTTCGCGATCTCGGCCGGCCTGGTCACGATCGGGGCGGGATCGGCCGCGGCGACGACCGCGACATAGTCCTCCCCCAGGTCCACCGCCGTCAGGTGGTGGGCCGGATCGTCGAGCCGGACGCCGGTCATCGGCTCCATCAAGCCGGTACCGCGGAGCTTCAGGACAGCCTCCTTGCGCACCCAGGTGGCCAGCAGGTCCTCGGCGTCCTCCCCGGGCGCCAGCACATCGCCGGCGTCGATCTCGGCGGGCCAGGTCTGCCGCCGCTCGACGTCGACACCCACCGGCCCTGACCGGCGCCAGGCGAGGACGACCCGATCGGCCGCGTGGGACACCGAGGCCTCGAGCCCCGCGACCTGCGGCTTCCCGTGCGGGCCGCCGCAGCGCGGGCACCGCAGCTCGACTCGGACGTCGGCGGGATCGAGCCCGAGCACGGCTGCCGCGCGGGTGCGCAGCAGCATGCGCCCGGTGACGAACCTGGCCCGATCCTCCTGCCGGGCGAACCGCGCCACCCGGTCGCGCTCGGCGTCGTCGAGCATCGAGAGCCGGGCAGCGACGTCCGGGGCATCGAGCGCGAGCGGGGTGGACCACTCGACGGTGATCAGGCCGTTGTCGGACACTGGACCCATCCTGTCGGGACGAGCGTCGGTTCGTCCGCTCGGGTCGGGCTCGTTCCCCATCCGCACGCTTGCTCAACCTCCGGCGCAAGGCCTACGCAACTTCATCGGCGCGGGTCGGGCTCCTTCTCACGCCCCGCCTGTTCGACCTCCGAGGATCGCGTCTCACGAACGGCACCCGGCGGTGGCCGGAAGGAGCGAGGGCGCCTAGAGTGAGGCGGGTCACACATCTGAACTCAGTTCCTCCTGCTGCCGCGCGAAAGGTCGACGCTCTGATGTCGCTGTCCTCCAGGCTCGCAGCGCTGGTCGCCCTCGCGGTGACCGGTGCCGCTCTCGTCGTCACTCCGACAGCCGCGACGGCCGCCGCACCGGCCGCTGCCGCTGCCCCGACTGCAGCCGAGCCGAGGACCTGGAACATCGACGCCGCCGACCTCCCGACGCAGGCCTGGTGGGTTCGCGAGACGAACCAGAACAACCTCGACCACCCGCTCACGATCACCGAGGGCGACACCGTCCTGTGGCACTTCGACGACGCCACCCAATACCACGACCTCCTCAGCCAGGACACCCTCGCGCCCTGGATGCCGCCGCTGACCAACGGCGGCGACCCGGGCGACCCGGCGATCAGCTACACCTTCGACACCCCGGGCACCTACCACTACATCTGCAACAACCACCAGCCGTTGATGTCGGGCTCGATCATCGTCCGGCCGGCCGGCTCCGAGGGCGAGAACCAGCCGCCCACCGCGGCCCCGATGGCCTCCCCGCAGAGCGGCGCCGCACCGCTCCTGGTCTCGTTCATGGCCCATGGTGGCGATGCCGACGGCGACCCGCTCACCTATCTGTGGGACTTCGGCACCGACCCGGGCACTTCCGACCAGTCGGGTGAGGAGAACCCCCAGTTCACCTACACCGCGCCCGGCACCTACACCGCGACGCTCACCGTCTCCGACGGGCGGGGCGGGGAGGCGGTGGAGACGCTGCCGATCACGGTCAGCGGCGGGACTGCGGGACCACAGGCCAGCGCCGCGGCCGACATGACGTCTGGAGTCGCGCCGCTCGCCGTCCAGTTCAGCGGGTACGCGCTCGATGCCGGGGGCCAGCCGCTCGACGACGCCACCTATGCCTGGGACTTCGGGCTGCCCGGCGACGGCGACACCTCGACCGCTCAGAACCCGGCCTTCAACTACACCGACCCGGGGGTCTACACCGCGACCCTGACCGTCACCGACACCGGCGGCCGGCAGGCCACCGACAGCATCGACGTCACGGTCACCGGTGAGGGCGCGCTCCCCGAGGTCGAGGCGAGCGCGACACCCACGAGCGGTGCGGCGCCGCTCACAGTGGACTTCGACGCTCAGGTCACCACCACCGGCACCTTCCACCCCTTTGCCGCCGGGCTCACCACCTACCCCGACCTGACCGGCACCGCCGAACTCGTCCGAACCCGCGGCCAGACCCACGCCAGCCTCGACGTCACCGGACTCAAGCCCGAGGCCCGGCACGACGTCCACGTCCATGAACAGGCCTGCACCGACGGCAACGCCGGAGCACACTTCCGCTTCGACACCACGAAACCCTTCGGCGCCAGCAACGAGATCTGGCTCCCCTTCACCTCCACAACAACCGGCGCCAGCGGACCAGTCGCGGTCAGCCAACCCCAACGCGCCGGAGCCAAGGCCGTCTCCATCGTCATCCACGACCCCGACACCCCCAGCCTCCGCATCGGCTGCGTCGACCTCGGGCCCACCACCGACGGCCTCACCTACACCTGGAACTTTGGCGACGGCACGACCAACACCGGCCCCAACCCCACCCACACCTACACCACGGCCGGCACCTACACCGCCGTCGTGACGGTCGCCAGCGGCACCGAGAACGTCACCTCGTCGGTGAAGGTCGTGGTGCGCGACGTCGTGGCGCCGGACACCTCGATCACCTCCGGACCCAGCGGCACGGTGCGTGCCAAGCGCGCTGTGTTCCGGCTGGCCAGCACCGAGTCGGGTGGCGGCTTCGAGTGCCGGCTGGACCAGGCGGGCTGGCGCTCCTGCGGCGCGAGGGCGGTCTTCGCCGGCCTGGGCGAGGGCAAGCACACCCTGCGCGTGCGGGCGCTCGACGCCGCCGGCAACCGGGACGCCTCTCCCGCACTGCGCACCTGGACCGTCGACCGGACTGCGCCCAGGATCACCGGCACCAAGCCGACCGGAACCGTGCGCGATCGGACGCCGACGATCCGGGCCACCGTGCGCGACCGTTTCACCGCAGCACGGTCGATCGACGTCGTGCTGCGGGTCGACGGGCTCAAGGCCCCCGCCACGGTGAAGGCCGGCGGCAAGGTGGCGTGGACGCCGAAGCGCGCCCTGGCACCGGGCCGCCACGTCGTGCGCCTGGTGGCCGCCGACGCCGCCGGCAACCGGACCACGCGGACCTGGCGGTTCACCATCCGTCGCTGACCCGTCCCGGACTCACGTCGTAGGCTCACCGCCGTCATGTCGAGCCCGTCCCCCGATGCCCCGCTGCTCGTGGTGGTCGACGGCCCGTCGCTCCTGCACCGCAACCACCACGCCCGCCGTGACACGGGGCTCCGCGACCGCGGCGGCCGGCCGGCGTGGGCGCTGCACGGGATGCTGCGCCAGATCCTGGAGACGATCGACCGCTTCGCTCCCGACCTGGTGGTGTTCGGCTTCGACGACCGCACGACGTCGACGCGCGCCGACGGCTACCCCGACTACAAGGCCGGCCGGGCCGAGAAGCACCCGCTGCTGGTCGAGCAGCTCGACCGGGCCGCCTCGATGCTCGACGCACTCGGCCTGCGCACCGTGACCCCGCCGGGGCTCGAAGCCGACGACGTGAGCGCCTCGGCGGCAGCGTGGACCCAGCGGGCCGGCTGGCAGTGCCTGATCGTCACCTCCGACCGGGACTCCTTCGCCCACATCGGTCCGGGGACGTGGGTGCTGCGCCTCATCGACGGCGGCATCCACGGATCGCCGCTGCTCGACCCGGTGCGGCTGCGCACGATGTACGGCGTCGCGGCCGAGCACTACCTGGAGTACGCCGCCGTGCGCGGTGATGCCAGCGACAACCTGCCGGGGATCCCCGGCATCGGGCCGAAGACCGCCGCGCTCCTCTTGACCGGCATGGGCTCGATGCGCGCGGTGTGGGCCGACATCGACCATTGCGCCGGCGCCAACCTCGTCGCCGCAGTGGACTCCCTCGCCGAGGAGGCGGGCGCTGCGCGGGTGGGAGCCCGCGTGCTCGCGCGGCTCACGGCCCCCGGCGCGCGCGAGCGCTTCGACTTCAACATCGACCTGATGACCGGCCGCGACGACGTCGATCTCGGCCTGACCCCCGACCTGCCCGGCACACCTGGGCTGCTTCCGCTGGACCCCGACGTCGTGACGCGCGTCGTCGGCCACCTCGGCGTGCCGGCCACGACCGACCTGGCGCTCCGCGTGCTCACCGAGCCACCCGCCTCCCGGTCGTGAGAACTTCGCCGAAAGGTGTTGGCATACATCGCCGATCAAGGTGGCAGACTCACCCTCGTGGGGGACCTGCTGGGCGCGCCGTCGGGAGGCGTGCGCACCGATCGCGAAGGAGTGGCTGAGCGCCGCGCCGTCGTCATCGAGGACGACGAGGACATCCGGGGGGTTATCGCCTACGCACTGGGGAGCCAGGGCTTCGAGGTGCGCACGGCCGGGACCGGACTCGAGGGCGTGGACCTCGTGCACACCTTCGACCCCGATCTGGTCACCCTCGACCTCGGCCTTCCCGGCATCGACGGGATCGAGGCCTGCCGCCGGATCCGTCGGATCACCGACGCCTACCTCGTCATCGTCACCGCGCGCGGCGAGGAGGTCGACCGACTGCTCGGCCTGGAGACCGGCGCCGACGACTTCCTGACCAAGCCGTTCAGCCTGCGCGAACTCCAGGCGAGGGTCAACGCGATGTTCCGGCGACCGCGCCGCGGACATGGGCACTCCGGACCGCCGGGCACCCTCGCAGCGCGGTCGGCCGGCGCCTCGGTCGCGGTGGCGCACCCCGCCCACGAGGTCCTGCACTACGGCGTGTTGCGGCTCGACGTCGAGGGGCGCCAGGCCTTCCGCGGTGCCGACGAGCTCGCGCTCACCCGCACCGAGTTCGACCTGCTCACCCACCTGATGCGCAGCCCACATCGGGTGTGGTCGCGCGAGGCGCTGCTCCGCTCGGTGTGGGACACCGCGTGGGCCACCGACACGCATCTGGTCGAGGTACATGTGGGGAACCTGCGCCGCAAGCTGACCGGAGGCGCGGGAGGACCGGCCACGTTCATCAAGACCGTGCGTGGGGTCGGCTATCGCATGGAGCCGCTCGACACCTGAACCCGCCCGGCACCGCCCAGCGCATCGGCGGCGTGCGTCAGATAGCCGGCGATGGCGGCGTCGGTGCGGCGGGCGACCTCGGCGAGCACGAGCAGCAGCGAGGACGCCCCTGGGAGGTCGTCGGAGCGTAGGTAGCCCTCGATGAGGGTCGCGGTCCGGGCCAGCTCGTGGGCGCCGATCATCGTCGAGGACACCTTCAGGCTGAGCACGGCATCCATGGCCTCCTCGACGTCGGCACCGCGCACGGCGTCGACCAGGCGCGACACCCGCTCCCCCAGCATCCGCTGGAAGGTCTCGGCGAGACCGAGGAGGAACGGCCGGGCCCGATCATCGTCGGCGAGCTGATGCAGCGTGCGCGGATCGAAAACGGTCATGGCGGCGTCCCTCGGTGGTCGTCCTCCCAGGGTGCGCGATCCACATCAGGTCCGGATCAACGCCCGTGCACGGGAGGCTCAAGGAACCCACAAACCAGCATCGGGAAAGAGCGCGGACCGCGGCCTCTGGGGGGATCGGCCGCGGTCCGCGCGGGGACGATCATGGCACACCTGGGGCCGAGTCGGGGCATCCACACGTGATTGAAACGAAAATTGTTTCGCGGGAGACGCTCCGCCTCACCAGAAGATCCGGTCGACCACCCCGTGGGCACGCCGGGTGAGGCGCAGATAGTCGTTGACCATCTCGTCGGTGCCGTCGCTCGGATACCCGAGGATCGAGGCCACCGCGGCACGCTCGCGCGTGTCGCGGGGCAGCTGATCGGCGGCCTTCCCCCGCGCGAGGGTGACCGCATTGCGCATCCGGCTCACCGCACGCCAGGCCTCGGCCAGGATCGCGGCGTCCTCCGGCGACATCAGGCCCTCGGCGCTGGCCGCCTCGAGCGCGGCGAGGGTGCGCGGCGTCCGCAGCGACGGCACCTGGCCGGCGAAGCGCATCTGGAGCAGCTGGATGGTCCACTCGATGTCGGCCAGTCCCCCGCGCCCGAACTTCAGGTGCAGCTGTGGATCCGCGCCGCGCGGCATCCGCTCCTTGTCGACGCGGGCCTTGATCCGCCGGATCTCGATGACGTCGTCCTCGCTCAGGCCGGCCTCGGGGTAGCGCAACGGGTCGATCAGTGCCTCGAACGCCTGCCGCAGCTCGGGGTCGCCCACGGCCGCGTCGGCGCGCAACAGAGCCTGGGCCTCCCACACCTTCGACCACTTGGCGTAGTAGGCCGCATAGGAGTCGAGGGTGCGCACCAACGGGCCCTGCTTGCCCTCGGGGCGCAGGTCGGCGTCGACGGTGAGGGCCGGGTCGGCTCCGGGCAGGGCGAGCTGGTTGCGGACCTCGTTGGCGACCGCGGTGGCGTACTGCGCGGCGCGATGCGGGTCGGCGCCCTCGACCGGCCGGTGCACGAACAGCACGTCGGCGTCGCTGCCGTAGGACAGCTCGAAGCCGCCGTAGCGGCCCATCGCCACGATCGCGATCTCGGTGGGCGGCTCCGCCAGCCCGCGCTGACGGCAGATCGCGTGTGCGGCGACGTCCAGGGTGGTCTCGAGGGTGGCGTCGGTGATCCGCGAGAGCGCGGCGCCGACGTCGGCGACGTCGGTGAGGCCGAGGACGTCGCCGGCCGCTACCCGCAGCAGCTCACGCCGCCGGACGGCGCGGGCGGCGCGGACAGACTTGTCGAGGTCGTCCTGCCGCCCGGACGTCGAGCGCATCTCCTCACGCATCGCCTCGACGCTGAGGGGGGTCAGGTCGTCGCCGAGCATCCGGACGCCTTGGGGCTCGCGCTCCAGGAGGCCGGTGACGTAGCGGGAGGTCGAGAGCACATGCGCCAGCCGCTCGGCCACCTCGCCCTCGTCGCGCAGGGTCCGCAGGTACCAAGGAGTGCGCCCCAGGGTGTCGCTGAGCCTGCGGAACCCGAACAGGCCGGCGTCGGGGTCGGGCCCCTCGGCGAACCAGCTGAGCATCGCCGGCAGGAGGGCGCGCTGGAGCGTCGCGGTACGGGACACGCCGCTGGTGAGCGCCTCCAGGTTGCGCAGCGCGGCCTGCGGGTCGGCGTACCCCAGGGCCGCGAGGCGGTCTCCGGCGGCCTCGGAGGACAGTCGCACCTCACCGCTGTGAACTCGGGCCACGGCGGTGAGCAGGGGGCGGTAGAACAGCTTCTCGTGCAGCCGGCGCACCTCGCGGCGGTGGTGCTCCCACTGGGCGGTGAGCGTCGCCTCGGGCTTCTTGAGGTAGCCCAGACTGCGGCCGAGGCGGCGCAGCTCCGCCGGATCGTCCGGGACGACGTGGGTGCGGCGCAGGTGCTCGAGCTGGATGCGGTGCTCCAGGGTGCGCAGGAAGGCGTAGGCGTCATGGAGCGCCTCGCCGTCCTCGCGGCCGACGTAGCCGTGCTCGGTGAGCTGGGCCAGCGCGCTCAGGGTGGTGGGGGCGCGGATCTGGTCGTCGGCCCAGCCGTGCACCAGCTGGAGCAGCTGGACGGCGAACTCGACGTCGCGCAGGCCGCCCGAGCCGAGCTTCAGCTGCCGCTCGGCCTCCTTGGCCGGGAGGTGGTCGAGCACGCGGCGGCGCATGGCCTGCACCTCCCCCACGAACCCGTCGCGGTGGGCGACACTCCACACCATCGGCTCCACCAGGTCGACGAACTCGTGCCCGAGCTCCAGGTCGCCGGCGACCGGCCGCGCCTTCAACAGCGCCTGGAACTCCCACGGCTTCGCCCAGCGCTCGTAGTAGCCGCGATGGCTGGCCAGGGTGCGGGTGAGCGGCCCGGCCTTGCCCTCGGGGCGCAGGGCGGCATCGACCGGCCAGATCGTCCCCTCGCCGGTGTGCTCGGAGCAGACCCGGATGAGGTGGCTGGCCAGACGACTGGCAGTCCGCACCGTCACCGACTCGGGGGTGTCGTCGCCGACCGGCTCGTGCACGAACAGCACGTCGACGTCGGAGACGTAGTTGAGCTCGTGACCGCCGCACTTGCCCATGGCGATGACCGCCAACCGCACGCACGCGGCCTCCTCGCCCACCCGTTGCCGGGCGATCGCCAGCGCGGCGTCGAGGGTGCCGGCCGCCAGGTCGGACAGCTCGGCGGCGGCGTCGTCGAGGCCGACGTCGTGCGTCAGGTCGCGGGCGGCGAGACGGAGCAGCACCCGGCGGTACTCCACGCGCAGGGCGTCGACGGCCTCGGCGTCCGGCAGCGTGGCCGTCGGTGCCGGTGCGGTGAGGTCGGCTCCGACGGCCGCGAGCAGTCCCGCGCGGACGGCGTAGGCGGCCGGTCTGGTCGTGGCGAGCGTGTCGTCGGCCAGCTCGCGCCAGTGCCGCGGATGCCGTATCAGGTGCGAGGCGAGCGCCTCGCTGGCGCCGAGCACGCCGAGCAGCCGGGTGGCCGTGGCGTCGTCGTCGACCAGGGCGGCCAGGAGTCGCTCGTCCTCGCCCGGCTCCGCGGCCGCGGCGGCGTCGAGCAGCGCCACCAGGCCCGCCAGCGCCTGGTCGGGGTCGGCGGTGGCCCCGAGCAGCGGAGCCAGCGGCTCAGCCGCGGCGCCGAGCCGCTCGATCTCGACGAGTGAGCGGTCGGTGTCGAGGAAGCCCAGCCGCAGCAGGGCCCCCTTGGTCGTCGCGGACCGCGGCACGATCAGGCCCCGGTGTCGACCGGCGCGCGCAGCACGCAAGCGAACGACGTCGCGAGTGGCCGCCACGCCTCCTCGAGCTCGTCGGCCGCGGCGCCGACCTCCTCGGTCAGCGCGGCCGCCCGGGTGTTGCCGAGCGAGTCGGAGGCCGCCCACAGTCCGACCACCGTGCTGTCGACCTCGGGATGGCCCTGGATCCCCCACGCGCGGGGGGCGAACCGGGCGGCCTGGATCTCGCCGGTCGCCGCGCGAGCCAGCAGCACGGCGTCGTCGGGCAGGGCGGAGACGATGTCGACGTTCCACTGCAGGCAACGCGGGCTGCCGGCCGCCGCGATGGGGCCGAGCAGGTCGTCGTCGTGGGCGTCGTCGGTCCAGCCGACCCGCATCAGCTCCTGCTGCCGCCCGGCGGGATTGACGATGACCGGCGCGTCGAGGGCCGCCGCGAGCAGCTGGTGGCCCAGGCAGATGCCGAGCGCCGGGACGTCGTCCGCGACGGCCGCGCGCAGCAGGCCCTTGGTGGGCCCCAGCCACGGGTGCTCGGCGTCGTCGTAGGCGCCCATCGGCCCGCCGAGCACGAGCAGGCCGTCGTGGTCGGCGAGGTCGGCTGGCAGCGGCTCCCCGGCGTAGGGCCGGCGGACGTCGAGCTCGACGCCGTCCTCGGCCAGCCAGCGGCCCACCAGCGCGGGTGGGCAGTCGTCCTCGTGCTGGACGACCAGCACGAGCGGAGTCGGGTTCGGCGTCGTCATGGCCGCCTCAGATGACCGGCAGCATCTGGTCGCGCTCGAAGACCGAGACCTGGCCGCGGTACTCGTCCCACTCGGCCCGCTTGTTGCGCAGGAAGAAGTCGAAGACGTTCTCCCCCAGCGTCTCGGCCAGCAGCTCGCTGTCCTCGGCGACCATGATCGCCTCGTTGAGGTTCTTCGGCAGCGGGTCGATGCCGAGGCTCTTGCGCTCGCGCTCGGACAGCGCCCACACGTCGTCCTCGGCCTCACGGGGCAGCTCGTAGCCCTCGTCGATCCCCTTCATCCCGGCGGCCAGGATCGCCGCGAACGCCAGGTACGGGTTGCAGGCCGGGTCGAGGGTGCGCACCTCGATGCGGGTGGAGGCGCCCTTGAGGGGCTTGTACATCGGCACGCGGACCATCGCCGAGCGGTTGTTGTGCCCCCAGCAGACATACGACGGCGCCTCGCCGCCGAACATCATCCGCTTGTAGGAGTTGACCCACTGGTTGGTGACCACGCTGATCTCGGCGGCGTGCTTGAGGATGCCGGCGATGAAGCGGCGTCCGGTCTCGCTGAGCTGGTACTCGGCGCCGGCCTCGTAGAAGGCGTTCTGGTCGCCCTCGAACAACGACACGTGCGTGTGCATCCCCGAGCCCGGGTGGGTGGTGAACGGCTTGGGCATGAAGCTGGCCCAGATGCCCTGGCTCAGCGCCACCTCCCGGATGACGGTCCGGAAGGTGAGGATGTTGTCGGCCGTCGAGAGCGCGTCGGCGTAGCGCAGGTCGATCTCCTGCTGCCCCGGCCCGCCCTCGTGGTGGCTGAACTCGACCGAGATGCCCATCGCCTCAAGCATCGTGATCGCCTCACGCCGGAAGTCCGAGCCGTAGGACTGTGCGGTGTGGTCGAAGAACCCGCTGCGGTCGACGGGAATCGGGTCGACGCCCGGCTGCGGGGTGTCCTTGAAGAGGTAGAACTCGATCTCGGGGTGGGTGTAGAAGGTGAATCCGCGTTCCGCAGCACGCGCCAGGGTCCGCTTGAGGACATAGCGCGGGTCGGAGTACGACGGGCTGCCGTCGGGCATCACCACGTCGCAGAACATCCGCGCCGTGGCCGGGCCGTCCTCCATCCCGCGCCAGGGCAGGATCTGGAACGTCGAGGGATCGGGCAGCAGCAGCATGTCGGCCTCGTAGACCCGCGCGAATCCCTCGATCGCCGAGCCGTCGAACCCGATGCCCTCCTCGAACGCGCCCTCGAGCTCGGCCGGCGCGACCGCCACCGACTTCAAGAACCCCAGCACGTCGGTGAACCACAACCGCACGAACCGCACGTCGCGCTCCTCGAGAGCGCGGAGAACGAAGTCTTCCTGCTTGCCCATGGCTGGAGCCTAGTGGCGACCTCCCCCGCCCAGCCCCGGAGGTTGAGCAAGCGGGCGACACCGGCCATGAGTCGCCGCGCTCGGAGGTTGAGCAAGCCGGGAGGGCGAGGACCGAGCCCGATCGGCGCCGACGAAACCTCGCAACCGACCCCGCCAACGCTGGCAGCCACGGTTGCCGGGGTTTCGTCGGCGCTCGCTGGCGCTCGCTTGCTCAACCTCCGGCCGCAGGAGCTGCGACGAAGGAGCAGCTCCGTCGCGGGCGGAGGTTCAGCGGGCCCCGCGGCCGAGGAACGAAGCCGCGACGGGCGAGACGAAACCACGCAAGCCTCCGGAGGTTGAGCAAGCCGGGAGGGCGAGGAACGAGCCCGACCGGCGCCGACGAAACCTCCCGACCGATCCCGGGAACGGTGGCGACGACGGTTCCCGACAGCCGTCGGCGCTCGCAACGTGCCTAGCCGACCTGGATGCGGGGGCTCCAGCCCTCGTGGCCCGGCTCGCGGTAGCGCTGGTTGCGCAGGCCGTCGTCGACCGCACCCTCGGTGGCTGTGACCTCGCTGCCCACGTAGGTGGTGTACACGAACCACGCGCGGACCCAGGCCGGGTCGCCCAGGCAGTGGCGGGGCACCGAGACCACGACCTTGCGCTGGTTCGGGACGAAGCGTGCAGAGGCGCGACGGCACTGGCCGCCGTGGACGTTGTAGTACTCCACTGTGGTCCGTCCGGCCTCGCGGTTCACCACCATCTGGGCCGTCAGGTCGTCGACTCCGGACTTGAGGCCGACGGTCGCCGTCATGTTCCGCGACCGCGGCATCGAGCCGACGCGGGCGACGAGGCGAACGGCGCGTTCGGAGTGGTTGATCGCCACCCGGCGGACGTCGGCGTCGGTGTTGCGCGGCGCGGGCCTCGACGTCCCCTCGAAGTAGGACAGGATCGAGACGTCGCCTGTGGCATCACGGTGGGTCCACGACTCGGCATGCGCGGGCGCGCTCGTGAGCATGGTGGCGGCGGCGAGGAGCAGAATCGGGGCCAGGGCACGGCGGGCCATGGGTCCTCCTAATGGTGAGGGTGGGGGTGGCAGCCCGAGTGTCCTGGTTCGAGGTGGCTGTTCGTGCCGAAACGAGCGGACTGTTCGAACCGCGGACGGCCGATCACTCCGCCGGGACGTTCTCCAACTCCGCCAGCCACGCGGTCGGGGCGGCGTCCGACGGCATCCGCCAGTCGCCGCGGGGTGACATGGTGCCGCCGGGTGTGACCTTCGGGCCGTTGGGCAGCGCGGAGCGCTTGAACTGGTTGGCGAAGAAGCGCCGGCAGAACACCTCGAGCCAGCGGCGAATGGTCGCCAGGTCGTACTCGCCGCGGCGGTCGTCGGGGAAGTTGGGCGGCCACTCCCCCGCGGCGACGTCGCGCCAGGCGTGCCAGGCCAGGAAGGCGATCTTGCTGGGCCGGTAGCCGCGGCGCAGCACGTGGTAGAGCGTGAAGTCCTGCAAGGCGTAGGGGCCGACGGAGTCCTCGGTGCGCTGGGGCTCCGCGCCGTCGCGGTTCGGGATGAGCTCGGGGGTGATCTCCTGGTCGAGGATCTCCTGGAGCACCTCGTCGGTCTCGGGTCCGAACTGGCTGGAGTCGATGACCCAGTTGATCAGGTGCTGGATGAGGGTCTTGGGGACGCCGCCGTTCACGTTGTAGTGCGACATCTGGTCGCCGACGCCGTAGGTGCACCAGCCCAGCGCCAGCTCGGAGAGGTCGCCGGTGCCGAGCACGATGCCGCCGCGGTGGTTGGCCAGCCGGAAGAGGTAGTCGGTGCGCAGGCCGGCCTGGACGTTCTCGAAGGTGATGTCGTAGACCTCCTCGCCCTCGGAGTAGGGGTGGTCGAGGTCGTCGAGCATCTGCCGGGCGGCGGCGGTGATGTCGAGGGTCTCGAAGCTGACCCCCAGGCTCTCGGCGAGGCGGGTCGCGAGTCCCTTGGTCGTCTCGCCGGTGGCGAAGCCGGGCATCGTGTGGGCGAGGATGTCGGTCCGCGGTCGGCCGAGACGGTCCATCGCCTTGGCCGCGACGATCAGCGCGTGGGTGGAGTCCAGGCCCCCGCTCACGCCGATGACGATCTTGGGCTGCCAGGTGTCGGTGGAGATCGCGCGCAGCCGCTGCTCGAGACCGGAGACCTGGATGTTGTAGGCCTCGTAGCAGTCCTGGGCCAGCCGGGCCGGGTCGTCGGGCACGAACGGGTAGCGACGCTGCGCGCGCCGGAAGCCGATGTCGCCGGCGGGCGGATCGAGCCGGAACTCCACCCACGTCGCCGCCGGCGCCTGGGCGCGGCGGTTGTCGTCGAAGGTGCCCTGGCGCATCCGCTCCTGCCGGATCCGGTCGAGGTCGACGTCGGCGACGGTGCGCTCGGCCTCCTCGCCGAACCGGTCACCTTCGGCCAGCAGGTCTCCGCACTCGTAGATCATCGTCTGGCCGTCCCAGGACAGGTCGGTGGTCGACTCGCCCTGCCCGGCGGCTGCGTAGACGTAGGCGGCCTGGCAGCGGGCACTGGCGCTCTTGGCCAGCAGCCGCCGGTCCTCGGCGCGGGCGATGGTGATCGGGCTCCCCGACAGGTTGAGCAGCACCTGTGCCCCCGCCAGCGCCGCCGTCGCGCTCGGTGGCACCGGCACCCACATGTCCTCGCAGATCTCGACGTGGAAGGTGAGACCGGGCAGGTCGGTGGCCGCGAAGACGAGACCGGTGCCGAACGGCGCCTCCAGCGCGCCGACGGCGATCACGTCGTCGGCGGGCTCGTCGCCGCTGGCGAACCAGCGGCGTTCGTAGAACTCGCGGTAATTGGGCAGGTGGGTCTTGGGCGCGACACCGAGGAGCTCGCCATCCTTGATCACCAGGGCGCAGTTGTAGACCCGGCTGCCGTGGCGCAGCGGAGCGCCGACCACGATCACGGGCAGCAGACCCTCACTGGCGGCGACGATCTCCTCGACCGCCGCGACGGTCGCGTTGAGAAGGGTGTCCTGCAGGAATAGGTCGTCGACGGCGTACCCCGTGAGGCCGAGCTCGGGGAACAGCGCGATCGCGACGCCGTCGTCGTGGCACAGGCGGGCCTGCTCGATGGTGCGGGCCGCGTTGGTGGCCGGATCGGCGATCGCGACCGGCAGCGTGCAGGCGGCCACCCGTGCGAATCCCTGGGCGTAGGCGGAGTAGAAGTCCACGCCCGGAGTCTAGGGAACCTAGGGATCTACTCCCCGGGGGCGGATGCCACGGCGAGCAGGAGCGCCGCCGGCAGTTCACTGACCCGGCTGAGTTGACCGGTAGCGACGTTCCAGGTGAACAGGTATTGGGTGCCCGGTGTGCCGCCGAGGATCACCGAGGCGAGCACCGTCTCGTCGTCGAGCCAGGCGAGCGCTGCCATGGTGCCGCCATCGGTGTAGCTGTCGTGGGGGTCGCGGATCGGGAGGTAGGCCCGCGTGGCCAGCGTGTCGCGTTCGACGGCGATCAGCCCGTTCTCCTCGGCGCCCTCGCGAGGCGGGGTCCAGTTGCCGACACCGCGGACCGCGGCCAAGACGTCGTCCGTGGCCGCCGGCCGGTTGAGGCTCTGGAGTTCGTCGCTGTACACCGCGGAGGTCTGCTCACCGCCGCGGAACTCGACGACCTGTCGGGGCGGTCCACCGAGGAAGCCGAGCAGGGCGCCGTCGGGTGCCGCGGCGAGGTCGTAGGGCGCGCCCTCGAGGCGGCTCGTCGCGCCGTCGCCGCCGGAGGGCAGGTACCAGGATCGCCAGTCGCGCACGAACTGCCCCACCAGCAGGCCGCCGTCGGCGTCGAGGTCCAGCTCCACACCCCAGTCCGGTGCGACCTGGAAGCCGTCGGGGTAGGCCCGGCGCGCCCACTCGCCGCCGTCAGTGGACGTCCACAGCGCGGACCGTCCGGCGAAGGCGACCACGGAGCCGTCGGGACTCAGTGCCGGCGCCGAATGCTCGTTGAACGCCGGTTCTGGGTAGTCGATCTCGGTCCGCGCGCCGGAGGCATGCCATAGCGAGATCGCCTCGCCGTCGTCGACGGCCGCAAGCACGGGCGTGTCATCAGACTGTGTCGCTGCCACATCCCTCGGGTCCAGCGAGCGCGGGAACGACGTCCCCTCGGCCCAGGGCAGGTCGGCGACCGTCGCCGGATCCCACAGGTCCTGGACGACGGCCGGGTCGATCGGTGGCGCTGTGGCCGGCTCGGGGTCGGGCTCGATCTCCGTCGTACTCTCCTGAGACGACGTCGGCAGGCTCGGCACCGCCGGGCCCGGCGTGCCCGAGCCCGCGTTTACCACGGTCGCGGTGACGATCGCCCCTACCGCTACGGCGGCGACCACGCCGGCGGCCGCACCACGACGCCGGGCGCGACGACGTCGGGCGGACAGGAGCGCGGCGGGCGCGAGGCGGGGAGCCTCGATGGCGTCGGTAGCGCGCTCGAGAGCGTCGTGGAGCGTGTTCATCGGGTCTCTCCGATCAGGTCGAGCAGTTCGGGTGCGCCGGTGCGCAGGCGGGCCAGGGCCGCGGCGTTCTGGCTCTTGACGGTGCCGACGCTCACGCCGAGTGCCTCGGCGGTCTCTCGCTCGGAGAGGTCGTCGAAGTGGCGCAGCACGAGCACCCGGCGTTGCGCCGGGGTGAGCCGGTCGAGCGCCCGGCGGACGACGAGGGCGGCCTCGGGGTCGGTGCTGGTGCTCGACCGGTCGGATGCCGGGTCCTCCACCGAGGTCTCCCGGCGCAACCGCCGCCACCAGCTCACGTTGTCGCGCGCGATGATCGTGCGGGCATAGGCGGTCGGGTTGCCCGCGGCCAGCCTGCCCCACCGCAGCGCCACCTTCACCAGTGCCTCCTGCACGAGATCCTCCGCGCGATGCAGGTCGCCGGTGATGAGGTACGCCGAGCGCAGGAGCGCGCGCTCGGCCCCTGCGGCCCAATCGGTGAAACCTTGGTCGTCCACGTTGTCCCCTTTCACCCCTCCAACGCGGCAGGGGGCTCCGGGGGTTGGCGTGAGTTGAACCGACGAAGAAGATGGGAGCGCCGCGATGAATCTGAGTCCGACGCCCGGTCGAACCCGTCGTCCACCCAACCTGATCCGAAGGAGAACCTCATGTCGACTCGCCTCAACCCCTACCTCCAGCTGCGCGGCCAGGCTGCCGACGCGATGAACTTCTACCAGTCCGTCTTCGGCGGCACCCTTGAGCTCAACACCTTCGCCGAGTTCGGCGGCATGGGGATGCCCGAGGAGGAGCAGGGCAACGTGATGCACTCCCAGCTGCTGGTCAACGACACGTTCGTGATCATGGCCGCCGACGTCCCCAGCCACATGACCGGCGAGTTCACCAACGGCACCCAGAGCGTCAGCGGCGACGAGCTCGACACGCTCCGCGGCTGGTACGACGCCATCGGCGCCGACGGCGGGACGGTCAACATGCCCTTCGAGAAGGCACCCTGGGGCGATCACTTCGGTCAGGTCACCGACCGGTTCGGCATCAGCTGGATGTTCAACGCGGCCGGTGGCGGCGAGTAGGCCTGGCCGGGATTTCCCCGGTCGACCGGGGAAGTATGAACTTGTCGGGCAAGATATCGGCCGCCCAGTTCATGGATCCCCGGTCGACCGGGGAAATCCCGCCGCCGGCGGATCCGCCCACCCAGCCCCACGTGACCACCGCCACACCAGCGGTCCGATGCCGGCGTCGTCGGGTGGCCTCTAGCCTGGGTCCGTCCGTGGACTCCAGCCGAGGAGCCGCGAGGCGAGTGATCGGAGATCCGTCATGAGCACGTCCTCAACGCCCGAAGAGACCGCGCCCTACGGCACCGGCCCGGCGGCGCCGCCCGCGGCCGCGACGTCGGCCACACCGCCGCTCAAGCGGGTCCGCACCCAGCACCTGCGGGAGATGAAGGAGCGCGGCGAGAAGTTCTCCATGCTCACCGCCTATGAGCAGTACGCCGCGGCCACCTTCGACGAGGCCGGGATCGAGGTGCTCCTGGTCGGCGACAGTGCGAGCAACAACGTGCTCGGCAACGAGACCTCGCTGCCGATCACCGTCGAGGAGCTGCTGCCCCTCACCCGAGCGGTCTCGCGCTCGGTGCGCCGCGCCCTCGTCGTCGGCGACCTGCCGTTCGGCAGCTACCAGGCCTCGCCCGAGCAGGCCTACCTGACCGCCGCCCGGTTCATGAAGGAGGGCGGCGCCCACTGCGTGAAGCTCGAGGGTGGTGTCGAGATGGCGCCGCAGATCGCCAAGCTCACCCAGGGCGGGATCCCGGTGATGGCGCACATCGGGTTCACCCCGCAGTCCGAGCACGCGCTCGGCGGGTACCGGGTCCAGGGGCGCGGCGAGAGCGGCGCCCGCGTCATCGAGGACGCCCTCGCCGTGCAGGAGGCCGGGGCGTTCGCCGTGGTGATGGAGATGGTCCCCGGTGACACCGCCGGCGAGATCACGCGGCGTCTTGCCATCCCGACCATCGGCATCGGCGCCGGACCCGACTGCGACGGCCAGGTGCTGGTGTGGCAGGACGCGTTCGGCCTGCGGCAGGGGAAGATGGCGCGCTTCGTCAAGCAGTACGCCGACGTGCACGCGGTGCTGCTCCAGGCGGCGCGCGACTACGACGCCGACGTCAAGGCCGGGACCTTCCCCGGCCCCGAGCACACCTTCTGAGGCGCCGTCAGCTGTTGGAGACGACCTTCGCCTGGAGCGTGACGCCCTTGCGCGGCGCGTAGGTGACGGTCGCTCCGACCTCGGAGCCGAGGATGGCCTGACCCAACGGGCTGGTCGGGGTGATGGTCTCGACGCCGGCGACGGCCTGCTCGACCGAGCCGATGACGAAGGTCTCCGGGCCGTCGCCGAGGTCGACCACGACGGTGTCGCCCACCGAGACGACACCCTCGACGTGCTCCTCCTCGGCGGCGCTCGCCAGGTCGAGCTCGAGGGCGGCGATCCGCTCCTCGAGGATGGAGAGCCGGATGCTCGCCTCGACGTTGGTGGCGCGGTCGACGACGTCGCCGACGGCCTCGGCGCGGGTCTCGGCCTGGGCCTGGTCGCGCTCGGCGCGCAGCGCCGTGAGACGGCCCTCCAGCAGTGCGATCCGGTCGGCCGTGGTGGGGGTGGAAGTGGATGCCATCGGTGATCGCTCCTTGCTGGTAAGGCTGGTGAAGATGTGCCCGAGAGGTCGGTGGCCCGAAGTCTGCACGATGCCTGGTAACGCGTCGCTCGGTCCCGGTCCCCCGCTGGACCTCTAGGGTGACTGGGTGCCCGAGCAAACACCAGCCGAGTCCGTCCCGCGGACCCCCGCCCCTGCCGGATCCGACACCGAACCGTCCGCGGAGGCCTCCGCCCGGCCCGGCACGGCGAAGCCCGAGACCGGACCGACGAGCGCCCCCGAGCCGATCGACGATCTCGTCAGAACCCAGCACACGCTGCGGATCGGGCGTCGCGAGCTGCGCTACACGGCGACCACCGGACGTGTCGTGCTGCGCGAGGAGGTCTACGAGGACGGCGTCTTCGTGGGCTACCAGCCCAAGGCTGAGATCTCCATCACTAGCTACGTCGCCGACGACGCCGGAGCGGATCGACCGGTCACCTTCGCCTTCAACGGCGGCCCCGGCAGCAGCAGCGTCTGGTTGCACCTGGGCCTGCTCGGGCCGCGTCGGGTGGTGATGGGCGACGCCGGCGCCCTGCTCCCCCCGCCGTACGCGCTCACCGACAATCACGAGTCGTTGCTCGCGGTGAGCGACCTGGTGTTCATCGACCCGGTCTCCACCGGATACTCCCGGGCCCTGAAGGGCACCAAGCCCGAGCCCTTCCACAGCTACCAGGGCGACATCGACTCGATCGCCGAGCTGATCCGGGTGTGGACCTCGCGCAACCAACGGTGGCTGTCGCCGAAGTTCGTGCTCGGTGAGTCCTACGGCACGCTGCGCGCCGCCGCCCTGGTCGAGCGGCTCCAGTCGCGCTACGGCATGTACGTCAACGGGTTGATGCTCATCTCCAGCGTGCTCGACCTGTCCTCGGTCGACTTCGAGAACCAGCGCAACGATCGCGCCCACGCGCTGTACCTGCCGACGTACGCGGCGATCGCCCAGTACCACGGCCGGTTGGGCCGGACGTCGCTGAAGAAGGCGGTCGCGGCGGCCGAGCAGTACGCCTCGGCCGAGTACCCGTACGTGCTCTCGCGCGGTGACCGGCTCAGCGCCAAGGAGCGCGCCGCCGCCGTTCGCAAGCTCGCCTCCCTCACCGGACTCACCGAGGAGTACGTCGATCGCGCCGACCTGCGCATCGAGCACTGGCGCTTCTTCGGCGAGCTGCTACGCGACCGACGGCTCACCACCGGCCGGCTCGACGGCCGGTTCACCGGACCCGCCGCCTCGGCGATCGCCGAGAGCATGGACGCCGACCCGTCGATGGACGCGATCGCCGGTCCCTACTCCACGGCGTTCAACCACTACGTGCGCCACGAGCTCGACTACCGCAACGACCTGCCCTACGAGCAGATCAGCTCGCGGGTGCACCCGTGGTCGTTCAAGGACTTCGAGGGCCGGCCGATCGACGTCAGCCCGCAGCTGGAGCGCGCGATGCGCACCAACCCGCACCTGCAGGTCCACGTGGCCTACGGCTACTTCGACGGCGCCACCCCGCACTTCGCCGCCGAGGACGTGATCGCCCATCTCCAGATCCCGGACGAGCTGCGCGCCAACATCGAGCACGCCTACTACGAGGCGGGGCACATGATGTACGTCCACGAGCCCTCGCGCCTCAAGCAGAGCAAGGATCTGGCCGACTTCGTCAGGCGCGCCAGCAAGCCGTGAGCCACCGGGAGGAGTCGGGGGCCACGCGACCAGGACTCGCGCATCGTGATCGCCCCAGACAGGCTCTCGGTGGGTCTACCGTGATCCCATGCGACCGGTCCGTGTGGCTCCCGCCCTGCTCGCGCTTCTCACACTCCTCGCCGGGCTGGTGACGGCCGCCCCGTCCGGGGCCGGCGTCGACCCCGGCGTCCGTGTGCCGCAGATCGAGTCCACGACGACAGCTGCCGCGATGCCCGCGTTGCGGGTGCGCACGCGGCTGCGCGGTCTGAGCCATCCGTGGGACGTCAAGCAGCTGCCCAGCGGCTCCCTGCTGGTGACCGAGCGCGACCCGGCGCGGCTCACCCTGAGCCCGAAGAAGGGCGTCCAGCGGAAGGTCAGGTTCCCCGCGCGCAAGGTCTGGACCTCGGGCGAGACCGGTCTGATGGGCCTGGAGATCGACCCCGACTTCGCCACCAACCGCCGTTTCTACACCTGCAGCGGCTGGCGCAAGCCGCACGGCAAGGACATCCGCGTCAACGCGTGGCGCCTCAACCGGGCCGAGACCCGCGCGCGCCTGATCAAGCCGCTGCTCACCGGCCTCCCCACAGTCTCGGGCCGTCACGGCGGCTGCCGGCTGCTGATCGCCGACGACGGCTCGATGTACGTCGGCACCGGTGACGCCGCCGTCGGGACCAACCCGCGCGACCTCACCTCGCTCGGCGGCAAGACGCTCCGGCTCGACCGGTTCACCGGCCGGCCGTGGCCCGACAACCCCTTCATCGACGCTGCCGACGCCATGCAGCGCTACGTCCACACCTACGGGCACCGCAACGTGCAAGGCCTGGCTCAGCGACGCGACGGCAGCATGTGGTCGGTCGAGCAGGGCTCCTACCGCGACGACGAGGTCAACCTGCTGGTGCCCGGCGGGGACTACGGCTGGAATCCCGTGCCCGGCTACAACGAGTCGGTCCCGATGACCGATCAGGACCTGCCGGGCGACCAGATCAACGCCCGCTGGCGCTCGGGTCGCTCGACCGTCGCCACCTCGGGCGGAACCTTCGTCGACGGCGACCGCTGGGGCCGGCTCGACGGCGCCCTCGCCGTCGGCGCCCTGAAGAACGAGATGCTCCTGTTCATCCGCTTCGACGCCTCGGGGCGCAACCCGCGGGTCACCCGCCCGGCCGCCCTCCATCACCGGTTCGGCCGCCTGCGCACCCCCGTCCAGCTCGCCAACGGCAGCCTGCTGGTCACTACCGACAACTGCTGCGGCATGGACCGGGTCCTGGTCGTGCGGCCCCGCTGACGGCGTCGAGTCAACCGCCATGACTTCGCCCGCTGTCGATCACACCTCGATCAACCGCAGCCTCGCCTCCAAGGCCGGGTCGCGGCGACTGTCGAAGGCGAGGACGGCGTGATAGCGCGAGGCCACCGCGGCCGGTAGCTCGTCGAGCGGGTCCGGCGGTGCGCCGTCTGCCGAGGGGTGTGCAGGCAGTCCGGGAACCTGCAGGCCGGAGACGCTCGACACCGGCTGGCGGCTCAGTGCCTAGTGCACGGCGCGCTGGACCGTGAGGTCGGCTCGGCGCGTCGTCTCCGGTGTGGAGTCCGCGGACAGTCGGGCGTAGGCGACCAGGCCCGTAGCCGTCGACCGCTTCACCAGGCCGAGCAGGTCGAAGGTCAGCTCGAAGCCAAGGTTTCGGGCCGCACTGGTGCGTGACTCGTCGACCATCCGCCGCGCCTCGGCGCGCAGGTGATCGACCTGGTCGTCGTCGATCAGGATCGCTGCGTACACGACCCACCCTTCGATGTTGTGCACCTGTGACCTGGAGACCCAGGCCAGGCGGGTCGGCGTCGTACCAGGCTCGGCCGAGGACACCACGTCGGGCAGGGTGCGGGACGCAGGCGCCTGGCGTGCGGTGCCCGGCGGCTTCGAGGGCACGATCGCATCCTCCGCGAGGCGCGGAGCCGCGTCCCTGGGCGTCTGATCGAATGTGAAGACGCCGACGAACAGGAATAGCACCGCCAGGGGCAGCGAGATCGCGACACCCGACAGCAGGCCGAGCCCCGATGCCTGTTCGGAGTCGGCGAGCCGCATGATTCCCACGACCAAAGCCGTCGGCAGGCCGAGGAGTGGCAGCGCGGCGGCCAGGATGAACGAGCCGGTGTTGACCGCCTCGCCCGCCGCGACCGCCGTGGCTCCGCGGGATGAGTCTCCGTAGCGTCGCGCGATCGCAAAGCCGAGTTTCAGGCCGGCGAAGCGGATCGCCAGGGACAACGGCACCCACGCGAGGACGAGCGCGAGGTGCAGTAGGTACTCACCCATCGGTGCGGCGCTGCTTCCACGCGATGGGGGGCCTCGGGCCGGACTCCTCGTGAGTCACGAGCTCAGGAGAGGAGGATCCAGGTTCAGTCCTCTTCGGCGTCGTCGTTCCACTTGGGGTCGTTGTCCCACGCCTCGGTGCGCTCGTGGGCGGTCTCGACGGCGCGAGCCGCCTCTGCCTCGGTGGCGAAGGGTCCGAGGCGGTCCTTGTTGGGGCAACCGTCGCGTCCCTCGACCCGGTTGTGGGTGAGGCAGTACCAGTACTCACGGGTGTCGTATTCATCGGCCATGCGCTGAAACTACACGGTGGCCACGGGGTCCGCGCTCGCGCGTGGTGCGCCGTGCAGGCGCTATCCTTCTCGGGCGAACGGGCCGGCCGGGCGACCGCGTGGACCAGGAGAGATCCGGGTCCCCGAGGAAGGTCCGGGCTCCGCAGAGCAGGGCGGTGGGTAACACCCACCCGGGGCAACCCGCGGGACAGTGCCACAGAGAACAGACCGCCTCCCGCTCACAGAGAGGGAGGCAAGGGTGAAACGGTGGAGTAAGAGCCCACCAGCGCGCCGGGTGACCGGCGTGGCTAGGCAAACCCCGCCCGGAGCAAGATCAGACAGCGCACGCTCGAGGGCTGCTCGCCCGAGTGCGCGGGTAGATCGCTGGAGGCCGTCGGCAACGGCGGTCGTAGATGGATGGTCGCCCCTCGCCCCGCAAGGCGGCGAGGACAGAACCCGGCCTACAGGCCGGCCCGTTCGCAACTAGCCCGCTGGACCGAGTGACAGCCGACGGAGGACTAGCGGTGCGCCTTGATGAGGTCTCCTGCCGCGTGGATGAAGTCGACAGCCAGATCGAACGCGTTGTTGCAGAACCCGACGACCTCCTCCGGGCCTCTGTGGATGCGCCGTCGTGAGTCCACAGCGTCCAAGTCGTCGTAGTCCATGCTGTGCGAGATGCTGTTCCTTGCGATGAAAAACTTGTCGAGCGACTCCAACTTCGCGTCAGACACCTTCGCGCTAGGTATGCCCAGTACGTTGCGGACTCGCCTCTTGAGGTCCCCGCTGCCCTGAAACGACGCCTTCGTCCGGACGCTCAGATAGTGCTTCAGAATGGCCTCCGCAGGGTCAGCGTTGACGATGGCCTTCTGCAACTCGACGTCGACAGAATCGCCCCGAAGTTCGGCTTTGATGAAGGCTTCGTATTGAGCCCTGGCCGCGGTGCCCTCGATCGGGATCAGATAGCGCCCAGCGTCCTTGACCAAACGGGTCATGCTCGCGTCAAGGCCGCTGGACGTGAAGACGATGGCCGCTCGGAGCACGTCGACTTCGTCTTCTTTCATGCGGCCCGTCCGAGCAGCGTTCCCATCCCGGCGGACCTCAGAAATCGTTGCGTGCGCCTTGAAGAGCCCGCTGACGCTGTTGTGCGCACCACGAAGGTATCGCTGAGCAAAGCGAATCTCAGGTGCCCTGTACTTCGGTCCCGGACGGAGGACGGCGATTGAAACCACCGCACCATCTAAGCGAGCGTGGAGCGTTCCGGGAGCAGAACGCTGTGATGGCTCCGAGGAAAGTCCAGCCCGGTGACTGCTGTGTGACTGGAACCCGCCGCTCAGCGGGTGTGCACGCCTGAGCAGCCACGAGCCCCCGCGCAGCGCGAGAGTTGGTCTCTGACCTGCGCAGATGTACACACGCTTAGCTTGCTGACCTGCGCTTGGTGGCCCCCGACAGTGTCGGGCCTACAGGCCGGTCCGCTCGCCTCTGACCCCGCCCGACCTCGGCCCTCGGAGGGCGCCGCGCCGTAGTTGGCTCGCCGGGCTACTCCGCAGGCGCTACTCGGCCGGCGAACGCATCGCTATGACGATCCACGGCACGAGTCCCAGCAGGCCCAGCCAGATCAGGGGCAGTCCGGGGCCCTCCTTGAGGAGGAACAGAACTCCGATCGCGACGAGTGCCACGCACCACGGCACACCGAGGACGCCGAGGGCCGTGAGCCAGAACGGGCTCTCGATGAGGCGATCCCAGGTGGGTCGCGGTGTTCGCCAGACGAAGGGCCGAGCACCTGACAGGGTGCTCAGATGACCACCGACGAGCGCGCCATGGGCACATCGACCACGAGGTCGCCCAAGCGCCCGGTGATCATCCTGATGGTCGGGGGGTTCCTGGTCGGGCTGCTCCCGCGAGCGGTGATCGGCATGGTGAGCGGGGAACCGACCCGTCAGATCGCCGCCGTCGTGTGGATCGGCTTCTGGGCGTGGCTCATCTGGCGACTCGTGGTGCGCTACCGGCACCCCGACGCCGGGAGGGATCGAACCTACTGGCTCGTATCCGCCGCAGGCTTCGGCGTCTTCGCTCTGATCTATCTCGTCTTCGAGATCATCGATGCCACGCGGGGCTCCTTCGATGCTCGCTCCCTGCCGCTCACGATCTTCGCGGTGCTTCTCGCGATGGGGTACGCGGCCAACGGCTTACGCATCAAGCGCGCACAAGCCGGCCCCGACGACGTCGGTCGGTGAGCGGCCCCGACGGCGGCAGCTCGTTCGTCCACTCAGCCTGCCGTCACGCGGTGCACCGCCGCGACCACGGCCGCGCGGTCGCAGGCGTAGAGGTCGGCGCCGCTGAACGGGTTGAGCTCCAGAACCCGTAGCCCGTCAGGGGTCTCGCACACATCGAGGACGTAGATCGCCTCGGGTGTGTATGACGGCGCGACGTCCGCGGCGAACCTCCAGGCCTCGTGCGTGGGGTCGAGGGTCTCCCCCGCCTGCCGGCCGTCGGGCTGGTAGCCGCTTCCCGCCACGACCTCGCCCTGCGCGATGACGAACCGCCACTCGGGGCCGATCTCGACCGTCGGGGTCACCAGCACGGCAAGGTCGAGGTCGTCGTAGTAGAAGCCGTGGTCGAGCGCGGCGAGGGTGACGGCGTCCCGGGCCAGGACGCGGCCGCTGAACGGCTTCAGCGGACTGTCCGGACGCACGAAGACCCGGTCGCCGAAGGACTCCGGCGGACCGGCTCGCACCAACTCCCCCACGGTCGTCAGGTCGTATGCCGGTACGCCTAGCAGGTCAGGGCGAACCGGCCACCACGCAGAGCAGGCGAACCGGTCGGTGGCGCAGAAGGCACCCGGCGTCCACGGTCGCTCGCGCACGATCCGGTCGGCATTCCCCAAGGAGCCGTGGAACACGACCACGCCATCCGCAAGACGCGGCCACCGCTCGGTCAGCCACCACTCGTCGGACCACGCGACCACCGTGCCCCCGGCGGCCTCCACCGCACCGGCCAGAGCGGCGTGCCCGTCGGGGAACACCTCACGCTCCAGAAGCCAGGTCGCCATGACACCAACCTACGTCGACGTCGACAGGACCCGCCGGGCTGCGGCCGGATCATCGACGTAGCAGACCACGCCGGTGATCGGACCGTCCCGCCGCAACCTCGGACTCGACGAGACCGGCTGCGTCGCATCGGCGAGGGCGAGTGCGAGATTCGCCTGACCGCTCACCGCCATGACGAGCTCGCCGTCGATGACCCGCGCGGCGTCGTTCGAGGGCGGTTCCGATGGGTAGCGGCGCACCTCACTCACGGCGTTCAGGGGGAGCGTCACGTCGTGGAAGACGCTGAACCGCAGTCGGAGGCGTCCGTGGCCCACGACATGGGGGTAGCAGATGAGTGAGGCGAGGAACCCCACCAGCCAGACGAAGCCGAGGATGCCGAGCACCAGGGCGACCATGCGCACGCTGTCGGGCAGGAGCAGGTGCAGCAAGAACGCCGCAAGCCCATCGAGGACCCCCACCAGCGCCAGCAGGATCACGAGCGGACCGCCGTAGGCGAGCGGCACCTCCCCTTCTCGGAGGTCGCGGCGACCGGTGAGAAGCATTCCGATCGCACGCATCAGCATCAGCTCCTTCCTGACGTATCTCGCGACCGGCGCCGGGAGGAACTGCCCCAGCGCGTCGTCGAGGACGACCGGCAGCTCGGCCTCCGCGCCGTGCGACGTGCGGGTTGCGCGGACGACTCTTGCGATGTCGACGACGACGATGAGAGCGATGCTCATCTCTACGGCCAGCACCACGCCGACCGCAGTTCCGAAGTGGACCACGCCACTCAGGAAGAGCAGCACCTCGACGGCGAACACAACCAGCGCGAGGACCCCGAGCAGCCTGCGCAATCTCGACATCGTCTCCCCCCAACGAAACTGCGAGCATCATCCCAAGACGGCATCCCAGCTCCTCAGGCACCCCTTACTAACGCAGCCCTTCCTTCCTTGCAGGGTTGGGGATTCGCGGCTTCCATGGGGGCCATGAGCACCCTCGATCACAGCCATGACCGCGGTTCCGACGTCGCCACCATGGGTACCGACGAGGTCGGTCACACCCACGCCGACGTGTCGGGCGGCTGGCTCCGCGCAGCGACGTTCGGAGCGATGGACGGGCTTGTCACCAACGTCGCTCTCGTCGCGGGAATCGGCGCAGCCGGCGTGGACGCGAAGGTCGTCCTCACCGCGGGCGCCGCCGGCCTGGTCGCCGGAGCCTGCTCGATGGCGCTGGGCGAGTACGCCTCGGTCTCCACCCAGAACGAGGCGATCGACCAGGAGGTCAGCGTCGAGAGTCGCGAGATCCGCGAGAACCCCAAGGGCGAGATGGCCGAGCTGGCCCACATGTTCGAGGGCATGGGCATGACTGCCAAGACGGCCGCCGGCGCCGCTCGGGAGGTGCACCGCAACCATGACCAGGCGGTGCGGGTCCACATCAGCCACGAGCTCGGGCTCGACCCGACCGAGAAGCCGAGCCCGATGACCGCGGCGGTCTGGTCGTTCCTCATGTTCTCGGTCGGCGCCGCCATCCCGCTGATTCCCTATCTGCTCGGCTTCTCCTCGCTCTTCGCGGGCCTGGCCGTGGGCGGAGTCGGGCTGTTCGCCGCGGGGGCCATCGCCTCTCTCTTCAGCGGCACCCGCTGGTGGTACGCCGCCACGCGCCAGCTCTTCTACGGTGCCCTGGCCGCAGGCGTCACCTACCTGGTCGGCAGCCTGCTCGGCCTCAGCGTCGCACCCTGACCCTCACTCACAGGGTCGCGAGCACCGACTCGATCTCGTCGAGTGCCGTACTCGGCACGAACGCCGTGCGGTGACCGCACGCGGCGTCGATCGTCCGCTGTGTCGGCATCGGCGCCCCCTGCGTGCGGGCATCGCCGATCTCCAGGACCCGAGTCCCCGGATCGGCGAAGGCCGCCAGGTGAAGCGCCGACCCGGAGGGCCCGGCCACTACGTCGGCGCCTCGCACCAGGGCGATCTGCTCGGCGATCGGCAGCAGCTCGGGATGGGCCACCTCGAAGCCGGCCGCGGCGAACAGCTCGTCCAGTCGGCGGTCCCGCTCAGCCTCGCCACGCTGGTGGCGTCCGTGCAGTGACTCCTCGGCATGCCACCGGCTGCGCGAGAGATAGATCCTTCCCGCGTCGCCACGCTCCCCGACGGCGTCGGAGACCCGGCGCCACAGGTCAGCGGCGGCTGGGAGCGCCCAGCTCTTGAGCAGCACCGGCCGGGTCGGGACCAGCAGCCGATCGACCCGCCCGGTGCGGGCGCGGACGAGGTGCACCGGTAGGTCGCCGTAGCCGGCGAGCCGCAGCAGGTCGGCCTGCCACGGCTGGAAGTCGATCGGTCGGCCGATCCGAGAGCGGCGCTCGCCTTGGGGCGTGACCGAGCCACCACTACCCCGGTAGCTGCGGTGCGCGACGATGCCCGCGAGCGGGCCGACCTCGCGCGGCTCGGGCCACAATCCCGGCAGGACCTCGACCAGGAAGTGCCCGAAGTGCGACATCCAGTGGCCGCCGTACAGCCAGGTGCCGGCCAGTCGAGGGGCGTCCTCAGGGACAGGTACACGGTCGGGGTCGGTGGCCGCAGGGCTCATCGGGTCGCCGTGCCACGCACGCTGTGACTCCGGCACGACGGTGCCGCGCCGATCGTGTACGGCGCCGGTCATCCACTTGCGTGGCCCGTCACCGGGATCACCCACGGGCCCACGCGCCAGCGGCGTGAGCACGGCGTCGGCCACCTCGATCACCCGGGAGCGCGCGAGCCCCGGGGGTGGCTGGTCCGGCATCGACGCCGGCGCCCAGGGGTCCGGCTGGGTCACGAGGCACTGTCGGCTTCGGCCAGGGCCACCAGCACGTGATCGCGCAGCAGCGGGGCGAGAGGCGGCCAGATGGCCTCGTCGTCGGGATCGACCCAGCGCAGCTCGGCGATCTCGGCGGCGGCGACCGGCTCGCCGGTCGGCTCGGCGGTGAAGACGGTGGAGTCGACCAGATGTCCGGGCTCGTTGGCGGCGTCGGCGACGAAACGCCCCAGTGGAGCGAGCGGTCCGAGTACGAGGCCGACCTCCTCGGCGACCTCGCGGGCACCGGCCTCGGCGGGGGTCTCCCCCGGCTCGATCTTGCCGCCGGGCAGCATGAACGCCGCGGTGCCCTTCTTGCGGACCGTCAGGATCCGCCCTGCCGCGTCGCGCAGGCAGACCGCCGCGACGACGAAGGTGGGCGGCTCCACGGGGCAGGGCATGGTGGTCAGCCTAGGCTGAGGTCGTGGCCAGCCTCGATCCCCCCGACGACTCCGACGATCGCACGATGCGCGAGCGCATGCTCGCCGGCGACCTCTACCTCGACAGCGATCCGGAGCTTGTCACCGCGGGGCACGCCGGCCGCGACCTCGCCGACGCCTTCAATGCCACGACCTCCCGTCAGGAGCCGCTGCGGCGGATGCTTCTGGAACGGCTGCTCGGTGCGATCGGCACCGACACGACCATCCGGCCGCCCCTGCGCGTCGACTACGGCACCCAACTGACCTTCGGCGACCGGTGCTTCGTCAACTGCGGCCTCGTCGCCCTCGACGTCGCCGCGATCACCATCGGCCACGACGTCCAGATCGGGCCCAACGTCCAACTGCTGACGCCGACCCACCCCCTCGACGCGGACCTGCGCCGGGACAAGTGGGAGGCCGCCGCCCCGATCACGATCGGCGATAACGTCTGGCTCGGCGGCGGCGTCATCGTGTGCCCCGGCGTGAGCATCGGCGCCGACACGGTGGTGGGCGCCGGCGCCGTCGTGGTCAGCGACCTTCCCGCGCGCGTGCTCGCGGTCGGCAATCCGGCCCGGATCGTCCGCTCGATCTGACCGCGGGGTCCGGCCGATCGCGATCAGGCGGGAACGAAGCGGACCTGGCGCTTGCCCACATCGACCGAGTCGAGACGCACCCGGATGTCGTCGCCCAGAGGAAGCGGCGCGGTGCCCTCGATCGGGGCCTCGACGCCGATCTCGCCGACGCTGACCTTCCCGCGGCGGTCGTCCTTCTCCTCGACCGAGACGACGACGCCGTCGAACTCCTCTCCCACCCGCCTCTGGAACAGCCCGGCCTCGACGAGGTCGATGACCGCGCGCTCGTAGGCGCCGGCCTTCTGGCCCGAGGACTGCATCTGCGCCGGAAGCTCCGGCAGCGCCTCGAGCACCCACGACGGGACCGGCTCCCCGGCGCACAGCGCCACACAGACCTCGCCGGCGTAGCGGTCGGCGAGCCGTCGCAGCGGCGCGGTGACGTGGGCGTACTCCGAGGCGAGGGCCGACTGCTCGCGCTCCTCGGGCAGATCGCCGTCGAAGGCGACGTACCCGCTGCCACGCAGCAGACGAGCACTGGCGACGATGACGGCGGCGTGCGCGGGATCGGCGGCGTCGAGGGAGCGGATGAACTCCGGGTAGTCGAGCTCTGGAGGCCAGGAGACGCCCAGGGCACGCGCGGTGCGGCGCAGCCGCTTGACGTCGCGCGGGTCGGGTGGCGGCATGGTCCGCAGCAGTCCGACCTTCCCCGCGACCATCAACGACGCCGCGGCGAAGCCGGTCAGCAGCGAGATCTGGGCGTTCCACTCCTCCACCGGCAGCATCGAGCGGAACTCCAGGCGCCAGGTGCCGTCGTCGCTGATGTCGATCTCCTGCTCGGGCAGCGGGAGGGCGACCGCGCCATTCCTGGCATCGCGGGCCAGGCGCAGCTCGCCCACCTCCTTGAGCAGCCGCAGGGTGTCGCCGCCGGGCACGTCGGAGCCGCTGTCGATCGCCGCCTGCGCCTGGTCGTAGGACAGCTTCGCCACCGACCGGACCCGCGCGCGCACCACCTCCACCGCGACGCCCTCGCCGGTGTCGTCGACCTCGATGGTCCACAGCAGAGCGGGGCGCACCTGGTCGGGCAGCAACGAACCGGCGTCCTCGCTGATCGCGGGCGGGTGCAGCGGGATCTTGGAGTCGGCCCCGTAGAGCGTCTGCCCGCGGCGATGGGACTCGACGTCGATCGGGTCGCCCGGGGTGATGAAGGCCGCGAGGTCGGCGATCGCGTAGTGGACGGTGAATCCCTCGGACCCCCGGGACGTGCCGCGCTCGATGTGGAGCGCCTGGTCGAGATCGCGGGAGGAGTCGGGGTCGATGGTGATGAACGGGATCTCGGTGCGGTCGAGCTCCGGCAGGCGCGGTGCCGCCGCAGCCCGGGCCGCCGCGGCCTCCACCTCGGCCGGGAACTCCGGGGTCACCTCGAGCTCCTTCTGGATCTGCTCGATCCCGCGGCGAAGGGTGTCGACCACGGCGGTGTCGTCGGTGCGGACGTGGACCACGCGGCTGCTCGGCATGCCCAGAACCCTAGTAGGAGGCCGGAGCGCCGGCCGTCTAGCCTGGCCCGGTGCTGATCCTGCTGCCTCCGAGCGAGGGGAAGGCGATCCCCAAGCGGGGCAAGCCCCTCGACCTCGCGCGGCTTTCCTCGCCTTCGCTCACCGACGCCCGCAGCGAGGTGCTGGCCGCGCTGGTCGAGCTGTGCTCGGGGGACGCCGATGGGGCGGCAGCGACGCTCGGCATCCCCGCGACGCGACTGGACCTGCTGGAGTTGAACGCGGAGCTCACCAGCTCGCCCACGGCGCGGGCGGACGCGATCTACACCGGCGTGCTCTACGACGCGCTGGAGCTCACCACCCTCTCCTCTGCGGCCAAGCGGCGCGCCACGAGCCGTCTCGCGGTGATCTCGAGCCTGTTCGGGATGGTGCGCCCCGGAGACCGGATCCCCTCCTACCGGCTCTCCGGCGACGTGAAGCTCCCGGGTCTCGGCATGATCAGCGGATTCTGGCGCGAGTCGCTCGGACCGGCCCTCGTCGACGCCGTGGGCACCGGGCTGCTGGTCGACCTCCGCTCGGGCATGTACGCCGCCTTCTGGCGCCCGCCGGCCGAGCTGGCGCGCCGCGTGGCCACCGTGCGAGTGCTGCACGAGGTCGACGGACGCCGCTCGGTGGTCAGCCACTTCAACAAGGCCACCAAGGGCCGCATCGTCCGCGCCCTCCTGGAGGACGGCAGAGCACCGCTCACTCCGGAGAAGCTCGCCGCCATCCTCGGTGAGCTCGGGTGGACCGTCGAGGTCGGCGAGCCCGGCCCGAAGGGCACCCAGCTCGACGTCGTGGTCACCGAGGTGTGAGCTCCCGCTCCCGCTGGTCCACCAGCTTGTCGAGCAGGTCGACGGTGACCGTGGCGAGCTCCCATCGTGCCCACTCCGGCTGCGCCCGGTAGATGTCTTCGTAGGAGAGCAGGGTGAAGACCCGCTCGGCGGTGTCGGTGAGCTCCCACGCCCGGTCGTGATCGACGGCGGGATAGGCCTCCCGCCACGGTTCCAGGTAGGCCTCGCGGACCGTCTCGGCGGCGTCGGCGTCCAGCTGCTGGGCCACGCTGCGGGCCAGGTGTCTGGCGTCGAGATACGGGTGGGCCACGCAGGCGTCGGTCCAGTCGAA
The DNA here is from genome assembly GCF_037936805.1 of Nocardioides epinepheli. Taxonomy (NCBI): domain Bacteria; kingdom Bacillati; phylum Actinomycetota; class Actinomycetes; order Propionibacteriales; family Nocardioidaceae; genus Nocardioides; species Nocardioides epinepheli. The sequence goes on along the minus strand of NZ_JBBMMC010000004.1, from coordinate 96,743 downwards.
GATCACCGGCCCGTCCGAGTGATGCGTGGCGTTGCCCAGGTGCAGGTCGCCGTGGACCAGGGTGAGCGGCAGGCCCAGCCCGTGGAGCTCGGCGACCTTGGCGGCCATCCACGGTTCGGCGTCGGCCGCAGCCACCCGCTGGGCTTCGGTCATCGTGTCGCGCTCGACGCCCGACCGGATCAGCTCCCGCAGGCCGACGACGGTCGCCTCCTCCCCACGCTCCGGGGCGCCGGCGGCCAGCAGGGCGTCGATCCGATGCCGAGAGGCGAGCTGAAGACGCGCCAGCTCCGCCGCGAGCGTCCCGACGCTGTCGGCCGACGGCTCCGCGTCCTCCGAGAACGCCTCCAGCAGCATCCACGCGCGATCGGCGTCGAGCGCGAGGATCGTCGGAACCCGCGACGCGGCGAGCCCGGCCACCCACGCGGTCAGCACCGGCTCGGCGGCGAATCCGGTGCACGTGGCCTTGAACCAGACGTCTCGCACAACGCCGTCGGCGCCGTCGGGTGAGCGGACGCCGAACCTGACCACGACCGACAGGCTCCACATCTGACCGATCTCGCCGTCGTCGAGCCGGACGTCGCCGCGCGCGGCCAGCTCGCGGTCGACCCAGGCCCGCACCCCGTCGAACCATCCCGGCATGAACCATTGCTGCCGGCCGTCGTCGGGTGCGCTGCCGCGCAGCTCAGCGACCCGGTCGAGCAATGTCCTGCGCGCCGGGGCGGGGAGGTCGACCTCGTCGTCGAGCCGCTGCCACCGGTCACCGGCTGTCTCGACGCCGGACCACCGCAGGACGTCGACGACGGTGCCGTCGTCCTCCCGCAGCGGCGGCGCGACGAGCACCGCCCCGGGGTCGCCGGCGGCCGCGACCAGGTCGCGATGGCTGGGCCAGTCGACGTCGACCGGGGCGATCCGCACGCGGTCCCCGGCCAGGTCGACCAGGGCCGCCACGTGCCGGCGGCTCAGCATCGAGGCGCCGCGCTCACCACACGCCGGACGCGAACGGCGTGCGCTCCGGTGGGAGCCCGTTGTAGAGCCGCATCGAGGAGCGGTCGTCGTCGAACCACGAGAGCACGGTGACCGACGCCGGCGAGAGCTCCATCCGGAAGACCGCCTCCAGCGGCGCGTCGAGCGCGTGCGCGACCAGGGTCTTGATCGGCGTCACGTGGCTCACCACGAGCACCGTACGACCGGCGTACTGGGTGCGCAGCCGGTGCAGGGCCGCCAGGACCCGCACCTGCACCTCGCGGAACGAGTCCCCGCCGCCCGCCTCGATGTCGAGCGAGCCGAGCCACGCGTCGAGGTCGTCGGGGAAGCGGTCGCGCACCTCCTCGAAGGTCAGGCCGTCCCAGGCGCCGAACTCCATCTCGGCGATCCCGGGCTCCTCGGCGACCGGCAGGTCGAAGATCCCCGCGAGGATGTCGGCCGACTCGCGGGTGCGTCGCACGGGAGAGGCGACGATCGCCTCGACCTTGCCGACCAGCGGCGCCAGCCACTCGCCGGTCTGCCGGATCTGGACGCGGCCCTCCTCGCTCAGGGGCGGGTTGTCGCCGCCCAGACCGCCGCTGAAGCGCTTGGCGGCGGTGTGCTTGGTGACGCCGTGTCGCACGACGACCAGCGTCGTGGCGGAGCCGTGCCGATGGCCCCAGCCACGCGCCGGAGCGGCGGGAGCGCCGTCCTCCTGGAGCTCCTCGATGAGCGAGTGCGGATCGTCGTCATCGGCCGCAGCAGCCGCCGCGCCAACGGACACCCCCGATCGGGTCCCGTCGAGGGCCTCGTTGGCGAGCCGATCGGCGTGGGCGTTCTCGGCTCGCGGGACCCAGGAGTACGTCGTACCGGGTGGAGCGAGCCGACTCGCCTCGCTGTGCAGCGGCCGCATGTCGGGGTGCTTGACCCGCCAGGTGCCCGACATCTGCTCGATCACGAGCTTGGAGTCCATCCGGACCGTGACCTGGGCACCGGGTGCGAGGTCGGCGGCCAGGCGCAGGCCCGCGATGAGTCCGGAGTACTCGGCGACGTTGTTGGTGGCGCGCCCGATCGTGGCGGCGTCCTCTCCGAGGATCGCACCGGTGTCGGCGTCCTTCAGCACCGCGCCGTAGCCGGCCGGTCCGGGGTTGCCGCGCGAGCCGCCGTCGGCCTCGATGACGACCCGTCGCGGCGCCGGCTCGGCCGCATCCGCCGCCACGGGCTAGAGCCCGGACTCGGGGGTGCGCACCAGGATCCGCTGACACTCCTCGCAGCGGATCACCTGGTCCTCGGCGCTGCCGCGGATGACCGCGAGCTCGGCGTTGTCGATCCCGAGCTGGCAGCCGGTACAGCGCCGCTGGGTCAGCGCCGCGGCCCCGACCCCGCCCTTGGACGCGCGCAGCCGCTCGTACAGAGCCACGAGATCGTCGGGGAGTCCCTCGGCGGCGGGGCCGCGCTGGGCGGCGACCTCGGCGAGCTCGGCATCGATCTCGGCCTGCACCCGGTCGCGCACCTCGGCGAGCTCGGCGAGCCGTTCGTCGCTCGCGGCGACCCGCTGGGTCATCTCGTCGAGCGTGGCCTGCGCCCCCTCCAGCTGCTCCATGATCTCCAGCTCCTCGTCCTCGAGGGTGCCGATGCGGCGTTCGAGCGACTCCAGCTCGTGCTGCATGCGCTCGAGGTCCTTGGGGTTGGTGATGAGCCCCTGGTCCATGCGGTCGCGGTCGCGGGTGCGGCGCGCCTTGACCGTCTCGACGTCCTGGTCGGCCTTCTTCTGGGCGGCGGCAAGGTCGTCGACGACGATCTGCTGGTCACGACGCCGGTCCTCGTCGAGCCCACGACTCGACGACAGCGTGGCCATCTCGGCGAGCTCGGGCAGGTTGCCCCGACGGTGACGGAGCTGATCGGCACGCGAGTCGAGCGCCTGGACCTCGAGCAGCCGCAGCTGGTCCTGCGGGTCGGCCTTCACGACGTCGTCTCGATCGCGTCGCCGCTGTGCTGGCGGTTGCTGGTCATCGGGCTCACAGTCGCATTGTCCACGGATCGGTGACCAGCGTGCTGACCCGGGTGTCGAGGCCGGACCCGACCGCGTCCCGGAGCCGCTCGGCGACCACCGGCAGCCAGGTCCACTCGGCGGCCCAGTGCGCGACGTCGACGAGCGCGGGGCCGTCCTTCTCCAAGAACTCCGCGGCCGGGTGATGGCGCAGGTCGCTGGTCACATAGACGTCGGCGTCGGTGTGCAGCACCCGATCGAGCAGGAAGTCTCCCGCGCCGCCACACAGCGCGACTCGGCGGATCCGGCGCGTGGGATCACCACCCACCCGCACGCCGTGGTAGGTCTCGGGGAGGGCTGCGGCGACCTGCGCGCCGAACTCCTCGAGCGTGACCGGGGTGATGGTGCCGATCCGCCCGGTCCCGCCGGGCGCGACCTCGGCGTCGGCCAGCTCGACGACGTCGTAGGCCGGCTCCTCGTACGGGTGGGCCGCCTTCAGCGCTGTGACGACGTCGCGCCGCCGCGTCCGCGGCAGCACCACCTCGATCCGGGACTCCTCCACCTCCTCGATCGTGCCGATCGTGCCGATCGTCGGCTCCGCGCCGGCCAGCGGACGGAAGCGACCCTGGCCGGTGGAGGTGAAGGAGGCGAAGTCGTAGTCCCCGATGCTCCCCGCTCCGGCCTCGGCGAGCGCGGCCCGCACGATCGCCGCGGCGTCTGCGGGCACCGCGACGGTGAGCTTGTCCAGCGGCTCGGCCGGGGTCGGGATGATCGGCTCCTGGTCGGCCAGGCCGAGCGCGGTCGCCATCGCCTCCGACACCCCGCCGAGCGCTTGGTCGGCGTTCGTGTGCGCCGTCAGGAGTGCGCAGCCGGTCTTGACGAGCGTGGAGAGCGAGCGGCCCTTGGGCGTCGTCGCGGCGAATCCGTGGACCGGCTTGAGGAACAGCGGGTGATGTGCGATCAACAGGTCGGCGTCCCACGCCGCAGCCTCGGCGGCCACCTCCGGGGTCACGTCGACGGCGAACATCACCTTGGAGACCTGATGCTCGGGGTCTCCCCACACCAGCCCGACGGCGTCCCAGGACTCCGCGGTGCGGGGTGGGTACCACCCGTGGACGAGGTCGACGATCTCCTTGAGCGTGGCCACGCGGCCAGGCTAGAGGACCGGTGTTCCTCAGTTGACCTGGCGGTCGAGGCCCTCCCAGTACGGCGCGCGCAGCTTGAACTTCTGCAGCTTGCCGGTAGCCGTCCGGGCGAGCTCGTCACGGAACTCGATCGACGTCGGGGCCTTGTAGCCGGCGGCCTTGTCCTTGCACCAGGCGATCAGCTCGGCCTCGGTCGCCTCCGCGCCCTCGGAGAGCACGACCAGCGCCTTGATCGTCTCCCCCCACTTCTCGCTCGGGACGCCGATCACCGCGACCTCGGCGACCGCCGGGTGGGAGAAGAGCACGTCCTCGACCTCGATGGAGGAGACGTTCTCACCGCCGGTGATGATCACGTCCTTCTTGCGGTCCTGGATGGTCACATAGCCGTCCTCGCCGATCACCGCGCCGTCGCCGGTGTGGAACCAGCCGCCGGCCAGGGCGACCTCGGTCTCCTCCGGCTGCTGCCAGTAGCCCTCGAGGACGACGTTGGAGCGCGCGAGCAGCTCGCCCGAAGGGCCGTCACCGCCGGGCTCGCTGACGCTGAGCCGCACGCCGAGCGCGGGGGCGCCGGCGCGGGTGAGCAGGGCCGCGCGCTCCTCGGCCGGGAGGTCGTCCCATTCCTGGCGGGCCCGGTTGATCGTCAGCAGCGGCGAGGTCTCGGTGAGGCCGTAGATCTGGATGAACTCCCAACCCAGCTCGGACTCCACCCGCGCGACGGTCTTGGTCGGCGGTGGGGCGCCGGCCATGATGATGCGCACCTTGTCGCGCCCGGGGATCTCCCCCTCCCAGCTCTGGGCCGCCTCCAGCACGGCGGAGGCGACGGCCGGGGCGGCGCACATGACCGTGACCCCCTCGTCGCGGACCCGGCGCAGGATCTCGGCGCCGTCGATCTTGCGGATGACCACCTGCTTGACCCCGAGACCGGTCATCGCGAAGGGCATCCCCCAGCCGTTGGCGTGGAACATCGGCAGGGTGTGGAGGTAGACGTCGCGGTCGGTGACGCCGGCGTGCATCGCGAAGGTGACGGCGTTGATCCAGATGTTGCGGTGGGTGATCTGCACGCCCTTGGGCCGCGCGGTCGTGCCGGAGGTGTAGTTGATGCACGCGGTCGCGCCCTCGTCGGGCTCCCAGGGCTGCGGCTCGACGTCGCCGGGGCCGTACAGGTCGGCGTCGTCGCCCAGCACGAAACGGTGCTCAGCGGTGATGTCGGCCAGCGCCTCGTCGAGCTCGGGGTCGATGTAGACGACCCGCGCCCCGGAGTGCTCGATGATGTAGGAGACCTCGTCGGGGCGCAGCCGGAAGTTGACCGGCACCAGGACCCGCCCCGAGCCGGCGACGCCGAAGAACGAGGTGAGCAGCCGGGCGCTGTTGTGGCTGATCACCGCGACCCGCTCCCCCACCCCGATCCCGAGCTCGTCGAGCTTGGCCGCCTGACGGCGGGCGAGGTCGGCCATCTCGGCGTAGCTGATCTCGCCCAGCGACGGCGCCGGCTGCATGGGCTCGTCGACGACGCCCACCCGCTCGCCGTAGACCTGCTCGGCACGATCGATGAAGTCACGGACAGTCAGTGGAACGAACATCGGTTCAGGCCTCCTGGGAGTGCGTGGCTGACCGACTCACTGTAGTGAGCCGACGTCGCACCGAGGTTGCGCGCGTCTCGCGGCCGGGACGACATGCCATGGTGGGTCCATGGAACGCACCGAGCTGGACGCGACCGTCGTCGATCCCGATGCGCTCAGCGCCCTCACCTGGCTGCGGCTGACCGGGGTCGAGCGCGCGGAGGAGCTGGTCGAGCTGGTCCGCGCGGAGCGGGCCGCCCACCCCGGCGTCCAGGTGCTGTGCACCCTCGACTCGATCGGGCAGGCCGCCTACACCCACGAGCACGCGCTCGAGGACGAACGTCTCGACCCCGCCTATGCCGACGACGCACCCGACCTCGCGGACTTCGACGACGAGGACGCCGAGCAGGCCCGCGCCTACGAGCTCGCGGTCGTCGAGCACATCGTGGACCAGCTCCACTCCCCTGCTCACGCGTCGAGCTGGGCCGATCTCGCCGGCAGCCGGCCCACCGACCCGGAGGAGGTCGACGCGATCGCGCGGGTCAACCTCGACCCGGGCCTGGTGGTCGACCACGAGGTGCAGGTCCTCCTGGTTCCCGCCGGAACGCCCGCGGATGCGATCGCCGGACTCGCCAACGGCTACTTCCCGGGCGACTGGGACACCTTCGAGAACCATGCCGTCGCCTCGCACCTCGCCGACCGGTACGGCTTCCGTCTCTTCGCAATCGGGGCCTCCTGGCTCGGCTTCGAGCGCGACGGAGCCCTCGACGCCGCGCAGGCAAAGCGGCTCACCGACGAGCTGGCGGTGCTCTACGACGTCGCCGACGCGCCCGCCTGGACGAAGGTGGCCGCCGCCGTCACCGAGCGCGAGACCCTGTTCCTGCCGTACACCGAGAGCATCGAGATCGACTGACCGACCGCGGACCGCGACGGCGTGGGGAGCGGATGAGAGAGCTCTCATCCGTCTCTCACCCAGGCGCCACGATGCGGGAGGATCATCCCACCATGAAGCCGCTGTGGAAGGTCGTCGTCGCCCTGCTGGTGGTGCTGCCGCTAGGCGGCTACCTCGCGGGCTCGCTGGTCTCCTCCCGCGGCATCGAGCCCAAGCCGCGCGACACGATCGTCATCACCGACTCCGGCGAGACCCGCGGCCGAGCGCCGTCCAGCGGCCCGGGCGAGGAGCCGACGACACCGCCCAGCCGACCTGCCCGCACCCCCGACGACGACGCCACGGTCATCACGCCTCGCCCGCAAGAGCGCGGGGACGACCGCCGCGCGGGCGATGACAACGGCGACGACAACGGCAGCGGCCACGACAATGGCAGCAGCGACGATGACGGTGACGACGACGATGACGACTCGGAGGACGACGACTGAGAACCGCCGAGCCGCGCGCGAGCGCCAGGACGGCGATCGGTGAGGACCGACAGGGTCGTCCTGGCGCATCGGTTCGCGTCCGGATCACCGCTGCGGTCGCGCTCCTGGTCACCCTCGGCCTCGCGGGCGCCGGCCTGCTCGTCTACGTGATCGAGCACGAGCGCCTCAACGAGCAGACCGCCGACGAGGTCGACCAGGAGTTCGCGGAGTTCCAGGCGCTCGCCGACGACGGCATCGACCCCGCCACCCGCGCCCCGTTCGCCACCGTGCGGCCGTTGTTGACGACCTTCCTCGAACGCAACGTGCCCGACGACGATGAGCTGCTCGTCGGCTGGCTCGACGGCGAGCCGAAGCTCTACTTCCCCGACGATCCGCTGGTCTCCGACGCCAGGTTCCTCGCCGCGGCGGCACCGCTGGTCGAGAAGTCGGGTTCCACCCGCATCGACACCGACAGGGGCGAGGTGCTCATCGCCTCCCAGCCGGTGCGGATCGGGAACCAGGGCGGCGCACTGCTCGTGGTGATCTTCTTGGAGGAGGACCGCAGCGAGATCCGGAACACGATGCGCACCTACGCGATCGTCGGTGCACTCTCCCTGGCGCTGATCGTCGCGATCGCGTTCTGGCAGGCCGGGCGCCTGCTCGCGCCGCTGCGCACCATGCGGCAGGCGGCCGACGAGATCACCGAGACCGACCTCTCGCGCCGGCTGCCGCTCACCGGGAACGACGACGTCACCGCGCTCACCCGCACGTTCAACGGCATGCTCGACCGCCTCGACGCGGCGTTCACCGGCCAGCGCCAGCTGCTCGACGACGCCGGACACGAGCTCCGGACGCCGCTGACGATCCTCCAGGGCCACCTCGAGCTGCTCGACGCGGACAACCCCGTCGAGGTCGCCGAGACCCGCGACCTGCTGCTCGACGAGATCGACCGGATGCGCCGCCTGGTCGACGACCTCATCCTGCTCGCGAAAACCGAGCGGCCCGGCTTCCTCCACCACGAGCCGGTCGACGTCGCCGCGCTCACCGAGTCGACCCTCGCGAAGGCCACGGGGCTGGCCGACCGGGACTGGTCAGTCGACGAGGCGGCCGCAGTCACCATCGACGCCGATTCCGACCGGATCACCCAGGCGCTGCTGCAGATGGCTCACAACGCCGTCAAGCACACCGGCCCCGGCGACACGGTGGCGCTCGGGTCCGCCGTCGACGACGGGAACGTGCTGTTCTGGGTGCGCGACACCGGGTCGGGTGTCGACGCCGCCGACCGCGAGCGGATCTTCGAACGCTTCGGCCGGGGCCACGACACCACGACCGACGGATTCGGGCTCGGCCTCGCGATCGTCACCGGCATCGCCCGCGCGCACGGGGGCACCGCCTGGCTCGATGACGCCTACCACGACGGGGCGCGCTTCTGCTTCTCGATCCCGTTCCCGACCTCCCCCACGCGACAGGAGTCGTTCTGATGGCCCGCATTCTCATCGTGGAGGACGAGGAGCGCATCGCCTCGTTCGTGGCCAAGGGCCTGCGATCCGAAGGCCACGTCACCACGATCGCGGCCGACGGTCACCGGGGCCTCGACGAGGCGATGAGCGGCGAGCACGACCTGGTGATCCTCGACATCGGGCTGCCCGGCCTCGATGGATTCGACGTGCTCGAGCACCTTCGTGCCCAGGGCTCCTCGGTGCCGGTGATCGTGCTCACCGCCCGTGACTCGGTCTCCGACACCGTCTCCGCGCTCGAGGGCGGTGCCGACGACTACATGCCCAAGCCCTTCCGGTTCGCCGAGCTCCTCGCTCGGGTCCGCCTCCGGCTGCGCCAGCACAGTTCGCCGGAGCAGACGACGGCGCGCGAGTCCCTGGACGTCGGCGGCGTCCACCTCGACCTGCGCACCCGCCGCGCCACCGTCGACGGCCGTTCGGTCGACCTGTCGGCCCGCGAGTTCACCCTCGCCGAGACCTTCATGCTCAACGCCGGCAACGTGCTCTCCCGTGAGCAGCTCCTCGACCACGTGTGGGGCCTCGACTTCGACCCCGGCTCCAACGTCGTCGACGTCTACGTCGGCTATCTGCGGAAGAAGTTCGGCTCCCAGACCATCGCCACCGTGCGGGGCATGGGGTATCGCTTCAACAGCTGAGGCGCGGCCGTCTGTGGCGTGACGAGGATGCCCCGGCGAGCCCGAGTCACGGGGCGGGAGCGAGCGGGTGGCCCGAGGGGACGCCGATGATGGCTGCTCGGCCTCGGGGCCGCCCGGTCGGCTGGAGGGACCTAGCGAACGCTCGCGCCGACCTTGAACGAGAGCTTGGCTGCCGGCTGGGCCTCCAGCACCGGCTGGAGCGCGTCGGAGATGTCGCGCGGCTCGGGACGGTCGGCCGGGTCGGGCTCGAGGGCGGCGTAGATGACCTTGGCGACGTCGTCCGGGACACCGCCAGGGAGCCGCTCGGGCTCGTCGATGAGCTGCGGGAAGCGGCCCTCGGGCGCGTCGGCGTCGGGGTCGCCCTCCTCGAAGGGGCGGAAGCCGGCCACCGCATGGAACAAGGTGGCGCCGAGTCCCCACACGTCGCTGGCGTACCCGGGGAGGCCTCGCTCCCCCGGCGCGCACTGCTCGGGCGCCATGTAGAAGTCGGTGCCGATCGGCACCTCGAGGGCGGCGGCCGAGTCCGACGGACGGGCGACCGAGAGGTCGATCAGTCGCGCCGGCGCCCCCATGATCACGTTGCTCGGCTTGATGTCGAGATGACACACGTCGACATGCCTGAAGTAGTGCAGAGCCGAGGCGAGGTCGATCGCCAACGGGAGGTACTGCTGCTCCGAGAGCCGCCCGGTGCGCCGGATCAGGCTGGAGAGTCGCGGCCCGTCGATGCACTCCAGGACGACGTGTGGACGGTCGCCGTCCAGCTCGTCGCGCAGGCCGCGCACCACCACGGGGTGATTGACGTGGAAGAGCGCGCGGGCCTCACGGTCCAGACCGCGCAGGGTGCTCGCGTCGTCGACCTGGTCGGGGCGGACCATCTTCACCACGACGGGGGCGAACGTGATCTCGTCGAACGCGAGGTAGGCCTCGTAGGCCGACCCGCCCCCGAGCAGCCGCATCGCGGTCAGCTCGGGGGTGATCGGGTCTCCCTCACGCAGACGCCAGCTGGCGCTGCTCATGACGTTCCTCTCGCAGTCCGGACCGGTCGCGTCCCGCTCAGCGGCGGGTGTTGTGGCGCGAGCGGTCGTTGGTGTGGTTCGCCGTCCAGTCGCGGGTGCGGTCACCGCCGTCGCGGGTCCAGTCCTTGACCCTGCGCTCGCGGCTGTCGTCCTTGCCGGTGCGGGTGCCGGTACCCGTGCCGTCGTTGCGGCTGTTGGAGTTGGTCCGGGTGTTGCGGGTGTTCTGGGTGTCGCCCTGGGTCCGCGTGTTGGTGTTCGTCGCCTGGGCGCGGCCCTGGGTGTCGTCGTCATCGTCGTCGTCGGCGACCAGGACGAGCTCGGGGGTGTCCTCGTTGCGCTTGACGGCGTCGTCGCTGCCCGCCGCCGCCGATCCGGCCGTCGGCAGGGCCATCAGGCCGCCGGCGACCAGGCCGGCCACGCCGAGGGTGCCGAGGGAGAGAGTGGTCCGCTTCATGGTGCATCCGCCTTTCGCGAGGGGCCGTGGTTCGGCCCGTTGGAAGGACTCTCCCGAGCGGCGGTGAGCCTGAGGTGAGCGCGCGATGAGAGCCCTCTCACCGCCGGCTCGGCATGATGACCCGATGAGCAGCCCAGAGATCCCGACCGCGTTCAACATCAACGTGCCGCCCGAACAGCTGGAGGGTCACTACGCCGACTTCGCCAGCGTGTGGCACAACAACGAGACCTTCATCCTCGACTTCGTCTCGATGAGCCGGCCGCCGGTTCCCGATCGCGCCGACGACGGCACCTCGGTCGCTCGCGTCGATGCCCAGGTCGTCACCCGGGTGCGGATCCCCGCCGCCCAGGTGTGGGAGGTCATGAAGGCCCTTCAGACCCAGTTGGGGCAGTGGGAGGACGAGCACCCCGAGCGACGTCAGGTGTGAAGACGCGCTCGGCCGGCCGCAGGAGACGGACGCGCTACTGGACGTGCCGGTCACAACCGTGCACTGTGTGCACACGTTCATCATTGATCACACTTCGGGGGGCCCTTCCATGCACAAGCGCACGTCCTTGCTCGCTGCGTTCGCTCTCTCGCTCGCCGTCTCCGGATCGTCGATGGCGATCGACCCGGCGGGGGCGGCGCCGTCGACCGGCGATCGTCGAGCGGCGACGCCAGCCGGCGTCACCAACGCCGACGTCCTCACCGTCCGCAATGTCGCGAAGGCGCTGCCTGCGTTCAAGAACGGCATCCGCGAGGTGGCAGGCGTGCAACGCACCTCCATGCCCGACCCCGTCGATTGCGAAGGCGAGCGGAACCCACGGGTGTCGAGCGGACGGCACGCCACTTTCACCCGGGCCGGGGACCGGGTAGGACCTGGCACCCAGGTCGTCTTGGAGCAGGTCGACCAGTTCGCCAAGCCGGCGACCGCACTACGGCTGATGCGCACTCTGAAGAGGTACCCGGCCAAGTGTCGCGTGCGGCGGAACGACGGTACGACGAGCCGCACCAAGCGGATCTCGATCGCGCGCCTCGGCGACGACCGCACTGCCTTCCGGGTTCGCCACCGCGACGAGAACGGCGTCGAGGAGATCACCACCTACTGGGTCCGCGTCGGCAAGCGCCTGGTCTCGGTGCTCATCTACTCCGACGACGTCGTCCGTCGCCCGCAGGCGCACGCGCCGCTGATCCGCGCCGCCGTCCGGCGGGCCCGATAGACACCCGAAGGAGCAGTCGATGAAGCGCACCGCACTCCTGGTGACCCTCTCGGTCGCCCTCGTCGTCCCCGCACCGGCGTTGGCCGCCACAGACCCGGGGTCGGCCGTCGGAGCGCCCGCGAGGGCCGTCTCGCCGGCTCCCACCGTCACCGATGCCGACCTGCTGACGGTCGCCCAGGTCGCGAAGGTGGTGCCTGGATACACCGGCGCCACCCGCGACACCTATCGCGAACGCAGGACCAGCCTGCCCAATCCGGGCGACTGCGCCAGCGATCTGAGTGTGCCGGTCGCGAGCGCACGCGCCGGGGTGTACTTGCCGGACGGCTCGCCGAAGGTGGAGTCGATGCTCGCACGGGTCGATCAGCTCGGCAGCACGGCCAAGGCTCGGGCGCTGATGAAGAAGATCAAGCGATTCCCGAGCGCGTGCCGGTCCTTCCGCCAAGGAGACCAGCGCGTCCGGGTCACCCGGCTCGCCGCGCCGCGGGTGGGCTCGGACCGGTTCGGGATGCGACTCCGGAGCAGCTCGGGCAGCGACTCCTTCCAGGTCGATGCGACCTTCGTGAGGATCGGCAATCGACTGGTCACGGTCTTCCTCGCCACCAAGCGCTTCCAGCAACGCACGCCGTACGCGCCGCTCACCAAGATGGCCGTGCGGCGCGCGCGCTGACATCGGACCCGCTCGGCGCACGTGGCCCGTTCGGCGTGATCGCGCCGGACGGGTCGGTGGGCTCGACAATGGGCCGACCGGTGGGCGCGGAGGGGATCGAACCCCCGACCACTTCGTTGTAAGCGAAGCGCTCTACCGCTGAGCTACACGCCCGCGCGCGGAAGCCTACAAGTGCCTACTCCGCTGCCCGAACTGCGCCGGCACCGCGTCAGGCCCGCCGTGGCTGTTCGCGGGCCCGAAAAAGAGTTGAGCCGCTGGCGTCTCGGGTCACCAGCGGCTCAACACGAGAATAGTACTCATCCGCGCTACCCCGTCAAGGGTGAAGCGCCAAGATCGATCGAGTGGTCTGGACCGGTCGCTCAGCGGTCACCGACGGCGGCGCGCAGCTGCGCCAGGTGCTCCTCGAGGTCGCGACCCTCGGGCATCGCGTTGTGCACCGCCCACCGCACCGCGCCGTCGCGATCGACGACGTAAGACGAGCGTCTCGGGCAGCCCCGTTCCTCGTCGAAGACGCCGTACTCGCGGCTGACCGCCCCGTGCGGCCAGAAGTCGCTCAGCAGCGGGAAGTTGAGGCCGTCCTGGTCGGCGAAGGCGCGCACCGAGTACACCGGGTCACAGGAGATCCCGAGCACCTCGGTGTCGAAGGTCAAGAAGTCGGCGAGGCGATCGCGGATCGCGCTCATCTCACCGGTGCAGACCCCCGAGAACGCGAACGGGTAGAACAGGATCGCCACCGCCTTGCTCCCCCGGTAGGACGAGAGCGTGACGTCCTGGCCGAACTGGTCGCGCAGGGTGAAGTCGGGTGCGGCGCTCCCGAGCACCAGCCCCCCATCCGGCCCACTCATCACGACTTCCCCCTCTGTCGACTTCGCTTGGCTTCCACGAGATCCCGCTTGAGCACCTTGCCGGTGGCATTGCGCGGCAACTCCTCGAGGAACACGATCTCGCGCGGCACCTTGTAGCGCGCCAGGTGGTCGCGCACCCAGGCCTTGAGCTCGTCCTCCTCGATCCTGCCCGAGGTATCGAGCGGGACGACGAAGGCGCGCAGCCGGGCGCCGAACTCGGCATCCTCGACGCCGACCGCGGCAGCCTCCCGCACCGCCGGGTGGCGGGCCAGGCAGTCCTCGACCTCCTGCGGGAAGACGTTCTCGCCGCCGGAGACGATCATCTCGTCGTCGCGGCCCTCGACGAACAGGCGGCCCGCGGCGTCGAGGCGGCCGACGTCGCCGGTGGCCATCAGACCGTCGAGCACCTCCTTCGAGCCGCCGCCGGTGTAGCCCTCGAAGAGCAGTCCGTTGCCCACGAAGATCCGCCCCGTCTCGCCGGTGGCCACCTCGACGCCGTCGTCGTCGAGGATCCGGACGGTCACCGCGTACGGCGGACGGCCCGCCGTACCAGGACAGGCCCGCAGGTCCGCGGGACCGGCCACCGCGGCGTGGGCCACCTCGGTGGATCCGTACGTCGAGTAGAGCGTGTCGCCGAAGCGGTCCATCCACTCGGTCGCGAGATCACCGGCCAACGCCGAACCCGAGCTGGCGACCACTCGCAGGGTGTCGAGCCGGTAGTGGTCGAGCACCTCGGCGGGCAACTGCAGCACCCGCTGGAGCATCACCGGCACGACCGCGACGGCGTCGCACCGCTCCTCCTCGATCGTGCGCAGAAGCTCCTCGGGCTCGAACCGCCGACGAAGCACGACCGTCGAACCCAGCAGGGTCGCGAGCGCGAGGTGGGCCAATCCCCAGGTGTGGAACAACGGCGCGGCGACGTAGGTGCGCCCGCCCTGCCGCAGCGGCAGCGCGCCCAGGATCGAGACCGCGCCCGCGATCCCGGCCTCGCTGCGCGGCGCGCCCTTGGGCGCCCCCGTCGTGCCCGAGGTCAGGACCACGATCCGGCCGGTTCGCCCCGGAGGCGTGAGATCGCCCCGAGAGCCGGTGGCGATCAGCTGCTCCAGGGTCTCCGTGCCCTCGGCTGCCCCCTCCGACCAGGCGATCAGGCGCAGCGACACCGCCGCCTCGCCGACCGCGGTGGCGAACTCGTCGTCGTGGATGAGCGCCACCGGGCTCTCCCGATCGAGGATCTCCACCAGCTGCGGACCGGCGAAGGCGGTGTTCAGGAAGATGACGTCGGCGCCGAGCTTGGCAACCGCCACCGTCGCCTCCACGAAGCCACGATGGTTGCGGCACAGCACCGCGACGAGATCGCCCTCGCGCACTCCCCGCTCGCGCAGCTGGTGGGCCAGGGCGTTGGTGCGGGCGTGGAGCTCGGCGACGGTGAGCTCGCCTGACTCGTCGACCAGTGCGGTGCGGTCGGGGAAGCGCACCGCGAGCGAGGCGTATCCCCCGGCCAGGCCGGTGCCCCAGCGCGACAGGGTCAGGCCGAGCCGCGCCAGGGTGAGTGGAGAGTACGGCTGCAGGATCCCCGCGCGGCCGAGCACCACCACCGGGTTCGCGACCGAGCGACCCACAGATCGACCAGCCGAGGCGACGTCAGCGACGACTCCGGTCGCCACGCCGAACGCGTGCCCGGTCAGCGCGCGGAGCACCACCGGCTCAAGCCGGTGTCTTCGGTGCGAGCAGCCGGGTAGCCGCCCAGTCCTTGCTGACCGAGGCAGAGATGGTCTGGGAGAGTCCCGCGATCGGAGCCGCCTCGGCGATGTCGGCGGCATCGACGGCGTTCGGGCGGCCGATCTTCGGCGTGAGCAGCCAGATGGAGCCGCCGCCTACGAGGTCGGTGAGCGCCTCCACGAGACCGTCGACGAGGTCGCCGTCCTCCTCGCGCCACCACAGGACGACGGCGTCGACGACGTTCCCGTAGTCGCCGTCGACCATGTCGGCGTCGATGGCGTCCTCGATCGCGATCCGCAGATCGTCGTCGGTGTCGTTGTCCCAGCCGAGTTCCTGGACGACCATCCCGGTCGTGAGGCCCAGGCGGGCGCCGTTCTCGGTCTGGGTGGTGCCGCCGTCGGCGGTCGAGCTCACTGAGGATCCTCCATCGGAGTCGGTACTGGGTGGTCGGGGGGTGCGGTCCACGCGCACGCGCGCGGATACGTTGGCCCGTAGTCCAGCGGAGAAGGGCCGAGTCTGCAAGCGCAGAGGCCGCTCCGACCACTCTCTGGGCGCCGCTGCGGCCCCGAAAATCGGCCTACCCGCGGGTAGCCGGACGGGTCGATTCGGTACCTGCGAGCGCCGTGGGACGATGTGGTCGTGAGCGGCGACACATCCACCCCAGACACCACCGACGCCAAGGCAACCGAGACCACCCCTACCTCGGCCGACGCCTCCGTCGACACCTCCGACAACTCCAGCGCCAACTCCAGCGCCGGCGCGGACAAAGAGAGCGCGGGGGCAGATCGGCGTGCGGGCTCGGTGCCGGCAGTGATCCACGAAGGGCTTCCCACCCAGCTGCCCGACATCGACCCCGAAGAGACGCAGGACTGGCTCGACTCGTTCGACGCGATGCTCGACGAGCGCGGCCGCGATCGTGCCCGCTACGTCATGTTGCGGCTGCTCGAGCGCGCCCGGGAGACCCAGGTCGGCGTTCCCGCGCTGCGCAGCACCGACTACATCAACACCATCCCGCCCGAGCGCGAGCCCTGGTTCCCAGGCGACTACGACGTCGAGCAGCGCATCCGCGCGTTCCTGCGCTGGAACGCCGCGGTGATGGTCTCCAGCGCCAACCGCAAGGGCCTCGAGGTCGGCGGCCACATCGCGACCTACCAGTCCTCGGCCAGCCTCTACGAAGTCGGCTTCAACCACTTCTTCCGCGGCAAGGACCACCCCGGCGGCGGCGACCAGATCTACATCCAGGGTCACGCCTCCCCCGGCATCTACGCCCGCGCCTTCCTCGAGGGCAGGCTCAGCGAGGAGCAGCTCTACCGCTTCCGCCAGGAGGTGCAGCACGGCCCCCACGCCGGCCTGTCCTCCTACCCGCACCCGCGGTTGATGCCGGACTTCTGGGAGTTCCCGACCGTCTCGATGGGCCTGACCGGCATCAACTCGATCTATCAGGCCCGGTTCAACCGCTACCTGCAGAACCGTGGCATCAAGGACACCTCCCAGCAGCGCGTGTGGGCCTTCCTCGGCGACGGCGAGATGGCCGAGCCGGAGTCGCTCGGTGCGATCCGGATCGCGGCCCGCGAGGAGCTCGACAACCTGGTGTGGGTCGTCAACTGCAACCTCCAGCAGCTCGACGGCCCGGTCACCGGCAACGGGAAGATCATCCAGGAGCTCGAGGCGAACTTCCGCGGCGCCGGCTGGAACGTCATCAAGGTGATCTGGGGCCAGGGCTGGGACGACCTGCTCGCCCGCGACGTCGACGGCGTCCTGGTCAACAAGATGAACACCACGCCCGACGGCGCCTTCCAGACCTACTCCGTGGAGGACGGCGCCTACGTCCGGGAGAACTTCTTCGGCTCCGACCCGCGGCTGCGGCGGATGGTCGAGCACATGAGCGACACCCAGATCCAGAAGCTGCCGCGCGGCGGACACGACTACCGCAAGGTCTACGCCGCCTTCGACGCCGCCACCAAGCACGCCGGGCAGCCGACGGTCATCTTGGCCAAGACCATCAAGGGCTGGACGATCGACGCTCTGGAGGGCAAGAACGCCACCCACCAGATGAAGAAGCTCACCCAGGACGACCTGAAGAAGTTCCGCGACCGGCTCTACCTGCCCATCTCCGACCGCGACCTCGAGCGGTCGTACGAGGAGACCGGCGCCGCGCCGTTCTTCCGCCCGGGCGAGAACTCCCCCGAGATCGAGTACATGATGCAGCGTCGCGCCGAGCTCGGCGGCTCGATGCCCAAGCGCGAGGTGCGCGCCAAGCCGCTCAAGCTTCCCGGCGACGCGGTCTACGCCGAGCTCGCCAAGGGCGGCGGCAAGCACCCGGTCGCGACCACGATGGCCGTCGTCCGGCTGCTGCGCGACTGGATGAAGGACCCCGAGATCGGCAAGCGGATCGTGCCGATCGCCCCCGACGAGTACCGCACCTTCGGCATGGACTCGATGTTCCCGAGTGCCAAGGTCTACAACCCGGCCGGACAGAACTACGAGTCGGTGGACCGCAAGCTGCTGCTGAAGTACACCGAGTCCGCCCAGGGTCAGATGCTGCACGAGGGGATCTCCGAGGCCGGCGCGATGGCCTCGGCCACCGCCGCCGGCTCGTCCTACTCCACGCACGGCGAGCACATGATCCCGTTCTACATCTTCTACTCGATGTTCGGGTTCCAGCGCACCGGCGACTCGATCTGGGCCATGGCCGACCAGCTCGCCCGGGGCTTCCTGATCGGCGCCACGGCCGGGCGCACCACCCTGACCGGCGAGGGGCTCCAGCACGCCGACGGTCACTCGCCGCTGCTCGCCTCGACCAACCCGGCCGTCGTCCACTACGACCCCGCCTTCGCCTACGAGGTCGGCCACATCATGCGCTCGGGCCTGGAGCGGATGTACGGCACCGGCGGCAAGGACGGCAACGGCGAGGACGTCATCTTCTACCTCACCGTCTACAACGAGCCGGTCGAGCAGCCCGCCGAGCCCGACGACGTCGACGTCGAGGGCATCCTCAAGGGCATCCACCAGGTCTCCACCGCCGACGGCGAGGGTCCGCGCGTGCAGTTGATGGCCTCCGGCGTCGGCTACCCGTGGGTCAAGGAGGCCGCCCGACTGCTCTCGGAGGAGTGGGGCGTGCAGGCTGACACCTGGTCGGTCACGTCGTGGAACGAGCTGGCCCGCGACGCCGTCGCCGCCGAGGACCACAACCTGCTGCATCCCGACCAGACCCCGCAGGTCCCCTACGTCACCACCAAGCTCGACGGCGCGGGCGGCCCGTTCATCGCGGTGTCGGACTACATGGCGGCCGTGCCGCTCCAGATCGCGCGGTGGGTGCCCGGCGACTACGCGGTGCTCGGCGCCGACGGGTTCGGATTCGCCGACACCCGCCCCGCGGCGCGCCGGTTCTTCCGCATCGACGCCCAGTCGGTCGTCGTCCGCGCCCTCCAGGCGCTGGCCGACGCCGGCGAGATCGACCCCGCCGTCGTCGCCAAGGCCGCCGCGCAGTACCGCATCGACGACCCCACCGCCGTCTCCGGCGTCAAGCAGGAGGGTGGCGACGCCTGACTGACCGCCGAGTCGGCGTTTGTGTTCAACACAAGCGCCGACTCGGCAGCAATCAGGGTCAGGCGATGGAGGTGATGCCGTCGGGGACGACGGTGAGGGTGCCGCCGGGGGACGCCGTGCGGCCCTTGCGGAGCAGGCCCCGCCACTTCGCCCGTGAGTAGACGGCCGGGGTCGTGTGGGAGACCCAGTCGTGGAGGATCTCGACGAAGAGCTCCGGGTGGTCCTTGTGCGGGAAGTGGCCGGCGTTCTCGATCACCTCGACGCGGGCGCCCGGCGCGATGGCGGCGGCGTTCTGGGCGTGGGAGACCGGGATCACGTAGTCGTCGAGGCCCCACACCACCGCGATCGGCATCGCCTCGGTGAGGTAGGCACGATCGGACATGGTGACGATCTGGCCCTGCCAGTCGACCACCGCGCGGACGACGTGGCGGATGGCCGCCCGGGCGCGCGGATCCTTGAAGGTGTCGTAGATGCGGGCGACCTCGTCGAGGTCGCGGGTGCCCGGGATCCGGCTGCGCGAGGCCAGCCGCAGCCCGGCCACTCCGGCGTGCCGGATGCCGGGGAGCGCGAGCACCCCCATCATCTGATGGAAGCCGGGGGTGGTGATCGCGCGGATCCCGGCGGCGACCTCGGGGCCGAGCCCGCCGGAGGCGACCAGCATCAGTCGCTCGGTGCGCTCGGGGAACTGGTAGGCGAACTGCATCGCCACTCCCCCGCCGAAGCTGTGGCCGACGACGGTGGCCTTGTCGATGCCGAGGACCGTGAGCAGGTCGCGCATCCCGTTGGCATAGCCGCCGACGCTGTAGTCGGCGCGCGGCTTGGCCGACTGGCCGTGACCGAGCAGGTCGGGGGCGATGACCGTGTAGCGCTCAGCGAGCGCGTCGATGACCGGCGCCCACGTGGTGTGGTCACAGCCGAGCCCGTGCAGGAGCAACAGCGCCGGGCCACTTCCTGCCTTGACGAAGGCGCGCCGGTGCCCATGCATCTGCACGTACTGGACCTCGTGGGGGTCCTGTCGCCGGGCCTGCTTGCGGGCCATGGCTCACCTCGTCTCGAAACCGCTGCCGAATTCAACCACGACCCGCTCCGGCGCGGAGCAGATCGGTCCCCTCCTACCCGTAGCCCGCGATGACCTACCCTCACGCACGTGTCCGACCGCACGCCCGCCTCCCGCGAGCGGGCCGTCGCTGCGCTCGTGCGCTCCAGCGGCGCGCTGAGCACCTCGGCCATGACCCGCATGGACGACGCCCTCCCCTGGTTCGGCGACCTCAGCGCCCAGGAACAGGCCTGGGTCGGGCAGATCGTCCAGGCAGGCGTCCGAGCCTTCGTCGACTGGTACGCCGCCGAGACCGCCGACCACGACGACGCGCTGGCGCCGTACGCCATCGCCGCCTCCGTCTTCGGTGCCGCTCCCCGGGCGCTGACCGGCACGATCAGCCTGCAGCAGACCGTCGACCTGGTGCGGCTGTCGATCGAGGCGGTGGAGTCCTCGGTCGACGGCATCGTGGACGCCGACGACGTCGCCCACGTCCAGGCCTCGGTGCTCCTCTACGCGCGCGAGATCGCCTTCGCCGCCGCCGAGGTCTACGCCCGGGCCGCCGAGATGCGCGGTGCGTGGGACGCGCGGCTCGAGGCCCTGGTCGTCGACGCCGTGCTGCGCGCCGAGACCGACGAGACGATGCTCTCCCGGGCCAGCGCGCTGGGTTGGGCGGCCGACGGCGATGTCGCCGTCGTGCTGGGAACGGTCCCCGACCGGCGCACCGACACCGACCTGTTCGAGGAGATCCGCCGCATCGCCCGCACGCACCGACTCGACGCCCTCTGCGCGGTCCAGGGCGACCGCCTCGTGGTGCTCGTGGGAGGCGTCGACGACGAGCGCGCGGCCGGCGCCGCCCTCACCGGCCTGTTCGGGGACGGCGCGGTGGTGGTCGGGCCGGTGGCCGACGACCTGGAGCACGCCCACCTCTCCGCTCGTGCCGCGCTCGCGGCCCACCGGGCCGCCTCCGGCTGGCCGGAGGCGCCGCGGCCGGTCCTGAGCAGCGAACTGCTCCCCGAACGCGCGCTGGCCGGCGACGGCCACGCTCGACGGCACCTGGTCGAGGAGGTCTACCTGCCGATCCTGGCCGCCCGCGGCACGCTCGCTCAGTCGCTGGGGACCTACCTGGACACCGGTCGCTCGGTGGAGGCGACCGCGCGGGCGCTCTACGTCCACCCGAACACCGTGCGCTACCGGCTGCGTCAGGTGGCCGAGCTCACCGGGTTCACCCCGCACACGGCCCGCGATGCGCTCACCCTCCAGATCGCCTTGATCCTGGGGCGCCAGTCCGGTCGGACGCCGCCCGGATAGCCGCGGCGCGCATTTGTAGGAACCCTCCAAAGATCAACCAGTGAGATTCGTGCGCGCCAGCCGCGCTCGGAGTCGTCTGTCACGGCAGAGTGGCACCCGTGCTGGTCATCGTCGCCCCCGGTCAGGGAGCCCAGACTCCCGGATTCCTCAGCCCCTGGCTCGAGAGCCCCACGGTCGCCTCCCGCCTGGCCTGGCTCTCGGCCGTCGCGGGCATCGACCTGGCCCACCACGGCACCGAGTCCGACGCCGAGACCATCCGCGACACGCGGATCGCCCAGCCGCTGCTGGTCGCCACCGCCCTGGTCACCGCCCTGGAGCTCTTCCCGCATCCCTCCGACGCCGTCGGCACCGTCGGCGCGGTCGCCGGGCACAGCGTCGGCGAGCTCGGCGCGGCCGTCGGCGCGGGCGCCCTCACCGCCGAGCAGGCGATGGTCCTGGTGCGCGAGCGCGGCAATGCGATGGCCGAGGCCGCGGCCGTGACGCCCACCGGCATGACCGCGGTGCTCGGCGGGGTCCGCGACGACGTCCTGGCGACCCTCGAGCGACACGGTCTCACTCCCGCCAACGACAACGGTCCCGGCCAGATCGTGGCCGCCGGCACCCTCGAGCAGCTCGCCGCCCTCGCCGAGGACCCGCCCGCCAAGGCGCGCCTGATGCCGCTCTCGGTCGCCGGCGCCTTCCACACCGAGCACATGGCCCCGGCCGTCGGCCACATCACCGGCCTCGCCGAGGCGGTCTCGACCCGCGCCCCCAAGATCCCGATGATCTCCAACCGCGACGGCGCACTCGTCGACGACGGCGGCGAGATCCTCCAGCGCATCGTCGGCCAGATCGCCAGCCCCGTGCGCTGGGACCTCTGCATGACCGCGATGGCCGACCTCGGCGTCACCGGCATCCTCGAGATGCCGCCCGCCGGGACGCTCACCGGCATCGCCAAGCGCGCACTCAAGGGCCTCGAGGGCCTGGAGACGTTCGCCCTCAAGACACCCGACCAGCTCGAGGACGCCCGGGCGTTCTGCGCCAAGCACGGTGCACCCGCCGACACCGCCGACCAGAGCAGCCAGAGCAGCCAGGGAGCCGCCTCGTGACCGGAACACTGAAGGCCTCGGCCGGGTCGCCGCACGCCAGGATCCTCGGCGTCGGCGCCTACCGGCCCTCGATCGTCGTGCCCAACTCCGAGGTCGTCGAGGCCATCGACAGCAGCGACGAGTGGATCCAGCAGCGCTCCGGCATCAAGCAGCGGCGTTTCGCCACTCCCGAGGAGTCGGTGCAGATGATGAGCGTCGCCTCCTGCCGCGAGGCGCTGGAGAAGGCCGGGATCGAGGCCAGCCAGGTCGACGCCGTCATCGTGGCGACGGTGAGCCACATGATGCAGACCCCCGCGGTCGCGCCGCTGATCGCCACCGAGCTGGGCTGCGAGCACCCGGTCGCCTTCGACATCTCCGCCGCCTGCGCCGGCTTCTGTCACGCGGTCGGGCTGGCCTCGGACATGATCCGGGCCGGCAGTGCCCGCTACGCGCTGGTGATCGGCGTCGAGCGGCTCTCCGACATCCTCGACCGCAACGACCGCGGCACCGCGTTCATCTTCGCCGACGGCGCGGGCGCGGTCGTGATCGGACCGAGCGAGACTCCCGGCATCGGCCCCACCGTGTGGGGCTCGGACGGCGAGCGCTACGACTTCATCCGCCAGCGCGAGGACTGGCGCGACGTCGTCGCGGTGGGCTCCACCGAGATGCCGCCGTTGACCATGCAGGGCAACCCGGTCTTCCGGTGGGCGTCCTTCACCATGGCCAAGGTCGGCCAGGAGGCGATCGACCGCGCCGGCATCACCGCCGCGGACCTCGACGTCTTCGTGCCCCACCAGGCGAACATGCGCATCACCGACGCCATGGCGCGGGCGATGAAGCTGCCCGAACGCGTCAAGATCGCCCGCGACGTCGCCGACCAGGGCAACACCTCCGCGGCCTCCGTGCCGCTCGCGCTGCACCGGATGATCGAGGAGGGCGAGGCCAAGTCCGGCGACCTCGCGCTGCTCATCGCCTTCGGCGCCGGCCTGGCCTACGCGGCGCAGGTCGTCGTCGTCCCCTGACCGGCGCACCGCCGTCGCGGCGGAGCGCCCGATCCGGCAGGATCAAGCACGAGCTACATCCAGTCACACGCAAGCAACCGAGAGGAACCATCTGATGGCCACCACCGAAGAGATCCGCGCCGACCTCGCCGAGATCGTCAACGAGGTCGCCGGCATCGAGCCCGACGACGTCCAGCTCGACAAGTCCTTCGTCGACGACCTCGACGTCGACTCGCTCTCGATGGTCGAGGTCGTCGTCGCGTGCGAGGAGAAGTTCGGCGTGACGATCCCCGACGACGAGGTCAAGAACCTCAAGACCGTCGGTGACGCCGTCGCCTACATCGAGCGCGCCTCCGCCTGAGCATGGCGAACCCAAGCAGCCAGGCCGGTCGCACGCGCGTCTTCGTCACCGGGCTGGGTACCACCAGCCCGGTCGGCGGTGACGTCGCCTCCACCTGGACGGCCCTCCTGGAGGGCCGTTCGGGGGTGCGTCACCTCGACGAGGAGCTCGTCGCCGACCTGCCGGTGAAGATCGGCGCGCCCGCTCTGGTCGACCCCACCGACGTCCTCGAGCGGGTCAAGGCCCGCCGCCTCGACCGCAGCTCCCAGCTGGCGATGGTCGCGGCGATGGAGGCCTGGCACGACAGCGGTCTCGACGCGCTCCAGGAGTCCGGCGACCTCGACGGCGAGCGGGTCGGGGTCGCGATGGCCACCGGCATCGGCGGCGTCACGACCCTCCTGTCGAACTACGACACGCTGAACGCGAAGGGCCCCCGACGGGTGTCCCCGCTGGCGGTCCCGATGCTGATGGCCAACGGCCCCGCGGCCAACATCAGCCTCTACGTCGGCGCCCGCGCCGCGGTCAACACCCCGGTCTCGGCGTGCGCCTCGGGCAACGAGGCGATCTCGCTGGCCGTCGACCAGATCCGGCTCGGCCGGGCCGACGTCGTGGTGGCCGGTGGCACGGAGGCGGCGATCCACCCGCTGCCGATGGCCGCCTTCGGCAACATGATGGCCCTGTCGAAGACCGGCAGCGAGGAGGGCAGCGACCCGACGAAGACGAGCCGGCCGTGGGACACCGCACGCGACGGCTTCGTGCTCGGTGAGGGCGCCGGCGTCCTGGTGCTGGAGTCCGAGGAGCACGCCCGGGCTCGCGGAGCCAAGATCTACGCCGAGGTGCTCGGTGCCGGGATCACTGCCGACGGCCACGACATCGCCCAGCCCGACCCGGCCGGCCGAGGGGGCACCCGCGCGATCAAGCGGGCGCTCATCGAGGCCGACGTCGATCCTTCGGCGATCAAGCACGTCAACGCCCACGCGACCTCGACCCCGCAGGGCGACATCGCCGAGGGACTGATGCTGCACGCGACGCTCGGCGACGCCGTCTCCGACGTCGTGGTCACCAGCACCAAGTCGATGACCGGTCACCTGCTCGGCGGCGCCGGCGCTCTGGAGGCCGTGGCCACGGTCAAGGCGATCCAGGACCGGATGGTCCCGCCGACCATCAACCTCGACAACCTGGATCCGCAGGTCGAGCTCGACATCGCGACGAAGCCCCGCGAGCTTCCGCAGGGCGACATCGCGGCCCTGAACAACTCCTTCGGGTTCGGCGGCGCCAACGTCGCGGTGATCTTCGCCAGCGCATAGCCGCACCCGCCCTCGGGCCCGTCGTCCCCCCGGACGGCGGGTCCGAACTGTGCTGCTCGGAGGCGGGCCGGGATTTCCCCGGTCGACCGGGGAAGTCTGAACTTGTCGGGCGATATCCCGGCCGACAAGTTCAGAGATGGGCCGCCCAGTCGCGCACAAGCGCGGTGAGCAGTCCGCACGCGGGTACCGGGGTCTCGTCGGCGTCCGCTTGCTTGTGCAGCACCCGGCGGGTCCAGGCAGCGACAGGCCCCGCCGTCCGATCGGACGACGGGGCCTGATGCGCGTACGGAGTGTGGCTCAGCCCTTGCGCTGGTTGATCTGCTCGGTGGCAGCGGGCAGGACCGTGTGGAGATCGCCCACGACGCCGAAGTCGACGAGCTCGAAGATCGGGGCCTCCTCGTCCTTGTTGACCGCGACGATGGTCTTGGAGGTCTGCATGCCGGCCCGGTGCTGGATCGCACCGGAGATGCCGTTGGCGACGTAGAGCTGGGGCGAGACGACCTTGCCGGTCTGGCCCACCTGGTAGCTGTGCGGCATCCAGCCGGAGTCGACGGCGGCGCGGGAGGCGCCGACGGCGGCGCCGAGGGCGTCGGCGAGCGCCTCGATCGGCGCGAAGTCGCCGCCGGTGCCTCGGCCACCGGAGACCACGATCGCGGCCTCGGTGAGCTCGGGGCGACCGGTGGCCTGGCGCGGCTGCGCGGCCACGATCTGCGCGGTCTTGGCGGCGTCGGAGATGGTGACCGCGAACTGCTCCACGGTGCCCGCGCCGGCGGTCTCCACCGGCGTCGCCGAGTTCGGCTTGACGGTGATGATCGGGATGCCGCGGGTCACCTTGGCGGCCACGGTGTAGCTGCCGGCGAAGACCGACTGGGTGGTCGTGCCGTCCTTGGCGATGTCGACGGCGTCGGTGATCAGGCCGGACTCGAGGCGGATCGCGAGCCGGGCCGCGATCTCCTTGCCCTCCGCGCTCGAGACGAGCAGGATCGCGGCCGGGTTGGCCTGCGCTGCGATCTGCTGGAGGGCCTCGACCTTGGGGACGACCAGGAAGCCACGGATCTCGGCGTCGTCGACGACGTAGATCTTCTCCGCGCCGTACGCGGCGAGCTTCGCGGTGGCCTCGCCGGCGTGCTCGGCCGAGCCGATGAACACCGCGGCCGGCTCACCGAGGCGCTTTGCCAGGGCGAGCAGCTCGAGGGTGGGCTTGCGGACCGCGCCGGCGACGTGGTCGACCAGAACCAGAACTTCAGACATGGGTGGTTGCTCCTCTTTCGTTCCGGGCCGGACTCAGATGAACTTCTTCGAGGCCAGGAACTCGGTCAGCGCCGAGGCGCCCGAGCCGTCCTCGTCCTTGACGATCTCGCCCGCGGTGCGCGGCGGCCGCTCGGCGGTCTCGACGACCTCGGTCCAGGACGCGCCCAGGCCGACCTCACCGGCGTCGACGCCGAGGTCGGCGAGCGTGTAGGTCTCCAGCGGCTTCTTCTTGGCCGCCATGATCCCCTTGAACGACGGGTAGCGGGCCTCGCCGGACTGGTCGGTGACCGAGAGCACCAGCGGCATCGTGCCGCCGATCACCTCGGTGGCGGTGTCGCCGTCGCGCTTGATGCGGACCTGGTCGCCCTGCGTCTCGACCACCGAGGCGAGGGTGACCTGCGGCAGGCCCAGGCGCTCGGCCACCATGGCCGGGACCACGCCGCCCGAGGC
This sequence comes from Nocardioides epinepheli, assembly GCF_037936805.1. Lineage (NCBI taxonomy): Bacteria > Bacillati > Actinomycetota > Actinomycetes > Propionibacteriales > Nocardioidaceae > Nocardioides > Nocardioides epinepheli. The sequence continues at coordinate 70,366 of NZ_JBBMMC010000004.1, read as the reverse complement.
GTCGGTCGAGGCCATGCCGAGCAGCACCAGGTCGACCGGTCCCTGCTCGGCGGCGATCTTGTCGACCGCCTTGGCCAGCACCAGGGAGGTGCCGAGGTAGTCGGAGCCGGCGACGGCGTCGTCGATGACGTGGACGCCCTGGTCGGCACCCATCTGCAGGGCCTTGCGGACCGCGTCGACGGCCTTCTCCGGCCCCACGGTCAGCGCGGTGACGGTGATGTCCTCGCCCTCGCGCTTCTCCTTGAGCTGGAGAGCCTGCTCGACGGCGTACTCGTCGAGCTCGGACAGCAGGCCGTCGACTCCGACCCGGTCCACGGTGTTGTCCGCCTCGAACCGGCGGTCACCGGTGGCGTCGGGGACGTGCTTGACACAGACGACAATGTTCATGGTGGTGTGGCTCCGAAGAGCCCCTCCTGATGCACTCGGCGGGCCGTGGCCCGAGATGATGCGACGCTCGCAGGTTACCGCCGCGCCGACGGAATCGGTCTACCGGTCCACCGCGGGATCCGGTGCGAGATAGGACACACCGGTCCGGGTGCGCCCGTCGCTCGACGGCCTCAGCGCCCGACGAACGTGGCCTTGCCCGGTCCGTTCTCGACGAACGAGGAGATGCCGCGCTCGCGGTCCTCGGTGGCGAACATCGCGGCGAACTGCTGCCGCTCGATCTCCAGACCGGTGTCCAGGTCGGTCTCCAGGCCGCGGTCGACGCACTCCTTGGCGGCCCGGATCGCCAGCGCGGCGGCGCCGGAGAACTGGGCGGCCCAGGCCACCGCTGCGTCGTAGACCTCCTCGGCCGGGACGAGGCGATCGGCCAGTCCGATGGCCAGCGCCTCGTCGGCCTTGACGAAGCGGCCGGTGAAGATGATGTCCTTGGCCCGGCTCGGGCCGACCAGTCGCGCGAGCCGTTGGGTGCCGCCGGCTCCGGGGATGATGCCGAGCAGGACCTCGGGCTGGCCGAACGTGGCGTTGTCGGCGGCGATGCGGTGGTCGGCGGCCAATGCCAGCTCACAGCCGCCACCGAGCGCGTAGCCGGTGACCGCGGCCACGACCGGCTTCGGGATCCTGGCGATCGCGGTCGTGGCCGAGGAGACCGACGCCGAGATCCGCACCATGTCGGAGTAGGAGAGGTCGGCCATCTCCTTGACGTCGTTGCCGGCGGCGAAGACGCGCTCGCCGCCGTAGACGACCACCGCCCGGACGTCGTCACGCTCGGTGGCCTCGGCCGCCGCGGCGCGCAGCTCGGCCTGCACCTGCACGCTGATCGCGTTCATCTTGGGCCGGTCGAGCCGGATGGTGCCGACGCCGTCGGTCACCTCGAGCCGTACGAACTCCGCTGTGTTGGATCCTGCTTCGGCCACGGCCGCTCATCCTCTCCTCGTCCGGTCCACGCATCCGCGTGGTGCGGTCCGCCCATCATGGCCGACGGGGCGAGGTCCGGCGAGGCGGCCCTATCATGGGCGAGCGATGAGCCCGGGAGTGTGGAAGCAGATCGGCGAGCAGGCCGAGGTGTGGCCCGGCCGGCACGAGCCGCTCGGAGCCACCTGGACCGAGGAGGCCACCAACTTCGCCGTCCACGCCCCCCACGCCACCGGCGTCTGGGTCTGCCTGTTCGACGACGCCGACACCGGCGCCGGGCGCGAGACCCGCTACCCGCTGACCGAGCGCACCCTCGGCACCTGGCACGGCGCGCTCCCCGGCATCGCACCCGGGACCCGGTACGGCGTGCGCGTCGACGGACCGTGGGACCCTGCCGCCGGGCTGCGCTTCAACCCGGCCAAGCTGCTGCTCGACCCGTACACACGCGCGGTGAGCGGCACTCTCACCGTCGATCCCGCCATCTACGGCGCGGACCCGCAGAACCCCGACCTGCGCAGCGACCTGGACTCGGCGCCGTTCGTGCCGCGCTCGGTCGTCGTCGCACCCGATCACTTCGACTGGGGCGGCGAACGGCCCAAGCGCCGGCGCTGGCGCGACACGGTGATCTACGAGATGCACGTCAAGGGCATGACCGAGCTCCACGACCGGGTGCCCGAGCACCTGCGCGGCACCTATGGGGGGCTCGCCACGCCCGCCGTCACCGACTACCTGCGCGACCTCGGCGTCACCGCCGTCGAGCTGCTGCCGGTCCAGCAGTTCCTCTCCGAGCCGGCCGTGACCGAGCGCGGGCTCACCAACTACTGGGGCTACAACACGATCGGCTTCCTCGCGCCGCACAACGCCTACTCCTCCTCCGGCGAGCGGGGCGAGCAGGTCACGGAGTTCAAGGCGATGGTGAAGGCCTTCCACGACGCCGGGCTCGAGGTCTTCCTCGACGTCGTCTACAACCACACCGCCGAGGGCGGCGCCGACGGACCGACGCTGTCGTTCCGCGGCATCGACGACACCGGCTTCTACACCCGCACCACCGCCGACGGCGAGGCCGTCTACTGGGACGCTACCGGCTGCGGCAACACCGTCGACACCAACGACCCCTTCGCTCTGCGGTTGATCCTCGACTCGCTTCGCTACTGGGCCGAGGAGATGCAGGTCGACGGCTTCCGGTTCGACCTCCTCTCCGCGCTCTCGCGCACCGACCGCGACGTCGACATGCGCTCGCGCTTCATGGCCGCCGTCGGGCAGGACCCGGTGCTGCGCAACGTGAAGCTGATCGCCGAGCCCTGGGACGCCACCATGGACGGCTACCTGGTCGGTCAGTGCCCGCCGCCGTGGGTGGAGTGGAACGACCAGTACCGCGACACCATCCGCGACTACTGGCGAGGACGCTCCTCCGGCATCCGCGACGTCGCGACGCGACTGGCCGGATCCTCCGACCTCTACGCCGACGACGGCCGCTCGCCCTATGCCTCGGTCAACTTCGTGACCGCCCACGACGGCTTCACGATGCGCGACCTGGTGAGCTACGACCACAAGCACAACGAGGCCAACGGCGAGGGCAACCGCGACGGCACCGACAACAACCGGTCCGACAACTGCGGCGTGGAGGGCCCCACCGACGATCCGGTGATCATCGCCCGCCGCCGGCGGCGCGCGGCGAACCTGATGGCGACGCTGTGCCTGAGCAACGGCGTCCCGATGCTCACCGCCGGCGACGAGCGGGGCCGCACCCAGCGCGGCAACAACAACGCCTACTGCCAGGACAACGACATCTCATGGGTCGACTGGCGTGCCGAGGACGCCTGGCTGGACGTCTACGAGATCACCAAGGCCGCACTGCGGCTGCGCCGCGAGCACCCGGCGCTGCGGCAGCGGCACTGGTTCGAGGGCCGCCCGACGATCGTCGGCGGCCCCAAGGACGTCGCCTGGCTGCACCCCGAGGGACGCGAGATGGCCGCGCCCGACTGGCACGATCCGGCCCTCAACACCCTCGGCATCTTCATCCTCGGCTCGCCCCTGCGCGCTCCCGACCGGCACGGACGCCAGCAGTCGGACCGCTCCTTCGTGCTCTGGTTCCACAGCGGCCCCGACCCGGTCGACCTGCTGCTCCCGCGCAACCACTGGGCCCACACCGGCGAGGTCGTCCTAGCCACCGACCCGGCGATCGAGGTGGGTCGCGAGGTCCACGCCGGCGAGACGCTCACCCTGCCCGGTCCGTGCGTCGTCGTCCTGCGCGAGGTGCGTGCCACCTAGCGGTCGGGCCGTGGCCGCGGAGCCGACTGGGCGGCCGATCCATGAACTTGGGGGCCGGGATATCGCCCGTCAAGTTCATACTTCCCCGGTCGACCGGGGAAATCCCGGAGGTCCCGGCCGACCAGACGCCGGCGTCGGCCACCCCGACCTTCGATCACGAGGTCAAGGGGATCCCCTCACCCCAGGCCTGCCGATCCGTGTTGGCATGGCGATATGCCAGCCAACCGACGACAGTTCCTCGCCGGCCTCGGCGCGGTGGCGGCGGCCCCTGTGCTGCTCGCCGTGACCGCGACGTCCGCCGACGCCTCCGCCGCACCCGGCAACGCCGCCGCACCCGGTAAGGCCACACCGAAGGCCGAGTGCATGGCCGACCTGATCGAGAGTGGGGCGGTGACCCGTGCCGATCTCATGGCTCGCTGACGTCCTTCGCGGGGCCGGGGTCCAGGTCGTCGAGGAGGGCGACTGGATGGCGCGCAGCACCGGGTCGAGCTTCGATCCCATCGGCGTGCTGTGGCACCACACCGCCGCGCCCAGCAGCGCCAGCAACCCGGCTCCTGCGCTGAACATCTGCATCAACGGGCGCCCCGACCTCGACGGGCCGCTGTGCCAGGCGCTGGTCGACTACAACGGCGTCTTCCACGTCATCTGCGGCAACCGTGCCAACCACGCCGGCCGCAGCGGCGGCTCGGGCCCGATCCCCGCCGGCGACGGCAACACCATGCTGATCGGGTGGGAGATCGACTACGCCGGCGATGGCGGCGGCGGGCAGGTACAGGAGATGACGCCGGCGCAGTACAGCGCCTCGGTGGCCGCGACCGCCGCCGTGCTCACCCAGCTCGGCCGTGACGCGTCCTATGCCCGCGGGCACCGGGAGACCAGCACCAGCGGGAAGATCGACCCCTCGTTCATCGACCTCGACGCGATGCGCGCCGACGTCGCTGCCGCCATGGGTGGTGACCCGCCGCAGCCTCCTGAGGGCACGCCGTTCCACATGTACGCGACCGGCGTGAACGTGCGTCCCTCCCCCGACACGACCCAGACGCCGGTCGGGAACCTCGCCAACCCGACCACGGTCTACGTCGTGTGCGAGGCGATCGGCGAGACGGTCACCTACGACGGGATGACCAACGACCGCTGGGCCAAGATCTCCAGCCCGATCGCCGGCTACATCTCCAACCTGTTCATCCAGGGACCCGCATCGCTGCCGGTGCCCGCCTGCCCGATCTGACCGGCCGGCCCAGGATCAGGCGACGGCGACGACCCCGAGCTCGGCGTAGGAGCTGAGCAGCCCGTTGCGCGGCACGACCCGGACGGTGTACCCGAACGGCCCGCTGCGCTCGAGGGTGAAGGAGCCGTCGAAGCGGAACCGGCCGCCCTCGTAGGTCTCTGCGGCGGTCAGGTCCAGGGTCTCGGTGTCGACGAGGGTGTCGTCGGAGCGGGCGCGGCCGTGGACCAGCTGCACCTCGACGTCCTCGGGGCTCAACGAGCCGAGAGAGACGAAGGCACGCACGCTGAGCACTCCCCCCACCTCGGCGGCGTCGCCGACGCCGCTGGTCTCCACGTGCTCGACGCGCACCTCGGGCCAGGCCGCCTTCACCCGTGCCTTCCAGGCGGCCAGCTCGCGAGCGCCGTGGTAGTCGGAGTTCAGGGCGCGGGCGTTGACGGCGGCCGGCACGTAGAGCATGCGGGTGTAGTCGCGCACCATGCGGGTGGCCAGCACCTTGGGGCCCAGCGACTTCAGCGTGTGCCGCATCATCTCGACCCAGCGGGTCGGGACGCCGTCGTGGTCGAGGTCGTAGAAGCGCGGGGCGACCTCGTTCTCGATCAGGTCGTAGAGCGCCGCGGCCTCGAGGTCGTCGCGCTTGTCGACGTCGTCGACGCCGTCGGCGGTCGGGATCGCCCAGCCGTTCTCGCCGTCGTACCACTCGTCCCACCACCCGTCGAGGACCGAGAGGTTCAGGCCGCCGTTCAGCGCGGCCTTCATGCCAGAGGTCCCGCAGGCCTCGTAGGGCCGCAGCGGGTTGTTCAGCCACACGTCGCAGCCGGGGTAGAGCGGCTTGGCCATCGCGATGTCGTAGTTGGGCAGAAAGACGATGCGGTGGCGGATCTCGGGGTCGTCGGAGAGCCGGACGATGTCCTGGATGAGCTTCTTGCCGCCGTCGTCGGCGGGGTGCGCCTTTCCCGCGATCACCAGCTGGATCGGGCACTGCGGGTCCAGCAGCAGCGCCTTGAGCCGCTCCTGGTCGCGCATCATCAGGGTCAGCCGCTTGTAGGAGGCGGCCCGGCGCGCGAAGCCGATGGTGAGCACGTCGGGGTCGAGCGCGTCCTCGATCCACTTCAGCTCGGCCTTGGCCGCGCCGCGCTTCTCCCACGACTTCGCCAGCCGGCGCCGGGCGTCGTGGACCAGCCGCTCGCGCAGGACCCGCTTGACCGCCCAGACCTCGCCCCCCGGAACCCGGTCGACGGCGTCCCAGAAGGCGTCGGTGTCGTCGTCGCCGTCGGGGTCGGCGCCCTGCGAGGCCGCTAGCGCGATCACCTCGCGCGCCACCCACGTGGGGGCGTGGACGCCGTTGGTGATCGACCCGATCGGCACCTCGGCCTCGTCGAAGGCCGGCCACAGGCCACGGAACATGCCGCGGCTCACCTCGCCGTGCAGCCGCGAGACGCCGTTCGCGCGCTGGGCGAGTCGGAAGCCCATCACGGCCATGTTGAACACCGAGGCGTCGCCGTCGGCGAAGTCCTCGGCGCCGAGGGCCAAGATCCGCTCGGTCGGGACGCCGGGGGTCGCGCCGGCGTCGACGTTGAGGTACTGCTCCACCAGCGAGCGGGGGAACCGGTCGATGCCCGCGGGCACCGGGGTGTGGGTGGTGAAGACCGTGGAGGCGCGCCCGACCTCGAGCGCGGTCTCGAAGTCGAGGTGCGGGCCGTCCTCGGCCACGGTGAGCTCGCGGATCCGCTCGACACCGAGGAAGCCGGCGTGGCCCTCATTGGTGTGGAAGACCTCGGGCGCGGGGGTGTCGGTGATCCGGGCGTAGGCACGCAGCGCACGGACGCCCCCGACGCCGAGCAGCAGCTCTTGGCGCAGCCGGTGCTCGGAGTTGCCGCCGTAGAGCCGGTCGGTGATGTCGACGTAGTGATCGGGGTTGCCCTCGACATCGGTATCGAGCATCAGCAGCGGCACCCGCCCGACGCTGGCGACCCAGATCCGGGCAATCAGGTCGGGCCCGTCGGGCATCTGGATCGCGATCGTGGCGCCCCGCCCGTCGGGCTCGCGCAGCAGCGAGATCGGCAGCTCGTCGGGATCGAGGACCGGGTAGGTCTCCTGCTGCCAGCCCTCGCGCGAGAGCGACTGCTTGAAGTAGCCGTGCTTGTAGAGCAGGCCGACGCCGATGATCGGGACGCCGAGATCGCTGGCGGCCTTGAGGTGGTCGCCGGCGAGGATGCCGAGACCCCCGGAGTACTGCGGCAGCACGGCGGTGATGCCGAACTCGGGTGAGAAGTAGGCGATCGCCCGTGGGCCCGGTGCGGCCTCGTCGGTGCCCGGGGCCAGGCGTCGCTGGTACCAGCGCTCGCCCGTGAGATAGGTCTCAAGGTCCGAGCGGGCCCGGCCGAGCCGCTCGAGGAACGCCGCGTCGTCGGCGAGCTCGGCGAAGCGCTCCCGGCTGACCGCGCCGAGCAGACGCACCGGGTCGCGGCCGGTGGACTCCCACAGGTCCGGATCGACCTCGGCGAAGACGTCCTGGGTCTCGGGGTGCCACGACCAGCGCAGGTTCCCGGCCAGCTCGGCGAGCGGAGCCAGGGCGGCGGGCAGGACGGGGCGGACGATGAATCGACGGATGGCACGCACGAGCCGACGGTACCGACATTTCTTGGATCGATCCAAGAAATCGTCCACCGAGGCCGCGCGGCAGCGACCCGGTCGGCTTGCACGGCCGGGAGCGAACCGCAAGGGTGGAGGACATGGTCGGTCGTATCCCCATCCTGGACGTGCATCCCGTCGTCGATCTCGGACGACTCGCTGCCAAGGCGACGGCCGCCGAGGCGTTCCCCGTCTCGGCCACGATCTTCCGCGAGGGGCACGACGCCCTCGGTGCCGACGTGGTCCTCACCTCCCCCGCCGGCGAGCGGCGTCCGCCGGTGCCGATGGTGCGCCTGGCCGACCCCGTGGACCGCTACGTCGCCTGGGTCACCCCCGACGAGCCCGGGCCCTGGACCTTCGAGGTGCGCGCCTGGTCCGACCCCGTCGCCACCTGGCGTCACGCCGCCGGGATCAAGGTCCCGGCCGGCATCGACGTCGAGCTCATGTTCACCGAAGCGGGGCTGCTGCTCGAGCGGGTGCTGGCCGACCTGCCCGCCGAGGCCACCGCCGACCGCGCGGTGCTCGAGGCCGCGCTCGCAGCCGCCCTCGACGCCGGCGACAACGGTCGGCCCCCCGAGGCGCGCCTGGCCCAGCTGCTCTCGGACGAGGTGAGCGCCGCCCTCGACGCGCACCCGCTGCGCGACCTGCTCACCGTCGTCGGACCCTTCCGCGCCTACGCCGACCGGCAGCGCGCGCTGTTCGGCAGCTGGTATGAGTTCTTCCCCCGCTCCGAGGGCGCCTACCTCGACGAGGAGACCGGGAAGGTCGTCAGCGGCACGTTCCGCACCGCCGCCGAGCGACTGGACGCCGTGGCCGCGATGGACTTCGACGTCGTGTACCTGCCGCCGATCCACCCCATCGGCGAGGTCAACCGCAAGGGCCCGAACAACACCCTGACTCCGGGCCCGGACGACCCCGGTTCACCGTGGGCGATCGGCAGCCGCTTCGGCGGCCACGACGCGATCCATCCCGACCTGGGCACCTTCGACGACTTCGACGCCTTCGTCGCCCGCGCCGGGGCGCTGGGCCTCGAGGTCGCGCTCGACCTGGCCCTCCAGGCAGCTCCCGACCACCCGTGGGTCACCAGCAACCCGCAGTGGTTCACCACCCGCGCCGACGGCACCATCGCCTACGCCGAGAACCCCCCCAAGAAGTACCAGGACATCTACCCGGTCAACTTCGACAACGACCCCACCGGGATCTGCCGGGAGGTCCTGCGCGTGGTGCGGCTCTGGATGAAGCACGGGGTGCGGATCTTCCGGGTCGACAACCCCCACACCAAGCCGCTCGCCTTCTGGGAGTGGCTGCTGGCCGAGGTCCGGCGCACCGACCCCGACGTGATCTTCCTCTCCGAGGCGTTCACCAAGCCGCCGATGATGCACGGCCTGGGCGCCATCGGCTTCCACCAGAGCTACACCTACTTCACCTGGCGCACCGAGCGCTGGGAGATCGAGGAGTACCTGCGCGAGGTGAGCTCGGAGTCCGACCACGTGATGCGCCCGAACTTCTTCGTCAACACCCCCGACATCCTCCACGAGTACCTCCAGTACGGCGGTCCGGCGGCCTTCAAGATCCGCGCCACCCTGGCGGCGATGAGCTCGCCGAGCTGGGGCGTCTACGCCGGGTTCGAGCTGTTCGAGCACGTGGCGGTCAAGCCCGGCAGCGAGGAGTACCTCGACTCGGAGAAGTACCAGATCCGGATCCGCGACTGGGAGGCCGCGGACGCCGAGGGGCGCTCCCTGGCGCCGTACCTGACCCGGCTCAACCAGATCCGCCGCGATCACCTCGCCCTCCAACAGCTGCGCAACCTGGCCATCCACGGTGCCGACGACGAGAACGTGCTGGTGTTCTCCAAGCGCGCGGGCACCGCGGGCGCGCCCGGCGGAAGCGAGTCGTCCGACGGCAGCGACGACACGGTGCTGGTGGTGCTCAACCTGGATCCTCACGCCGCTCGCGAGACCACCGTGCACCTCGACCTGCCGGCCCTCGGTCTCGACTGGGGCGACACCTTCGTCGTGCACGACGAGCTGACCGGTGTCGACTGGACGTGGGGCGAGCACAACTACGTCCGGCTCGACCCCTTCGAGGAGCCGGCCCACATCCTCACGATCCGGCGGCCCTGATGGGGCCGGGCCCCACTCCCGTCGACGCCCCCTTCGACCCGGCGATCCTCGCGCCCTTCCTCGCTCAGGCTCGCTGGTTCGGCGGCAAGGGACGCACGTTCAAGATCACCGGCGCTCGTAGCGTCGGACGCCTCGGGGCAGCCGGCGACGAGATCGTCCGAGACGACGCCCCGGTGGTCGACGTGCTCCTCGTCGCCGTCGAGTACGCCGACAACGAGCGCGAGGTCTACCAGGTCCCGCTGGCCTACTACCCCGCGGCGATGCCCGCGCTGGAGGGCGCCCACGTCGGGACGTGGAACGACCCCGCGTCCGGCCGGGTCCACGCCTACGACGCGCTCCACGATCCGCGCTCGACGACGCTGTGGCTGCGCAGCTTCAAGACCGCCGACGACCAGGCGGCCCGCGCAGGTGCGCTGCGCTTCCACCGGCTGCCCGGCCTCGATCTCGACGTCGACGCGGCCGGCTCGCTGTTCGCCGGTGAGCAGTCGAACTCCTCGGTGGTCTTCGGCGACGCCTCGGTGCTCAAGCTGTTCCGCAAGGTGACCCCGGGCGCCAACCCCGACATCACCGTGCACGAGGCGCTCACCCGGGCCGGTTCGCCCCACGTGGCCCAGCTCTACGGCTGGGTGTCGCTGGGCGGGACCCACCTCGGCATGCTCCAGCAGTTCCTGCGCGGCGCCACCGACGGCTGGGACCTCGCATTGGCGAGCGTGTCCGGCCCCGACCGCGCACCGGGCGACTTCACCGCCGACGCCGCCCGCCTCGGTGGCGCGCTGCGCGAGGTCCACAGCGCACTGCGCGCCGAGCTGCCGATCGGCGCCGACGACCCGCGTTCGCCCACGCCGACCGCCCTGGCCGCGGCGATGAGCGCTCGGCTGGAGTCCGCGCTCGGCATCGTGCCCGGGCTGGCGCCGCATGCTCCCGCCCTGCGCGCCGCCTATGACGCACTCGCAGCGCTGCCGCACATCGACGTCCAGACCGTGCACGGCGACCTGCACCTGGGCCAGACCCTGCGCACGCCGAGCGGCTGGAAGATCGTCGACTTCGAGGGCGAGCCCGCCAAGACCCTGGCCGAAAGGGTCCTGCCCGACTCCCCCTGGCGCGACGTCGCCGGGATGCTGCGCTCCTTCGACTACGCCCCGGCCGCCGCGGCATCCGCTCACCCCGGGGTGGCGCGCGCCGAGCACGGGCAGGAGTGGGCCGACCGCAGCCAGCGCGCGTTCCTCACCGCCTATGCCGGCGGCGCGCTCACCCCCGAGCAGCAGACCCTCGTCGACGCCTACGTCGCCGACAAGGCCGTCTACGAGGCGGTCTACGAGACCCGCAACAGACCCACGTGGGTGGAGATCCCGCTCGCCGCCATCGCCAGGATCGGAGCCACCATGCCGACCACTCCCGAGCAACCCCCAGCCTCCCCCGCCTCGCCCGACTCCCCGGTGCCCTCCTCACCCTCACCGGCGGTCCCCCTGCCGGCGCAGGTCGACTCCGGCGAGCTCGAGCAGATCGTGCGGGGCGAACACGGACACCCCCACGCCGTCCTCGGTCCGCACCCCAGCGAGGGCGCGGTCACCTTCCGGGTCCTCAAGCCACTGGCCGAGCGGGTCGCGGTGCGCTTCGGTGACACCGAGGTGCCGCTGGAGCACGAGCACGGCGGCATCTGGGTCGGAGCCGTGGCCGCCGAGTCGGTGCCGGGCTACCGCGTCGTCGTCGACTACGGGCAGGGCGAGACCGAGGTCGACGACCCCTACCGATTCCTGCCCACCCTCGGCGAGATCGACCTGCACCTGGTCAACGAGGGGCGTCACGAGAACCTCTGGCAGGTGCTCGGCGCCCGGGTGCACCGCTACGCCGAGCCGCTGCCCGACGATCCGGACGCGGAGATCGTCGGGACGTCGTTCGCCGTCTGGGCGCCCTCGGCGCGAGCGGTGCGGGTCAAGGGCGACTTCAACAGCTGGGACGGCCGCGAGCACCCGATGCGTCAGCTCGGCACCTCGGGGGTCTGGGAGCTCTTCGTGCCCGGTGTGGGCAGCGGTGCGGCCTACAAGTTCGCCGTGCTCGGCGCCGACGGCACCTGGCGTGAGAAGGCCGACCCGATGGCCTCGTGGTCCGAGGTGCCGCCCGGCACCGCCTCCCGCGTCTTCGAGTCACACCACGAGTGGGGCGACTCGGACTGGATGGCCGCACGGGCCGAGCGCAACCCGGTCGCGGAGCCGATGTCGATCTACGAGATGCACCTCGGCTCGTGGAAGCGGCATCCCGGCGGCGGGTTCTGGTCCTACGACGAGATGGCCGACGGGCTGGTGCCCTATCTGTCCGAGCTCGGCTTCACCCACGTCGAGCTGATGCCGGTCATGCAGCACCCGTTCGGCGGGTCGTGGGGCTACCACGTCACGTCCTACTTCGCGCCCGACTCGCGCTTCGGCGATCCCGACGGGTTCCGCCGCCTGGTCGACCGGCTACACCAGGCCGGCATCGGCGTCCTCCTCGACTGGGTGCCCGGGCACTTCGCCACCGACGAGTGGGCGCTGGCCCGGTTCGACGGGACCCCGCTCTACGAGGACCCCAACCCCCAGCGCGGCTGGCACCAGGAGTGGGGCTCCCACATCTTCAACTTCGGCCGGCCCGAGGTGCGCAACTTCCTCTACGCCAACGCGCTGTACTGGCTGGAGGTCTTCCACTGCGACGGCCTGCGCGTCGACGGCGTCGCCTCGATGCTCTACCTCGACTACGCCCGCAACGTGGGCGAGTGGGAGCCGAACAAGTACGGCGGCCGGGAGAACCTCGAGGCGGTGCAGTTCCTCCAGGAGATGAACGCCACGGTCTACCGGCGCGTGCCCGGCATCTGCACCATCGCCGAGGAGTCGACGTCGTGGCCCGGCGTCACCGCGCCGACGTCGCAGGGCGGCCTGGGCTTCGGCTTCAAGTGGAACATGGGCTGGATGCACGACACGCTCGACTACCTCCACCGCGAGGCCGTGCACCGCCAGTTCCACCACCACGACATGACCTTCGCGATCACCTACGCGTGGAGCGAGAACTACGTGCTGCCGCTGTCGCACGACGAGGTGGTGCACGGCAAGGGCTCACTGCTGCGGAAGATGCCCGGCGACCGCTGGCAGCAGCTGGCCACGCTGCGGGCCTACTACGCCTACATGTGGGCCCACCCGGGCAAGCAGCTGCTCTTCATGGGCTCCGAGCTCGGCCAGGAGTCGGAGTGGGCGGAGTCTCGTGAGCTCGACTGGTGGCTGCTCGACCACCCCGAGCACCGGGGCCTGGCCGACCTGGTCCGCGACCTCAACCACACCTACGCCGACACCCCGGCCGCGTGGGCGCTCGACGGGTCGCCGGAGGGCTTCGCCTGGATCGACGCCGACGACGCGGGCCGCAACGTCTACAGCTTCGTGCGGCGCGCCGCCGACCCGGCCACCGACCCCGATCTGGTGTGCGTGAGCAACTTCGCCGCGATCCCCCACGACGGCTACCGGGTCGGTCTCCCCTCGGCGGGGGTCTGGCGCGAGGTGGTCAACACCGACGCCGACGTCTACGGCGGCTCCGGCGTCGGCAACCTCGGCTCGGTCACCGCGGTCGAGGGGCAGCACGGCTCCATGCCGGCCCACGCCGACGTCGTCCTGCCTCCGCTCGGGACGCTGTGGCTGCGGCGCGAGCCGGACGTGGAGGCGACGCAGGAGTCCGCCGAGGGCGCGGCCGCGCAGGCGCGCACCGTGGCGGTCGAGGCGTCGGATCCGGCCTAGGACCTCCGCACTGGGACCACTGGCTATGGTCCCGGCATGGGCATGCGGACGGGTCGACGTGGCTTGATCGGACTGGCGCTGGCAGGTGGTGCCATCGCCCTGTCGGGCTGCGGGTCCGAGGCGCCGAGCCGGCCCTCGACGCCGAGTCGCACTCCGGCGCAGGGCGGCTCCGCGACGCCGGTGGGCGGCGACCTCGCCGTGTCGAAGGACCCCACGTGCGGCTGCTGTGGTGGGTGGATCGAGCACGCGGAGGACAGCGGGTTCACCGTCACCGTGGACCACCCGGACTCTCTCGACGACGTCTTCGCCGCGCACGACGTCGCCGCCGACGTCCAGTCCTGTCACCTCACCCGGCACAGCAGCGGCGCGCTGTTCGTGGGCCATGTGCCGGCCCCGATCCTCGCCTCCTACCTGGCCGATCGACCGGCCGGATCACGGGGCCTGAGCGTGCCCGGCATGCCGGTAGGCAGCCCGGGAATGGAGGCGGGCGACGACTTCGAGCCCTATGCCGTCCTGCTGCTGCACGAGGACGGCTCGACCTCGACCTTCGCCGAGGTCACCCGAGCCTCCGAGCAGTACTTCTGATTCGGTCGCACCGGCGCCGAGCCAGCCGCGTCCTGCGCGGCGGTGGCGCTGCCAGGCGTTTGGGAGCCACGGCCTAGCCTGAGGTGGTGAGCACCGATCCCGAGTCCCCCGGCACCCTGCCGACGCTCACCGACGGCGTCGTCACGCTGCGACCGTGGCGCGAGAGCGACGTGGAGCCGACCTGGGAGGGCCACGACGAGCAGGTGCGCTACTGGTTCGGCGAGGCCGACCGGCCCAGCCTGGACCGCTGGCGCGAGGTGGTCCGTGGCTGGCGCGACGGGCCCGACGACGGACGCTTCAGCTTCGTGATCGACGTCGACGGCACCCCAGTGGGCACCGTCGAGCTGCGCTCGGTCGGCGAGCACACCGGCGAGCTGTCCTACTGGCTCTACGCCGGGCAGCGCGGCCACGGGTGGGCCGCGCGGGCGGTCCGCAGCATCACCGACTGGGCCCTCACCGCGGTCGACCAGGGTGGCCGGGGCCTGAGCCGCGTCCAGGCGCGGATCGAGCCCGAGAACGCCTCCTCGCTGCGCGTGGCCAATCGCAGCGGACTGCGCCGCGAAGGCATCGAGCGGGTCGTGGCCGGCACGGGCGATCGCCCCGAGGCCGAGGAGTACGTCGTCCTGGCCCGGCTGGCCTCGGACCCGCCGCTGAGCGAGCCGGGCGCCTTCCGGGCGCTGCTGAACTCGTTCCTGCCGCGCAAGCGGGCGATCGCGCAGATGCTCATCCGTGACTCCCCGGAGTCGGAAGCGCGGGTGCTGCTGTGCCAGCTCACCTACAAGCAGGACTGGGATCTGCCGGGCGGCGTGGTCGAGGTCGGCGAGTCGCCGCGGGTCGCGGTCAGCCGCGAGGTCGCCGAGGAGCTCGCACTCACCATCGACGCCGGACCGCTCCTGCTCACCGACTGGCTACCGCCGTGGGGCGGCTGGGACGACGCCCTGTGCCTCGTCTTCGACGGCGGGGTCCACCCGGCCTCGATCACCGACCGGATCGTCCACGAGGCCCGCGAGATCCGCACCGCGCGGTTCTGCACCCTCGAGGAGGCCGTCGACCGGTGCACCGACTTCACCGCACGCCGGGTCGAGGCGGCGCTCGGTGCCGCCGTCTCCGGCGTCCCGGCATTCACCGAGAGCGGGCGCCCGGTCTCGTGACCGGATCCCTGACCGCGCGGGCCTGAGCGCGACCAGGACTCCCAGCACCATCACGACCCCGCCGACCGTCTCGGCGGCATTCGGGCGTTGGCCCAACAGCACGGCGGCCGAGGCCATCGCGACGACCGGCGCGAGCAGCACCCACGGCACCACGGCGGCCGACGGGTTGCGGCCGAGCAGGGTGTTGAAGATCCCGTAGCCCACCAGGGACGCCAGGCCCGCGGTGTAGAGCGTGGAGAGAGCAGCCTGCCAGCCGAAGGCGCCCAGGCCGGCGGCGACGGCGGCGGGGCCGTCGACCAGGAGCGAGAGCGCGAACAGGGGCACGGGCACCACCGCGGCCGACCACACCGTCAGCGCCAGGCCGCCGCTGGCCCCCGAGGCGCGGGAGACGACGTTGCCGATCCCCCAAGACAGCGCCCCGAGCAGGCACAGCGCCAGCGCTGTCAGGGGCACGTGCCCGCCGCGCCCGAGGCCGACGACGACCAGTCCGGCACTGCCCACCAACACGCCGAGCGTCTGGGTCGCGGTGGGTCGCTCACGCAGCACTCCGGCAGCGATCGCGACGGTGAAGATGACCTGGGCCTGGAGCACGAGCGCAGCGAGACCGGGCGGCATCCCGGCGTCCATGGCCACGTAGAGGAAGCCGAACTGGCCCAGCGACATGAACGCCCCCACCGCCGCCAGCGTGCGCCACGGCAGGTCGGGGCGTGGGAGGAGGAAGATCGCCGGGAGCAGCACGACCGTGAACCGGATCGCTGCGAACAGCAGCGGCGGCACGCCGTCCATGCCCCAGTCGATGACGACGAAGTTGAAGCCCCAGATGGTCGCCACGAAGGCGGCGAGGAGGGAGTCGCGGCGGTTCACCGCTCCAGTGTCGACACCGAAACCGTGAAGCACCAGCGAATGATCCTGCATCTTATTCGGTAGTGTTCGTACATGATCGATCTCGACGCGCTGCGCTCGCTACGGGCGGTCGATCGGCACGGCTCGGTGGTGGCCGCGGCCGAGTCGCTCGGCTTCACGCCCAGCGCGGTCTCCCAGCAGGTCAAGCGGCTCGAGCGCGACACCGGTGTCGCGCTCCTGGAACGGGTGGGCCGCGGCGTCATGCTCACCGGCGAGGGACGTCACCTCGTCGACGCCGGCGGGCGGCTGCTCGCCGACCTCGAGGAGGTCGAGGCCGGCCTGCACCGGCGCACCGAGCGGGTCGCCGGGCACCTGCGACTCGGCGCGTTCTCCACCGCGATGCGCGGCCTGGTGGCACCCGTGGTCCGGCGCCTCCTAGACGAGCACCCAGACCTGCGGATCAGTCTCGTCGAGTGCGAGCCGTGGGACGCGGTCGGCCTGGTCGCCACCGGTGAACTCGAGGTCGGCGTCGTACACGTGTGGGGCGACGTCCCCATCGACATGCCAGAGCACGTGGCGCGATGCTCGATCGGCCATGACGAGGCCGACGTCATCCTCCATCGCGATCACCCGCTCGCACAGCGAGCAGTGCTCACTCCTGCCGATCTCGTCGAGGAGGACTGGATCGCCACGCCCGATGGGACCATCTGTCGCCAGTGGCTCAGTCGCATGTACGACGGCACCGGACGTCGTCCGCGCATCGCCCACGAGTCAATGGAGTTCGACTCGCACCTCGCCCTGGTCCGCGCCGGTCTCGGCATCGCACTCGTACCCCGCCTGGGCCGCGCGACCCTGGGCGAGCAGCTGGTCGCGATCCCCGCACGCGACCCGGTGCCCACCCGCGACGTCGTCGTCGTCCATCGCCGCACGATGAGCGACTCCCCCGCCGTCCGCGCCCTGCTGGCGGCGCTGTCGGAGTCATCACCGACATCTTCGCCCGGCGCTGGGTCGACTAGGCCGACGCGGACGTCATCGGCACGCTGACGCCGCCGTCGTCCGGCTTGCCATGCAGCGTCGACTCGCCTGACTCGGGTGTTCTGTCGGCTGCCGTGATGCCCTACGCTCCGCGCCATGGAGCTCGAGGCGGCGATGACGGCTCACCTGGAGCGGCACCTGGGGGCGGTCACCTCAGTGCTGCGCGACATGAGGCCGGTCGGCCGGCGTCTCGACGTCCTGGTGGTGGCGCCGACGCCCGAGCACCCCTACCAGACACTGGTGACCTGCGGGATGAGCGCCGTCGAGCAGCACATCCCGCCCCCGCAGCGCGAGCACGGGTTCGGGTTCGTGGAGCTGATGCTGATGCTGCCGCCCGACTGGTCCCTGACCGCCGCGTCGACCGCGTGGCCGATCGAGCAGCTGCGCCTCCTGGCGCGCCTGCCGCAGCAGCGGCACACCTGGCTCGGCTACTGGCACGGCATCCCCCACGGCGAGCCGCCTACGCCGTACTCGGCGAGCACAGACTTCTGCGCCATGGCGGTGCTGCCACCGATCGTCTTGGATGACGAGTTCCGCACCATCCATCGCGACGCCAGACCCTCCATCGAGCTGCTCGCCCTCGTCCCGCTCTACGCCGACGAGTGGGCTGCGAAGCTGCGCGGAGGCATGGACACCCTCCTCCCCGGCTTCGAGCGGATCGGCCTCACCGAGCTCCTGGACCCCCACCGTCCCTCCGCCGTGGTCCACCACCCCGATCGACTCGACACCCGAGGTTGAGCGAGCGAGCGCCAGCCGCCGGAGGTTGAGCAAGCGAGCGCCAGTGAGCGCTGACGAAACCCCGGCGACCGATTGCGAGACTGTGGCGGGCTCTTGTTGCCTCGGTGCATCCGCTGACCAGGGTGGTGGGGTGGCCGCGCGCGTAGCCGACCGAGTCTCGCCGTCAAGGACGCTCGCTGCGCTCGCGCCACTGCGTGGCGGCTTCGCCGTCCTTGACCGCGAGCCTCGCTCGATCGGCTGGTCCGACGCGCTGCCGGCACGGGCTCCGCCCGCGCCGCCGCCTGCGCGGCCACCCCTGACCGGTCCGCAGTCGACGCGCCGTGTCGCCGGAGGTTGAGCGAGCGAGCGCCAGCGAGCGCCCATTGACTGATCGAAACCCCGCAGCCGACGTGCGGCCAGGCCGCCGGAGGTTGAGCAAGCGAGCGCAAGCGAGCGCCGACGAAACCCCGGCGCCCACAAGCCGACCCGACCATCGAGAACCAACCCACACCCTCACTAGAACACACTGGCGAATCAACGCAAACCGCGGTAGAATCAGACATGCCCACAACCACCCGCCACGCCGACCCGGCCCTCGCCGCGGTCCGCGCCGCCGAGACGGTGGTACGCGAGGCCGAGGTCGCCAAACTCCACGCGGTGCTGGCGTGGGCGGCCGAGCACACCATCGACAACGAGGACGACGTGCCGGACCGGATGTCGTTCGGGGAGTGCCCGCTGCATCTGGCCGGCCGGGGTGCGCCGGTGGTCGAGGAGTTCGCGGCCTACGACCTCGCCGCCGCGTTGGGCCTGTCCTCGGAGTCGGGGTGCGCCTACCTCGGTGAGGCCCTCGAGTTGCGGCAGCGCCTCCCCAGGCTGTGGGCCGCGGTCACCGCCGGACGACTGGTGGTGTGGAAGGCCCGCAAGATCGCCCGCGCCACCATCGCGCTCCCGGTCGAGGGCGCGGCCTATGTCGACCAGCGACTCGCCCAAGCGGTCACCAAGATCTCGTTGGTCCAGATCCGCCGGCTGGTCCAGGAGGCCATCCTCCGGTTCTCACCCCAGGACGTGAAGGACGACCAGCCCGACCGGCGTCGGGTGATCATCGACTTCCACCTCACCGACACCGACGGCAACGTGCCGGTCGATGCGGTCCTCGCCGCACCGGATGCCCACGCCCTCGAACAAGCCCTCCGCGACGGCGCGAAACGCCTGGCCGACTCCGGCTGCGAGGACACCCTCGACGCGAGGCGGTCCATGGCACTCGGTGACCTCGCTCGCGGCGACCAGGCCCTCGATCTCGGGCGCGGGACGTCGGTCGTGGTGCACCTCCACCAAGACTCACGCGACGTCGGAAGGTGTGAGACCACCAGAAGTCCGGTCACCGTGGAGACCATCCGCCAATGGGTCGGGAGCGCGGCGAAGGTGTTCCTCCGTCCCGTGATCGACCTCAACGACACCGTCCACGTTGAGGCCTACGAGGCCCCCGACCGGCTCCGCCGTCAGATCGAACTGCGTGATCTGACGTGTGTGTTCCCGCACTGCCACAAGCCGGCCAGCCGTTGCGACCTGGACCACGTCTGCCCCCACAGTCGCGGTGGCGCGACCTGTACCTGCAATCTCGCCCCACTGTGTCGTCGTCATCACCGGGCGAAGACCCACGGTGCGTGGCGCTACCTCGTCGAGCATCCCGGGTCCTACCGGTGGACCGTGCCCTCAGGCACGGCCTACCCCCGAGACCACCACGGCACCACCCCCCTCGGCCCCACCCCGGCACTCGCCGAGCCCTGACCACCCCGCCCCGACACCCCGCCACCACCGGCGGGGCCACCGGCACGCTCCGCGGCCGGAGGTTGAGCAAGCGAGCGCCAGCGAGCGCCGACGAAACCCCGGCAACCCTCCCTTGCCAGCGTTCCCGAGGTCGGTTGCGAGGTTTCGTCGGCGCCGGCCGGGATCGTTCCTCGCCCGCCCGGCTTGCTCAACCTCCGAGGGCGCGCAGGACGGGCGTCGTCACGCCTTCCGAGCTCACTGCGGCACGGTACTGCGGCGGGGTCGAAGACCTTCTAGCCCTTGACCGCGGCGTACGGCAGCGCCGGGAGGTCGTCGAGGATCTCGCGGGCCAGCACCGTGGCGCCGGCGACGGCGACCGGCATCACCAGCACGCCACCGAACGGGACGAGGAAGCAGGCCTGCGTCACGACGCCGAAGCCGAGCACGGCGCGGCGATAGGGACGCAGGAGCTCCTTCTGCGCGGCGCCGTCGAGGCCACGTGCCTCCATCGGCCTCGCGAGCAGGCCGCGGGCGAGCAGCCTGCCGGAGAGCACGACGCCGAGGACGACGCCGAACACGGGGCCGATGACCGGGATGAACCCGCTGCACAGCACCAGGATCGAGAACCCCAGACCGACCACCGCCAGCTTGAGCCCGTCGAGGGCCGAGCGCCAGAACCCGACGCCGTCGCCGAGCTTGGCGGGCCCGATCATCTCCTCGGTGGCCCGCCAGATGCGCTCGTAGAACGGATCTCCGACGGTGAGGGTGATGCCGGTGAACGTCGCCGACCACAGCATCACGCATCCGACGACGATCGCTACCGCGAGCAGGACGCGTACGAGGGTGCGGATCGCTTCGGTCCAGTCGTCGGCGAACGGAGTCAGCCACGCGGTGACGTTTCCGAGGTTGAGCACCAGGAGCACGAACGCGGCGGAGAGGATGCAGAAGACCACGAAGGCCGGCACCATGCCGAGGACGAACAGCTTCGGCCGGGTGCGCAGCAGCTGCCATCCACGCGGCAGGCAGCCGGCGCCGTAGCCGAAGTCGCGTACCGCGCTGGTGACCTGCCGCGCGCCAGGGGGGTTCAGGACAACCTCAGAACAGGGCCGAGGCGAGCCGCTGGCGTGCCTGGAGCACCGTCGGGTCGTCGTTGCCGACCGCGGCGAACAGGCCGATCAGGTGCTCGCGGGCACGGTCGCGGTCCTTGTCAGAGGTGATGCGTACCAGCTCGATCAGCCGGCCGAAGGCCTCCACGGGACGCCCTTCGGCGAGCTCGACGTCGGCCGCCAGCGTCTGCGCGTCGACGTCGGCCGGGGCGGCGTCGGCGGCAGCCCGGACCGCGTCGGCGTCGGCGCCCTGGGTCCGCTGCAGCACCTGCGCCATCGCGAGGCCGGCGGCGGCCTCGGCGTCGGCCGGGTTGGCGTCGATCAGCTTCTGGTACTCGGCGACGGCTCCGTCGATGTCGTCGCGGGCCAGCGCGTCCTCAGCGGCCGCGTAGCGAGGGTCGCCGCCCTCCTCGTCGCCGTCCTCGTCGCCGCCGCCGGTGCTCAGCGGCTGGTGGCGGGCGGTCATCCCCTGAGCCGCGAGGCCCTGGACGACCTGGGTCAGCGCCGTGCGCAGCTCCTCGAGCGGGACGACGTCCTGGAGCAACGGCGCCGGTCGCCCGTCGAGTACCGCAACCACCAGCGGGATCGACTGCACCTGCATGGCCTGGGCGATCTGCGGCGAGGTGTCGACGTCGACCAGACCGACCAGGAACCGTCCCTCGAACTCGCCGGCCAGGGTGGCCATGTCGTCGGCGAGCTGACCACTCTCGGGCATCCGGGTGCGGGAGAAGAGCACGAGCAGGACGGGGGCGGTCATCGACATCTCGAGGACCTGCTGGAAGTTCTCGGTCGTCACTTCCAGGACGTAGGACCCGGCGACTCCCCCACCGCCCGGCGCACCGCCAGAGCCTGCGGCAGGTCGCTTGAGTGCGGACAGGTCGATCGCGCCACGGGAGAACGGCTGCTGCGTCATGACGCCGATCCTAGTAAGACCGGTCCAGGGTCGGACGCCGACCGGCTTCACCGGCCGTTCACTCGCTCGCAGCGGCCCCCGTCCCCGGCGCGTGGCAGGGTGAGCGACATGACTCGGCTCTCTGGATCTCCTCGGGTGCGGCTGCCACGGCTGATTGCCCTCTCCTCCCTGCTGCTACTCGGCGCCGGCCTCCTCGCCGGCGTCCCCGCGGCTGCCGACGGGCAGCCCGGCGGTCACCACAACGGGCACCACGGTGGGCACGGACAGACCGTCCGCTTCCAGACCTTCAACGCCTCCCTGAACCGCGCCACCGAGGGCCAGCTGGTGCGAGACCTCTCGACCCCGGACAACGCCCAGGCGGCTGCGGTGGCCGAGATCATCCAGCGCACCCGCCCCGACGTCGTGCTGCTCAACGAGTTCGACTACGTCGCCGACGGCTCGGCGGTCGACCTGTTCCGCCGCAACTACCTCCAGGTGGGGCACCACGGCGCCGCGCCGATCGACTACCGCTACGCCTACCTGGCGCCGTCGAACACCGGGATCCCCAGCGGCTTCGACCTGGACAACAACGGGACGGTCGGTGGCGGCAACGACGCCTACGGCTTCGGCGACTTCGAGGGTCAGTACGGCATGGTCGTGCTCAGCCGCTACCCGATCGAGGCCCGCAAGGTCCGCACCTTCCAGCACTTCCGCTGGCAGGACATGCCGGGCAACCTGATGCCGACCGACTTCTACTCTCGCGAGGAGCAGGCCGCGCTCCGGCTGTCCAGCAAGTCGCACTGGGACGTGCCGATCCGGATCGGCCACGAACGGGTGCACTTCCTCGTCTCGCATCCCACGCCGCCGACCTTCGACGGTCCCGAGGATCGCAACGGCCGGCGCAACCACGACGAGATCCGGCTCTGGGCCGACTACGTCTCCGGCGGTCGCGACGCCCGCTACCTCTACGACGACCAGGGACGTCGCGGCGGACTCCCCCGCGGTGCCTCATTCGTGATCGCCGGCGACCAGAACGCCGATCCGCTCGACGGCGACTCGGTCGCGGCCGCCGTCGACCAGCTGCTCGACCACCGCCGGATCACCGACCCGCTGCCGACGTCGGCCGGCGGACCGGAGGCGAGCGCACGCCAGGGCGGCGCGAACCTCACCCAACGCGGCGACCCCGCCTTCGACACCGCCGACTTCGCCGACTCCCCGGCGCCCGGAAACCTGCGCGCCGACTACGTCCTGCCCTCGCGCGGCCTGCGGATCCGCGACGCCGGCGTGTTCTGGCCGACGCCGTCCGACCCGCTCTCGCGGCTCACCGGCGAGTACCCGTTCCCCTCCTCCGACCACCGCGCCGTCTGGGTCGACCTCCACCTGCGCTGACCGACCGCCGCATTTTCGCTGACCCGTCAGCTATAGCTGACGGGTCAGCGTCACCTTGGGCGAGTCAGCTGTGGATAAGCCGGTCCGCGGCGGCGTACGGGTCGATCTCTCCTGCTGCGACGGCGGCCGCGAGGGTGGCGAGCTCGGTGTGGCCGCCGAGGTCGGCCCACCGCGAGCGAAGCGCCGCGACGGCGATCGCCTCGATCTCGGCGCGCGCGCGGCGCTCCCGGCGGCGGCCGAGCTCGCCGGATTCGATCGACCACGTGTGGTGCTCGCCGAGCGCGGTGACCACCGCCTCGACGCCGTCGCCGGTCTGCGCGACTGTCTTGAGCACCGGACGCCGCCAGGCGCCCTCCTCACGCTCGGCGAGCGCGAGGGCCGAGCGCAGGTCGCGCGCCACCTGGGCGGCGCCGTCGCGGTCGGCCTTGTTGACGACGTAGACGTCGCCGATCTCGAGGATGCCGGCCTTCGCGGCCTGGATGCCGTCACCGAGCCCCGGGGCCAGCAGGACGACGGTGGTGTCGGCCAGCCCGGCGACCTCGACCTCGCTCTGGCCGACGCCGACCGTCTCGACCAGCACGACGTCGAACCCCGCCGCGTCGAGCACGCGCACCGCCTGCGGGGTCGACCACGACAGCCCGCCGAGGTGGCCGCGGGCGGCCATCGAGCGGATGTAGACGCCCTCGTCGAGTGCGTGCTCCCCCATCCGGATCCGGTCGCCGAGCAGGGCACCCCCGGAGAACGGCGAGGACGGGTCCACCGCGAGGACCCCGACGCGTCGGCCGTCGGCGCGCAACGCCGCGACCAGGGCATTGGTCGACGTCGACTTGCCGACGCCGGGTGCGCCGGTCAGACCCACCACGTGTGCACGGCCGGTGTGCGGCGCGAGCGCCGCAGTGACCTCGCGCAGCCGTGGCGACTCGTCCTCGATGAGCGAGATCAGCCGGGCGATCGCCCGGGACTCCCCGTCCCGGGCGCGCGCGACCAGATCGGTGGCGGACTCAGCTCTTCGGGACACGGACGATCAGCGCGTCGCCCTGACCGCCGCCGCCGCACAGCGCGGCCGCGCCGATGCCGCCGCCGCGACGCTTCAACTCGAGTGCGAGGTGGAGCACCACGCGCGCACCGGACATGCCGACCGGGTGGCCGAGCGCGATCGCGCCGCCGTTGACGTTGACCTTCTCCGGGTCGAGGCCAAGGGCGCGGGTCGACTCGATGCCGACCGCGGCGAAGGCCTCGTTGAACTCGACCAGGTCGAGGTCGGTCGGCGCGATGCCCTCCTTCTCGCAGGCCTTCGCGGTGGCGTTCGCCGGCTGCATCTGCAGGGTCGAGTCGGGGCCGGCGACCATGCCGTGCGCGCCGATCTCGGCCAGCCACTCGATCCCGAGCTCCTCGGCCTTGTCCTTGCTCATCACCACGACCGCGCACGCGCCGTCGGAGATCTGGGAGGCCGAGCCGGCGGTGATCGTGCCGTCCTTGCTGAAGGCCGGACGTAGCTTGCCCAGCGACTCCGCGGTGGTGTCGCCGCGTACACCCTCGTCCTGGGTCACCACGACCGGGTCGCCCTTGCGCTGCGGGATCGAGACCGCCACGACCTCCTCGTCGAACACGCCGTTCTTCCAGGCCTCGGCCGCCTTCTGGTGCGAGGACGCCGCGAACTCGTCCTGCTCCTTGCGGGTCAGCTGGGTGCGCGAGGAGTTGTAGTCCTCGGTGAGCGAGCCCATCGCCTGCTGGGTGGTCTGGTCGTACAGCGCGTCGTAGGCCATCGAGTCGACCAGGGTCGTGTCGCCGTACTTGAAGCCGGTGCGCGACTTCGGCAGCAGGTGCGGGGCGTTGGTCATCGACTCCATGCCGCCGGCGACGATGACGTCGGCCTCGCCGGCGCGGATCATCTGGTCGGCCGTGGCGATGGCGTTGAGGCCCGAGAGGCACACCTTGTTGATCGTGATCGACGGGACGTCGGTGGGCAGCCCCGCGGCCAGTCCGGCCGTGCGGGCCGGGTTCTGCCCGGTGCCGGCCTGGATGACCTGGCCCATGATCAGGTAGTCGACCTGGTCGCCGGAGATGCCGGCCTTCTCCAGGGCGCCCTTGATGGCCACTCCCCCGAGGTCGGCGACCGACTGGGAGGCGAGGCCGCCGAGCAGGCGACCGATCGGGGTGCGAGCCCCGGCGACGATGACGGATCCGGACATGACTGCCTCCGCACGAGAGAATGAGAAGAGTGGTGCTTCTCGTGACCATACCCACGCCGCGCGGAGACGTGGGAGGCCGGCAGCGGGCCGTGCGATGAGTCATAGGTCACAGCCCTCGCCGCGGCCGGGCGGCGGCGTCCACAATGACGCGCATGAGCGCACCGCTGGAGATCCCCGAGCCGTTGTTCGTCGCCATCGACCACGTCGGGATGGCCGTCCCCGACCTCGACGAGGCCATCGCGTTCTACCGCGACGTCCTCGGGATGCGCCTGGCCCACGAGGAGACCAACGCCGAGCAGGGCGTGCGCGAGGCGATGATGGCCGTCGGCGACTCCGGCTCGTGTGTCCAGTTGCTCGCCCCGCTGGACGAGACCTCGACGATCGCCAAGTACCTCAACCGCTCGGGCCCGGGCTGCCAGCAGATCGCCTACCGCGTCACCGACGTCGAGCAGGTCAGCGCGATCCTGCGCGAGCGCGGCCTGCGCCTGCTCTACGACGAGCCGCGCCGCGGCACCAGCGACTCCCGGATCAACTTCGTGCACCCCAAGGACGCCGGCGGCGTGCTCGTCGAGCTGGTCCAGCCTGCCGAGTCGGCGCACGCCTGAGCCGACTCGCCTCTGCCGGGCTCGCGTGACCTTCGGCACAGACCCCTGGACAGGGGGTTACCCCTCGGTATCTTGCCCGCAACCCCTCGACTCCCAGGAGCCCTCGCCATGCAGCAGATCCTCGACACCATCCTCGCCGGGCAGACCGGGGAGGCGACCAGCGCGGACTTCGCCTCGCTGCCTCTGCCGGAGTCCTACCGTGCGGTGACGGTGCACAAGGACGAGGTCGACATGTTCGAGGGCATCGCCTCGCGCGACAAGGACCCCCGCAAGAGCCTGCACGTCGAGGACGTCGCCCTGCCCGAGCTCGGGCCCGGTGAGGCCTACGTCGCGGTGATGGCCTCGGCGATCAACTACAACACCGTGTGGACCTCGATCTTCGAGCCGGTCTCCACCTTCGGCTTCCTCGAGCGCTACGGGCGGCTCTCCCCCTTGGCCAAGCGCCACGACCTGCCCTACCACGTAGTCGGCTCCGACCTGGCCGGAGTCGTGCTGCGCACCGGACCCGGCGTCCACTCCTGGCAGCCGGGCGCCGAGGTGGTCGCCCACTGCCTCTCCGTCGAGCTCGAGCGCCCCGACGGCCACGACGACACGATGCTCGACCCCGAGCAGCGGATCTGGGGATTCGAGACCAACTTCGGCGGCCTGGCGCACATCGCGCTGGTCAAGGCCAACCAGCTGATGCCCAAGCCGGCGCACCTGACCTGGGAGGAGGCCGCCTCCCCCGGTCTGGTCAACTGCACCGCCTACCGCCAGCTCGTCAGCAAGAACGGCGGCGCGATGAAGCAGGGCGACAACGTGCTGATCTGGGGCGCCTCCGGCGGCCTCGGCGGCTTCGCCACGCAGTACGCGCTCAACGGCGGCGCCAACCCGATCTGCGTGGTCTCCAACGAGGAGAAGGCGGCCATCGCCCGGTCGATGGGTGCGGAGATGATCATCAACCGCTCCGAGGCCGGCTTGAAGTTCTGGAAGGACGAGCACACCCAGGACCCCAAGGAGTGGAAGCGGTTCGGCGGCCTGATCCGCGACCTCACCGGCGGCGAGGACATCGACATCGTCTTCGAGCACCCCGGACGCGAGACCTTCGGCGCGAGTGTCTACGTGACCCGCAAGGGCGGCACCATCACCACCTGCGCGTCCACGTCGGGCTACATGCACGAGTACGACAACCGCTACCTGTGGATGAACCTGAAGAAGATCATCTCCTCCCACTTCGCCAACTACCGCGAGTCGTGGGAGGCCAACCGGCTCATCGCCAAGGGCAAGATCCACCCGACGCTGTCGCGCACCTACAGCCTCGACGACGTCGGGCAGGCCGCCCTCGACGTCCACCACAACGCCCACCAGGGCAAGGTCGGCGTGCTGTGCCTGGCTCCCGAGGAGGGCCTCGGCGTCCGCGACGATGAGATGCGTGCCACGCATCTGGAGGCAATCAACCGGTTCCGCGGCGTCTGAACGCTCCGCCGGGGAGACTGGACCCGAAGCCGTACGCGGCCGGGGTGGGATCGGGGCGCCCGATCGGTAATCATGGTCCCGGACCGCATTCCCTCCCACCCCGACGCGAACGAGGTCATCGACCATGCCCGACCAAGGCCTGTCCATCTTCGACGAAGAGCCCGAGGACGACACTGCGGTGCCGGCCACCGGATCGGGGAAGGGCGCCGCGGCATCCTCGAAAGCCGATCCGTCCGGTCCAGCGTCTCAGCGCACCCAGGTGATGCCCGCGGCGCGGGGTCAGGCGACGTCGCCGCGCGGCGTCCCGGCGGCGCGACCGGCCGCGCCGGCAGCCGCACCGGCCGGCGGCGCGCCCGCCCGCCCGGTGGTCCCGCCGGCAGCGGCCGCGGTCTCCTCGGTGACCACCGATCCCTTCCCCGTCGTGCGCCGCAATGGCTACGATCGCGCGGTCGTCGACGCGCGGGTGCGCGAGCTGAGCAGCGACAAGGCCACGCTCAGCGCCAGTCTCGCCGAGGCCGACGCGCGGGTGGCCGCGGTGGAGGCGGAGCTCGAGGCGGTCCGCGCCGAGCTCGGTGAGCAGCAGAACCCGTCCTACGCGGGCCTGGGCGGCCGGGCGAGCACCATGCTGCGCCTGGCCGAGGAGGAGGCCGACGAGATCCGTGAGGTCGCCCAGCGCGAGGCCGGCGACATCCGCGACCAGGCCAACCGCGATGCCAAGGCGATCCGCGCCGACGCGACCCGCGAGGTCGAGGACATGAAGGTCGTCCAGCTGCGCGAGCTCGACGAGGCCCGCGCCCGCCTGGCCGCCGACTCCGAGCAGGAGCGCTCGCTGGCCAAGGCCGAGGCGGCCGACATCCTGGCCGCCGCCCGCCGCGAGTCCGACCAGCTCCGGTTGGCCGCCGAGCAGGAGACCAACGAGCTGCGCACCGGCGCCACCCGTGCCGCGGAGCAGGCTCGCGCCGCCGCCGACCGCGAGGTGCAGGAGGCGCGGCGGACCCTCGCGGTGGAGAAGGAGCGGCTCGCGCGCGAGGCCACCGACCACCACAACTCGGCGGTCGCGGAGACCAAGCGTCTGGTGAGCGAGGCCGAGCAGCGGGCGGCTGCGGCCGAGAAGCGCGCCGCCGAGGCCACCAAGCAGGCCACCGACCACCGCGCTGCCGCGGCGACCGAGGCGGAGAGCCTGCTCCAGCGGGCCCGCCGCGAGGCCGAGCAGATCGTCACCGCCGCCCAGCAGAAGGCCGAGGCGATCGAGACCAGCAGCGACGACGCCGCTCAGCGCGAGATCGCCGCCACCCAGGCCGAGCTCACCCGCCTGGTGAAGCGTCGCGACGCCATCACCGCACAGCTCGCCTCGCTCCGAGACGTCGTCGCCGGGTTCGCCGACGACTCCGGCGAGGACGAAGGTCGTTGACAGGGGCTGATCGGGCCGCCGACCGAGCCGAGGACGCCGCCGACCGGGCCGAGAGCTCGGCCGCGGCGGCCGGGCGCTCCGCGGACGTCGCCGAGGGGGCCGCCGGCGAGGCGGCCCACCATGCCGCGGTCGCCTCCGACGACGAGTTCGGCGAGCCCGGGGCACCGTTCGAGAAGCGCAATCCGTTCTACCTCGGCTTCGTCGGCGCCTTCGGCGCCCTCACCGCCTGGTTCATCTTCGAGGCCCTGGTCGGCATCGGCTCGGTGCTGACGCTGGTCGTCGTGGCGATGTTCCTGGCGGCCGGCCTGAACCCGGCGGTGGAGACGCTGGAACGGATCGGTCTGCGCCGCTCCTGGGCCTGCGCGATGGTCATCGTCGCCGCGCTCGGCGCGGTGGCGCTCTTCATCGTGGCGATCGTGCCCGTCATCACCGACCAGGTGAAGGCGCTGACCGACAACGTCCCGGGCTGGCTCGATCAGCTCCAGTCGAACAAGAAGATCCAAGAGCTCGACGCCGAGTACGACATCATCGGCAAGATCCAGGACTACGTCGCCGACGGCGACTTCGTCAGCGGCCTGTTCGGCGGTGCGCTCGGCTTCGGCCTGAAGATCATCTCGGCGCTGTTCAACGCATTCATCGTCATCGTCCTGACGCTGTACTTCCTGGCCTCGCTCGACACGACCAAGAAGGCCATCTACCGGCTCGCACCGGCCTCGCGCCGCGACCGCGTCACCAGGCTCGGCGACCGCGTCCTGCACAACATCGGCGGCTACGTGTCCGGGGCGTTCATCGTGGCCCTGTGCGCCGGGCTGTCCTCGCTGGTCTTCCTGTTCGTCATCGGCCTCGGCGACTACGCCGTCGCCCTGGCGTTCGTCGTCGCGCTGCTCGACGTCATCCCGATGATCGGCGCGACCCTCGGCGCCGTGGTGGTGAGCGCGATCGCCTTCGCCACGGACCTAAAGATGGGGGTCTTCTGCGTCATCTTCTACATCGTCTACCAGCAGGTCGAGAACTACGTCATCTACCCGCGGGTGATGAAGAAGTCGGTCGACGTCCCGGGTGCGGTCACCGTGATCGCTGCCCTCATCGGTGCGGCGCTGCTCGGAGTCGTGGGCGCCCTGCTGGCCATCCCGACGGCGGCCGCGATCCTGCTGATCCTGCGCGAGGTCGTGGTGCGGCGGCAGGACACCCGGTGACGGCCTCGCCGGCCGCGCAGCGGGAGCCGCACGGCCGGCGAGTGGACGTCCTGGGGCGTCTCAGCCCTGCAGGCGCGGGTCGGTCACGAGCCGGATCGCCTCGTCGACCGGCAGCCCGTCGACGTCGGTGACGTAGAGCCAGATCGCGCGGTGGGCGCCGTCGAGGGTGACGTCGTAGCCACCGCCGGCGGCGTTGCGGCGGTAGTCGATGCGTACCGTGCCGGCCTCGGTCTCCCGGGTGACGCACAAGGTGGCGTAGGCCTGGTCGCACGGCCCGTCGATCGTGGTGTTCCCCCGACCGTCGTTGAGGCTCAGCTCCGAGCCGAACACCGTGCCGGACCAGTAGCCGGCCAGGTCGCCCGACCAGCTCTCCCCGCTCACCTCGTCAGCGCCGAGGACGTCGCGGGCGACGTCACGCAGGACCGTGCCGTGGAGCACGTCGGGCGTGACCGCGGCGGGGTGGCCGGGCAGGTCGAGTGCCGGGTCGGTGAGCACTGCGGCCAGCTGCTCGTCGGTGACGTCGATCCCACTCACCGGCGTCGAGGTCTCGTTGCCGTAGAGGTTCTGCAGCGCGATGCCGGTGACGTAGCCGTCGGCCCGCCGGTGGTAGTAGGTCGTCGTCTGCGTCGAGGTGTCCTCCACCTCGGTCACCTCGGTGCCGGCCAGGTCGGTCTCCGAGCAGATCGTGCTCGGAGCCTGCGCGCCAACGCCCCCGCAGTCGACGCCGAAGCCGTTGCTCACCGTGACCGTGACCATCCCGAGGCCGTCCTCGCCCGGATTGGTCCACCCCAGGCTCTGAGTGATCGAGGAGACCGCGAACTCGGTGCTGGAGCCACCGTTGGCCGACGAGTCGACCTCCGCCTGGCTGATGTGGTCTCCGGCCGGGTCGAGGTGTCCGGACACCGCGACCCTGAGGCCGCGGAGCAGCTGCCGATCGGCAGGGGTGTCGTCGACGGCGGACGGCGGGGGCTTCCTCCCCCCGTTCTCGACGGTGCTCAGGGGGATCACCGTCTCGTCCTCCGCGACCGGCGGCGTGACCTCGGGCCCGCTCGGGGTGGGTCCCCCGCCTCCGGCGAAGCCAGCCTGCTCGGAGGGTCCGGTTGCGCCGGACGGCTTGTCCGGATCGGACATCAGCGTGGGTGCGACCGCCGCGCCGAGACCGACGACCGCCACGGTCGCCAGAGCGGCGCCGCCGATGGCAGCGCGGCGCCGCACGGTCCGGTGACGGCGTCCGCGGCCGAGGTCGTCGTCGATCGCGACGGCCGGGGAGTCCATCCGGTCGGTCAGGTCGCGCAGGCGGTCTTCGAGGTCGTGCTCGTTCATCGGTGCTCTCCTTGGCTGGACGTGAGGGCCAGCGCCGTGCGCAGGTGGGCGAGCGCGGCGGCGGTCTGGCTCTTCACCGTCCCGGGGCTGATCCCCAGGTCGGCGGCGGTCTCGTCGACGGACAGGCCCCAGTAGTGGCGCAGCACCACCACCTGGCGTTGTCCGGGAGCCAGCCCCCGCAGGGCGGTCCAGAGCACGTCGGACTCCATCGGATCGGCTCGGTCCTCGGCGGCTGCGTCGATGCCGTCGAGTCCCGCACGCTCGCGCCGCCAGGGTCGGCGCTTCTCGTTCAGATGGGTGGTGACGATCACCCGGCGCACATAGGCGTCGATGGAGTCCACCCGGCTGATCCGCGACCAGGAGGCGTAGACCCGCGACAGTGCGGTCTGCACGATGTCCTCGGCCTGGTCCCGGTCACCGCACAGCAGCCAGGCCGTGCGATGCAGCCGTGCTCGCCGGCTCGCGACGTACTCGCTGAAGTCCGCGTCACGCCGCTCATCTCGACGTCCCATCCCGCTCCGATCCTGTTCCGAACCACTGTGCCGCATATGGCGTCCAGGTGGTGTCCGTGGTGCTCTTCACCTACCTCAACACGGTCGGCGCGGGATCGGTTGGCTCGACTCGGGCCGGATATCTGCCCAGCGGCTCAGCCTGGATCCACCGATTGTCGGCGTTTGCTGCGCGTCACCAGATGGGTGCGATGGCAAGGCGCGGTCGCGAAGGCGTTCTGGTTGACCTTCGAGCGGCCGCAACGTCGCCAGCGTGCCCATATGGTGGCGCGCAGCAGGCGAGAATCGGTGGATCCAGGCTCAGCCCTGGATGCCGATGAACCGCTCGTAGACCCAGGCACCTCCCAGGACGGGTCCGGTGAGCAGGTGGTGGTACTGCGGGCCGGCCCACGGCACGGTCGCCTCGGTGACCCGATGACCGATCGGATCCCCGGCGACCGAGGCGATGCCGCAGGTGAGGTCGTAGGCGACCGCCGGGGCGCCGTTCGCACGGGTGCTCAGCACCACCGTCTCGTCGCCGTGATAGGAGCAGGACTGCGCATCGGGAGCGCGGCCGACCGCCTCGGCGGTCTGCTTGACCAGGCTCGGGTCGATCTGCTCGGCGTAGGCCAGCTGGCCGCTGCGGTAGGCACACAGTCGCCCGTCCGAGCCGTCGAGACCTGCGGGGTCGGTCTCGGGGACGCCGTCCATGGTCGCGGCGCACAGGTCGCCGGCACCGACAGAGTCCAGGACCGCCTGACGCAGCGCGGCGTCCTTGGCGGCCACCGAGATCACGACACCGTCGACCTCGACGCTCTCGCGAACCCAGCCGTCCCCGAGGTCGCTCTCGCCGGGCCTCACGCCGGCGGCGTCGAACCAGACGTACGGCGCGGTGGGAGTCTGGTCCGGACCGGTCACCGAGCACGCGTCGGTCCACAGGATCGGGCGACCCACGTAGGGCTTGCCGACGGGAGGCCCGCCGCATGCGTCCGGGGTGGCGCCCCACTCCCAGTCGGCCGGCACGTCGACCCGCGCGCCTCGCCAGTACTCGGTCCGCATCTCCCACTGGGTCTGCGGGGCGGTGCCCGTGTCGGCGGGGGTGGCAGAGCGGTCCGGGCCGCCTGCCTCGCGGCCGGGGTCGGGCGTGTCGTCGGCGGCGAGCCGCCAGGCGACTCCCCCGCCCACGGTCAGCACGACGGCGGCCGCCGCGGCGATCGGGATCCAGCGCCGGTGGCGCGCGGGTCGCGCGGAGTCGCGGGCTCGGTCGACCAGGGCGGGGTCGACCTGGGCGCCCTCGGCGCGCCGGCGCAGCCCGTCGC
Source organism: Nocardioides epinepheli (assembly GCF_037936805.1). Classification (NCBI taxonomy): domain Bacteria; kingdom Bacillati; phylum Actinomycetota; class Actinomycetes; order Propionibacteriales; family Nocardioidaceae; genus Nocardioides; species Nocardioides epinepheli. The sequence goes on along the minus strand of NZ_JBBMMC010000004.1, from coordinate 37,531 downwards.
GGAGGATCTCGTCCAGTTGGTCGTCGTTGAGGTGGTTCGGGTCGTTCGAGTCAGGCATGTCCGTCCTCCGGTGTGGTCAGCTCGCGACGCAGGGCGCTCAGCCCGCGGTGGACGTGGGAGCGTGCGGTCGCCTCGGTGACCTCCAGCACCCGGGCGATCTCGGCGTAGTCGAGGTCCTCGTAGTAGCGCAGCACCACGGCGGCGCGCTGCTGGGGCGGCAGCGCCTCGCAGACCCGCCACACGGCGTCGTCGCGCGCGACCTGCTCGCCCGGATCGTCGAACCGCCCCGTCGGGCGGTCCCGAACCTCCGCGACGCTCAGCTCTCGACGTCCGCTGCGACGCCAGGCCGAGATGTTGGCATTGACCACCATCCGGCGCACGTACACATCCGGGTCGGCGGTCCGCGAGATGCGCGACCACTGCGCGCACGCAGTGGTGAGGGCCGTCTGCACGGCGTCCTCGGCGGCATCTTGCGACCCGGTGACCAGGTAGGCGAACCGCACCAGTGCGGCGAGCCGGGCAGAGGCCCACTCCTCGAAGGTCGCCTCGGCCGTTCTCACGCTTCCATCCACGCAGGGTTCACGCGGGAAGCGGCTCCGGTGTGGCATCGCCGGCCGATATTTCTCGCTCGCCGAGCTTGACGCCGATCACACCGACCAGGATCAGGACGCCGCCGAGCAGCTGCACGGGGGCGGGGAGCTGGTCGAGGAGGAGCCAGGCCCAAACGACTCCGGCGACGACCTCGCTCAGTGCCACGAACGACGCGAGCCGCGACCCGAGCGCCCGGCCCGCGGCGATCCCGGTGGTGTAGGCGACCGCGGCGGTGACCACGCCCAGAAGGATCAGCGGCACCCACCACGCCAGCGCGGTACCTGCGTAGACGACATCGGCGGTCTCGGCGTGCATCGGCAGCAGGCCGACCAGACCGAGGAGGCCCAGCGCGAGCGCACCGACCACCAGGCCGCCGGCAGCCAGGGTGAGCGGCGGCAGCCCGTAGGAGTGGTTGCCGTTGATGATGAAGTACGACGCGGCCCCGACCATGGCAGCCAGCGCCCAGGCCAGACCCGGGAGGCTGAGGTCGGCGCCGGAGAGCAGGTCGAGGACGAGGACCAGGCCGATCACGCACACCGCTGCCCCGCCCAGCGTCATCGCGCCGGGGCGCTGCCCGTGCCGCAGCCAGAACCACACCACCACCGCGGCGGGTGCGGTGTACTCGATCAGCAGGGCGGGCCCGACCTGCATGTACTGCACGGCGGAGAAGTAGCAGAACTGGGCGCCCGCGACCGCGGTGAGGCCGTAGTAGACGATGATCCGCGCGTTGCGGCGCAACGCCGACCAGCGTCCGCCGAGCGCGCGCACGCCGAAGGGCAGGACGACCGCCGCGGCCAGGCCGATCCGGATCAGGGTGACCGCACCGGGACTCCACCCGGCGTCGAGCAGCGGCCGGGCCAGCGCGCCGGAGAGGCCGAAGGAGATCGCCGAGACGAGCGCGAGCACGAGGCCACCAGAGAGCCTGGAGGCGCGCCCCGCGGTCGGGTCGTCATGCGCCAACGTCGTCATGACTCATGACAATACGGAGGCCTTCGGTAATCTGTCAACGTGGTTCTCGCTCATGACGTCGGACTCTCCCTCCAAGGCGCCACCGTGCTCGCCAACAGTGCCCTGGAGCCGGTGAGCATCTCGACCATCGCCGACCTCGACGAGTTCTTCGTCGAGCACCACTTCACCGGTCGCCACGACCGCGACGCCGCCGAGCGCGACGCCGTCCTGGCGCTGCGCCCCGAGCTCCGCGCCCTCCTCACCGCGAGCCGCGACGAGGCCGTCACACTCGTGAACCGGATGCTCGCCGAGGAGTCGGCCGTGCCACAGCTGGTGCGCCACGACGAGTTCGACTGGCACCTGCACGCGGTCTCCTACGACGCGCCCTGGGCCACCCGGATCCGGGTCGAGACAGCGATGGCGATGATGGACGTGATCCGCAGCGACGAGATGTCGCGGCTCGGGATCTGCGCCGACGACGACTGCGAGGGCGTCGTCCTGGACCTGTCGCGCAACCGATCGCGCCGGTTCTGCTCCACCGCCTGCGGCAATCGCAACGCCGTGGCGGCCTACCGGGCCCGACAGGCCTCCGGCTGAGGATCCGGAGCGCTCAGCAGTACTGCGGGCGGTAGGCCGGCCGAAGCGCCAGGTCGCGCAGGACGACCGGATGGGTCTCCCCGAACCCGGCGCACGCGCGACGGAAGTCGACCCGGCGGTACTCCACCATCACCACCTGGTCGCCGAAGTGCCGCACGTACCGCCCGCACTCGCGGTAGCGGGCGCAGGACTCGACGATGGCCAGGTCGAAGCCGATCCGGGTGCCGTCGTAGCCGGCGAGATTCTTCTGCGCGACGGCGAGTCCGGCGCGGTGCCCCCGCCGGATCAGCAGGCGCGCGAAGGCCAGCGCATCGGCACGGCTCAACTCGCCGCGGCTGCGGGTGAAGGAGTCGAGATTGTCGAACTCCACCGCGTCGAACCCGTCGGCGCCGCATCGGTCGGTCCACCGGCCCACGATCGCGGCCAGGCGACGACGTTTGGCCGGGGTGCCGATGTCGAGCAGCCACTCCCCCCAGTTCTCGTCGACGACGGGGCGCCCGTCGTGCTTGAGCACCAGGTTCCAGCGCTGGCGCCAGAACCGGCGCTGCTCGGGCTGGGTCTGGAAGCCGTTGACGTAGCAGATGTTGTAGCGCTCCGGTGCGGGCCGGGCGCGGCGATCGCGGACCAGGATGCCCACGTGCGCGGGGCGGTGGACCGCGCCGCCGAGCTGGTAGTCGACGTCGGTGCCGGTGGGCATCGGCGTCACGTCCGCCCGGGCGGGCGCCGGCGTGAGGCCGATCAGGGCGACGGCGAGGATCAGCACGAGAAGTCGGGTACGGAAGGACATCGCGATCACCGCCGGGAGTAGTCGCGGAAGCCGCGCCCGGTCTTGCGACCGAGGTAGCCGGCGGTGACCAGGTGCTCGAGCAGCGGCGCCGGGGCGAACCCGGGTTCGCGGAACTCCTGGTAGAGCTCACGCTGGATCGCCAGCGACACGTCGTTGCCGACGACGTCGAGCAGCTCGAAGGGACCCATCGGGAGCGCGCAGCCCTGCTTCATCGCCAGGTCGATGTCGTCGGCGGTGGCGTAGTGCGCCTCGAGCATCTTGACCGCGTCGTTGAGGTAGGGGAACAGCAGCGCGTTGACGATGAACCCGGACCGGTCGCCGCACGAGACCGCGACCTTGCCGACCCGCTCGCACAGGGCACGGGTGGTCTCGGTGACCTCCTCGGAGGTCGAGACGGTCGAGACCACCTCGACCAGCTTCATGATCGTGGCCGGGTTGAAGAAGTGCATGCCCACGACGTCCTGGGGGCGGCTGGTCACCGAGGCGAGCGCGATGATCGGCAGCGAGGAGGTCGTGGTGGCGAGGATCGCGCCGCGCCCGCCGTTGCCCGCCGTGCAGATCTCGTCGAGGTTCTCGAACAGGGTGGTCTTGATCGCGAGGTCCTCCGCGATCGCCTCCACCACGATGTCGACGTCGACCAGATCCTCCAGCGCCGCAGTGCCCTGGATCCGGCCGAGCACGGCGGCCTTGTCGTCCTCGGTGGCGCGACCGCGCTGGATCTGCTTGTCGAAGCTCTTGGTGATCGCCGTGACGACGCCCTCGACCTTGTCGGCGCTACGACCGACGAACCGGACGTCGTAGCCGGCCTTGGCGAACACCTCGATGATCCCGGTGGCCATGGTGCCGGTGCCGACGACGCCGACCAGCTTGATGTCGTGACGCAGCTGCGGCGCCTGGTCGGCCGACGGCGTGCGGTCGTCGTCGACCACGGTCGGGCTGTCGGGTCCCTCGTAGGTGTAGAACCCCCGGCCGGTCTTGCGGCCCAGCAGGCCGGCGGTCACCATCTGCTTCAGGATCGGCGTGGGCGCGTGCAGCCGGTCGCGACCCTGGCGGTACATCGTCTCGAGGATCTCGTAGGCGGTGTCGAGCCCGATCAGGTCGAGCAGGGCCAGCGGCCCCATCGGGTAGCCGCAGCCGAAGCGCATCGCGGCATCGATGTCGGCCCGGCTGGCGTAGCGCCCCTCGTACATCGAGGCCGCGTGGTTGAGGTAGCCGAAGAGCAGGGTGTTGGCGATGAAGCCGGCCTTGTCACCGCACACGACCGGACTCTTGCCGAGCGAGCCCAGCAGCTCCTGCACGTCGGTGAGCACGTCGGGCTCGGTAACGACGGTGCGCACCACCTCGACCAGGTCCTGGACCGGCGCCGGGTTGAAGAAGTGGACGCCGATGACGCGGCCCGGGGCGGAGGTGGCGGTCGAGAGCTCGGTGACCGAGAGGGAGGAGGTGTTGGTCGCGAGCACGGCGGTGGGAGCCACGACGTCGTCGAGCTCGCGGAAGATCTCCTTCTTGACGTCCATCGACTCCACGACCGCCTCGACGACCAGGGCGGCGTCGGCGAGGTCCTTGAGCGAGGTCGTGAACGTGATCCGGCCGAGCAGGTCGTCGCGCTCGGCCTCGGTCATCTTCTCGCGGCGCACCGCGCGGGCCGTGGAGTGCTCGAGGTGCTGGCGACCGCGCGCGACGCCCTCCTCGTTGAGCTCGACCCCGGTCACGGCGTAGCCGTGGCGCGCGAAGACCTCGGCGATCCCGGCGCCCATCGTGCCGAGCCCCACTACCCCGAGCACGGCGTCCTCGGCGGGGAACCTGCCGGCCTGGGCCCGGCTGGCCTGGGTCTCGCTGCTCTGACTGGTCTCGCTGGTCATGGCGGGATCATGGCATGCCGAGGTTGCACTCACGCCGCAGGTTCACTGGTCGGTAACTTAGCGATGGGCCGGGAGGTCCGATGAGCGCTCCAGCCGGCGCTGCATCAAGACCCGCGCGCCGGCGTCGTCGAGCCCGATCGCCTGCTCGTGGGCGCGCAGGTCGCGCTGGAACGGCTCGAGGTCGCTCACCTCGGTGAAGCCGAGCCCGGCGTAGAACGGTCCGTTCCACGGCAGGTCGCGGTAGGTGCACAGCGACATCACGTCGAACCCGGCCCAGCGGGCCTCCTCCATCGCGGCGCGCACCAGTCTGGCGCCGATACCGCGGCGGCCGTGGTCGGGGAGCACGGAGACCTGCTCGAGGTGGGCGTGCAGGTCGTAGGGGACGACGTGGGCGAAGCCGACCACGCGGCGCTCCTCGGCGGCGACGAGGAGGATGCCGGTGGCGTCCCGCTCGGCACCGCTGGGAGCCTTGGCCGCCAGCGCCGGGACTATCGCGTCGCCGAGGTGCTCCTCGAACAGGGCCGCGCCGGCGTCCTCGATGGCGGCCAGCCGACGCAGGTCGGAGGGCCGGGCCGGACGGATCGTGAGGTCCACGGGCGCCACTGTAGATTCGTCGTCCGTGAGACTCGTCGTTGCCCGCTGTCAGGTCGACTACGCCGGACGGCTCACCGCGCACCTGCCCATGGCCACCCGCATCCTGATGATCAAGGCCGACGGCTCGGTGCTCGTGCACTCCGACGGCGGCTCCTACAAGCCGCTGAACTGGATGAGCCCGCCGTGCACCCTGCGCGAGGGCCTCGCCGAGGACGGCCGGACCGAGTGGACGGTGACGTCGCGCAGCACCGCGAAGGGACCCGAGGACACCCTGCGCATCCTCATCGAGGAGGTGCTGCACGACAGCACCCACGACCTCGGCATCGACCCCGGCCTGCAGAAGGACGGCGTCGAGAAGCATCTGCAAGAGCTGCTGGCCGAGCATCCGGCCACCCTCGCCGACGGCCTGACCCTGGTCCGCCGCGAGTTCCCCACCGCCATCGGCCCGGTCGACCTGATGTGCCGCGACGCCGAGGGGCTGAGCGTGGCGGTGGAGATCAAGCGCCGCGGCGAGATCGACGGCGTCCTTCAGCTCGAGAGATATTTGGAACTACTGAACCGCGACCCGCTCCTGACGAGCAAGGGTCCGGTGCGTGGGATCTTCGCGGCGCAGGAGATCAAGCCGCAGGCGCGAGTGCTCGCGACCGACAAGGGCATCTCGTGTGCTCTGGTGGACTATGACGCGCTGCGCGGGCTGGACGACCCGACCGAGCGCCTGTTCTAGGGGGCATCTGCTTTGAGCAACGCGTGGAGCATCCTCGACAAGAACGAGTATCGGGGACACTGGGCTCACTTCTACGCAGCATTCCATTTCCGAGCGTCCTACTACTCAGACGGTTGGCCAGGCTTCGTTCCTCCGGAGCCGTCCATCACCTTCGACCTCTCCCAGATCGAGGAGGGTCCCGCGCTGGCATCCTCTGTCGATGCGCTCAACGCCGAGGCGCTTCGCTGCTTCGTCACCGCCCTCCCTGAGTCGGAGCGGCTGCTCGCACTCGACTGGCAGCACGAATCGTTCTGGTTCAAGCCGAGCGAGGCTGCACTAGCACCTACGCCCGGTTGGCAGATCTCTGTCTATCCCGACGGCGACTACTACTCCTTCGTGACGCAGGACATGAGCCAGGGCACCTTCGGGCATCCATGGGAGAAGACACTCTGCGTCTTCGGGCCGGACCTGGTCTCGACCCTCGGAGCGACTCTCGCAACATGGCTTCCGGTCCTGAGGCGAAGCGGCGGGTAACGACTGCATCTGAGGCGTCGAGCAGCTCACCCGCTACCTCGACCTGCTCAATCGCGATCCGCTGCTCACCGGCAAGGGGGCGGTGCGCGGTATCTTCGCCGCCCAGGAGATCAAGCCCCAAGCCCGGGTCCTGGCCGCCGACCGCGGCATCGCCTGCGCGGTGGTCGACTACGACGCCCTGCGCGGCCTCGACAATGCCGAGGACCGGCTCTTCTGAGCGCGGGCCCGGCTCTGTCCACAGGCGCCGGAACCACCCTGGCGGCCCGCGCGGTGCCGACGTAGCGTGAGGTCATGGCGAGCGATCGGGAAATGGAGCTTCGGGTGGGCCGGCTCGAGAACGACACCGATTCGATCTACGAGCTGATCACCCAGGTGCAGGCGACGCAGAGCGATCACACCCGCCGGCTCGATGGCATCGACGGCCGACTTGACGGCATCGACGGCCGGCTCGACGGCATCGACGGCCGGCTCGACGGCATCGACGGCCGACTCGGTGGCATCGACGGCCGACTCGGTGGCATCGACGGCCGACTCGACGGCATCGACGGCCGGCTCGACGGCATGGCAGGGACGCTCGCCGAGATCCTGCACCGGCTCCCCGAGCCGTCCTGAGCGGCCCGCCGGTTCTCTGGGCCCGGCACGTGACTGAGACACTGCGCTGTGCGGATCTTCCATATCGCCACGGTCTCCGATTGGGAGGCCGCGCGCGCCTCGGGTCGCTACACCACCTCCACGCGCGGGCGCACCCTCGCCGAGGAGGGGTTCATCCACGCCAGTCGCGGCGACCAGTGGCAGGGCGTGCGCGAGCGCTACTACGCCGACGTCACCGAGCCGCTCGTGCTCCTGGTCATCGACACCGATCTGCTCTCCGCCCCCGTCGTCGAGGATGCCGTGAGCCTCGGTGGCGAGACGTTCCCTCACATCTACGGACCGATCGAGGTATCGGCGGTCGAGCGCACCATCCCCCTCGAGGCATCTCTCGCCACCGAGGCCGACGAGGCCCCTCTGTCCGTCGCCGAAACGGTGACGGACTCCCCCGCGACGCCTGCTTCGCCCACGCCCGTCGCAGCCGAGCCACAGGCCTCGTTCAGCCGGCTCTACCTCCAAGAGGTCTACCGCGCGACCGGGAAGGCGTCGTTCGTCCTCGTGTGTGTCGTGGTGGCCACCTTCCTCGGCCGGGCGCTGTCGGAGGAATGGGGACCGGTGCTCGGTGCCTTGATCGGCCTGATCGTCGGCGTCGCGTTGGTGCGGTGGTGGACCCGGCGTGCGTCGGGCGCGACCACGACGGTCGACCGGTAGCATCGGAACTCGTGAGTACCACGAGCAGATCGGGCCGCCTCGGCTCGTTCGCCCTGGCCGCAATGGCGCTGATGACACTCTCGGCGTGCGGGAGCAGTATGGCGGCCGACGCCCCCGACGACGCGACCCTCGAGGACTTCTGTGGGCTGGTCGACGACGGCGACCGTCCGGCCAGCGACGTCGCCGCGGACTTCGCGGAGGTCGGCACCCCTAGCGGGATCACCGACGCCGAGCGCAACGGCTTCGAGGTCTACGTCGACGCCCTCGACGACAAGGGCGACGAGCCCTACCGCGAGGCGGCCGCCGACCTGAAGGTCCCGGAGGGCGACGTCGAGGACGGCAATGCCTTCATCACCTTCATGTCGACGACCTGCAAGGAGTTCATGATGGAGAGCCAGAACCCTGGTGAGGACAACGACGGACTCCCCGAGGGCTGATCATTCTCAGGCCTCGACGAGCGCGGCTACCTCGTCGGCGCAGCCCCAGGCCAGGCCGAGACCAGCACCGCCATGGCCGTAGCAGTGCACCACCTGGTCGACCCGCTCCAGCCGGATCTCCGGGCGCGCCGGCCGCAGACCGACCTTGCTCCGCACCACCCGAGCACGCAAGAGCGCCGGCTCCCACTCCGCGGCACGTTCCAGAAGCGCGTCGGCGGTCGCGGGCGACGGCGTCCGGCTCCACTCCCCGGCCTCCCAGGTGCCGCCGACGACGAGGTCGCGGTCCCGCGGCACCACATACGCCGGCGAGCTGGGGTCGCGCGCATCGAGCCACCACCGATCCAGGGGCGACTCTGACGCAGGTTGCTCGACCAGGACGATCTGGCCGGCGACCGGCGTCACCGTCGGGTCGGAGCCCAGGAGACGGGCACCGAGGCCGGAGCAGTTCACCACCACCTCGTCGGCCTCGTCACCGGGTGAGGGCAGGCCGGAGAGATTCATCCGGGTCACCGTGCCGCCCAGCGCCTCGACGCGTGCGGTGAGCCACCGCAGATACGTCGGGACGTCGAGCACGGGCGCGATCCGCTCGCCGGACTCGGCGTCGGTGCCGACCCGCATCGCCACGCCGCAGCCCGCTCCCTGCGTCGTCGCAAGGTCGGTGTAGACGGCCTCGGAGCGGGCCGACCAGCCGCGCACCCGCTCGGACTGCTCGACGCCGGCGGCGTGGATCAGTCCGGCGGCCACAGCCGAGGTCGTCTCCAGGGGCAGGTCGCGCGCGACGACGTCGACGCGATGGCCGTCCTCGAGCAGCCGGACCGCGCAGCTGAGCCCGATCACGCCTGCGCCGACGACGAGGATGCGGGTGCTCATCGACCGGCTCCCGAGCCGATCCCCAGGCTCAGCCTGGATTCACCGATTCTCGCCTGCTGCGCGCCACCATATGGGCACGCTGGCGGCGTTGCGGCCGCTCGATGGTCAACCAGAACGCCTTCGCGACCGCGCCTTGCCATCGCACCCATCTGGTGACGCTCGCCAACCCGACAATCGGTGAATCGAGGCTCAGGCGCCGGCCACGCGTGGGGCGGTCGCGTCGGACTCGCCGTCGCCCTGCTCGCGCGCGACGTAGTCCTCGATGTCCTCGATGTCGTCGAGGTTGCGCTTGACCACGGCGAGCAGGTCGCTCATCGTGGCGACCTCCTCCACCTGCTCCTTGATGAACCACTGCATGAACTGCTCGGAGGCGTAGTCGTTCTCCTCGCGGGCGACACGCAGCAGCTGGTTGATCTGGTCGGTGACGGTCTTCTCCTGGGCCAAGGCGAGCTCCACCGGGGCGACGACGCCGTCGAACCTCGACACGGGGGCCTCGACGCCGGGGATCACGACCTCGGAGTCGGTGTCGAGGAGGTACTGCACCATCATCATCGCGTGGTCACGCTCCTCGAGCGCCTGGCCGTAGAAGAAGGCCGCCATCTGCGGCATGGTGAGCGCGTCGTAGTGGACCGCGACCGCGACGTACTGGTTGTGGGCAGACAGCTCGTTGCCGATCTGGGCGTTGAGCAGGTCGACGAAAGGCTGTGCGGGCACGGAATCTCCTGTGGTCGGGATGGTGGACCCTCAGGCAGCCTTGGCCAGCTTCTTCTTGGTGACCTTCTTGCCGTCCAGTCGCACCAGGTGGCGTCGCTTGACCGTATACCCCGAGGGCAACGTGCCGTCCTTCAGCATGCGCAACGGGCAGCGGCCGCACTTCTTGCGCGACTCGCAGCACTTGAGCTTCGGCAGCTTGGCCACCTTGCCGGACTTACCCACGCGCGGAAAGATAGCACGTGAGGTGAGGCTCACCTAAATTGTCAGTCGAGGTCGTGGGCGGCCCGGATCACCTCGACGATGCCGCCCATGATCTCGGTGAGCCCGAAGTCCTTGGGGGTGTAGACCGCGGCGACCCCGGCCTCGAGCAGCCGGCGTCCGTCGGAGTCCGGGATGATCCCGCCGACGATCACCGGGACGTCGTCGAGACCCGCGGCCCGCAGTCCCTCGAGTACGGCCGGCACCAGCTCCATGTGGCTCCCGGAGAGGATGGAGAGACCCACGCAGTGGACGTCCTCGGCCACCGCGGCGCTGACGATCTGCTCGGGGGTGAGTCGGATGCCCTGGTAGATGACCTCGAACCCGGCATCGCGGGCCCGGACGGCGACCTGCTCGGCGCCGTTGGAGTGCCCGTCCAGGCCGGGCTTGCCGACCAGCAGCCGCAGGCGACCGCCGAGCGCCTCGCCGGTGGCGCGGACCCGCTCGCGCACCTCGGTCAGCTGGGCCCCAGCGCCGGCCGCGGCCGAGACGCCCACCGCCCCGGAGACGCCGGTCGGGGCCCGGAACTCGCCGAAGACGCCGCGCAGGGTGCCGGCCCACTCCCCTGTCGTCGCGCCCGCGCGGGCGGCCTCCAGGGTCGCGGTCATCAGGTTCGCCTCGGTCTTTGCATCCTCGGCGAGACGAGCCAGAGCCGCCTCGACAGCGGACTCGTCACGCTGGGCCTTCCAGGCGGCGACCGACTCCAGCGCGGCCTCCTCGGCGCGCGGGTCGGCCGCCATGATCGCCGTGTCGAGGTCCGCGGTGAGCGGCGAGGGCTCGCTGGTCTCGAACCGGTTGACCCCCACGATCACCTCCTCGCCGTTCTCGATCCGGGCACGGCGGGCCGCGTGCGCTGAGACCAGCTCCTGCTTCATGTAGCCGGACTCGACGGCTGCGATCGCACCACCCATCGCCTGGACGCGGTCCATCTCGGCCCGGGCCCCCGCGACGAGCTCGGCGACCTTGGCCTCGATCACGTGGGAGCCGGCGAAGATGTCGTCGTACTCGAGCAGATCGGACTCGAAGGCGAGCACCTGCTGGAGCCGCAGCGACCACTGCTGGTCCCACGGCCGGGGCAGGCCGAGGGCCTCGTTCCAGGCGGGGAGCTGGACCGCGCGGGCCCGGGCGTCCTTGGACAAGGTGACCCCGAGCATCTCCAGCACGATCCGCTGCACGTTGTTCTCCGGCTGCGCCTCGGTCAGTCCCAGGGAGTTCACCTGGACGCCGTAGCGGAAGCGTCGCATCGCCGGGTCCTCGACGCCGTACCGCTCGCGGGTGATCTCGTCCCACAGCTGCACGAAGGCCCGCATCTTGCACATCTCCTCCACGAAACGCACACCGGCGTTGACGAAGAAGGAGATGCGGCCCACGACCTTGCCGAAGTCGGCCTCGGAGACCTGTCCGGAGGCCTTCACCTGGTCGAGCACGGCGATCGCGGTGCACAGCGCGTAGGCGAGCTCCTGGGTGGGCGTGGCCCCGGCCTCCTGGAGGTGATAGCTGCAGATGTTGATCGGATTCCACTTGGGGATCTCGTGGACCGTGTAGGCGATCATGTCGCTGATCAGCCGCAGGGAGTGCTGGGGCGGGAACACGTAGGTGCCCCGCGAGAGGTACTCCTTGATGATGTCGTTCTGCGTCGTGCCGGCGAGCCGGTGCGCGACCTCGGTAGGCGCCAGGTCGGGGTTCTGCTCCTCGGCGGCGACCTGGTACATCGCCAGCAGCCACATGGCGGTGGCGTTGATGGTCATCGAGGTGTTCATCTCGGTGAGCGGGATGTCCTCGAAGAGCCGGCGCATCTCGCCCAGGTGAGGGACGGGTACGCCGACCTTGCCGACCTCGCCGCGAGCCAGTGGCGAGTCCGGGTCGTAGCCGGTCTGGGTCGGCAGGTCGAAGGCGACCGAGAGCCCCGTCTGTCCCTTCGCCAGGTTCGTGCGGTAGAGGGCGTTGGAGGCGGCCGCGGTGGAGTGACCGGCGTAGGTCCGCATCACCCAGGGGCGGTCCTTGGTGCCCTTCTCGCGCTGGCTGGGCCGTTCACTGGGCCGTTCGCTGGGCCGTTCATCGGGGGTCCCGGTCTGGGTCATGGACCGAGGGTAAGGGCTCGCTAACCGGTTGGTAACGGCTCGAGACGTGGCATATCCGACACGCCGCGGGGCTTGCTAGGAGAGGGATCAGGCCGAAGCCGCCACCCGCTCCACCTCGACGAGGCGGATCAGATGGGTCATGTGGAGCAACCGGCGCACGGCCCCGTTGCAGCCACGCAGCGTCATGCGCTGACCTTCCAAGGTGGCATGGCGCGATGCGGCCGCCAGCACCCGCAGCGCGGTGACGTCGACGCTCCCGACGTCGGTGAGGTCGACGACGACCTCGTCGTGGGCTGCGAGGAGGTCGTAGACCGCCATGCGTACCTCCCAAGTGCTGCGCACGTCGAAGTCGCCAGTGAGCACGAGCGCAGATCCGTCGGTCACGATGTCCATCGTCAGCCTCCCGAGTAACACGCGTCACATTGGGTCCCAGTCAACACTAAAGACGCACCGACCGTGCCAAAGGTTGCCCCGCGGCACCAGTGAATTTCTTCCGGTCCAGACCAATCACCCCCTGGGGTGACCCCGGATCGGTCGCGCCGGCTGGCTACTGTGCGTGCCATGGTCAACCTCACCCGGATCTACACCCGCACCGGCGATGGCGGCCAGACCCGCCTCGGCGACATGAGCCTCACCACCAAGAACGATCCGCGGCTGCACGCCTATGCCGACGTCGACGAGGCCAACGCACACCTCGGCCTCGCGGTCGCCCAGGGCGACCTCGACGACGACGTCGTCGAGGTGCTCACCCACGTGCAGAACGACCTGTTCGACGTCGGCGCCGACCTGTGCACCCCGGTCGTGCCCGACCCCGAGTACCCGCCACTGCGCATCACCCAGGACTACATCGACCGCCTCGAAGGCTGGTGCGACTCCTACAACGAGCAGTTGGAGAAGCTGCGGTCCTTCATCCTCAGCGGCGGCACCGTCGGCGCCGCCCACCTCCACGTGGCTCGCACCGTCGTCCGGCGGGCCGAGCGCTCGGCGTGGGCGGCCTACGAGGTCTACGGCGACGAGGTCATGAACAAGCTCGCCCTCACCTACCTCAACCGGCTCTCCGACCTGGTCTTCATCCTGGCCCGCTACGCCAACCGTGAGAACGGCGACGTGTTGTGGGTGCCCGGGGGCGAGCGCTAGCCGGTCGTTCGGGCGACCGGCGATCGCCGGGGTTTCCCAGGTCGACCGGGGAAACCTGAACTTGGCGGGCGATATATCGGCCGCTAAGTTCATACATCCCCGGTCGACCGGGGAAATCCCGCGCGGCCGTTGATCGGTTGGCGCCCAGGGTGCGTGGGTCGACACTAGTGGAGCGGCGGCAGCTTCGGGCTGTAGAGCCAGCGGTGGAAGAACCGCCTCAGATCCTGTCCGGACCTCCGGCTGAACCAACTCGCCAGCTGGTCGCGATCGGCGTTGTGGATCGCGTGCACGTGTGGCCACCGGCGAACCAGCCGCCAGAACTCGCGATCGCCGAGGCGCTTGCGCAGCTGGTGCCACATGATCGCCGGTCCGTCGTAGTTGTTGATCGATGCGTAGTATTCGGGGTCGGAGTCGACTGGAGGGCCGTACTCGCGCCGGCTCGCGCGGGCGCTCGGGACCTGATCGGCGATCACGTCATCCAGCGAGCGGTGGTCCTGTCGCGCCCGGAAGGCGAGTTGAAGGTAATAGGCCATTCCCTCGCTCATCCACAGGTCGTGCCAGTCGCGTGGGGTGGTGAGGTCGCCGTACCACTGATGGACCAGCTCGTGCAGCACGACCTCTTTGGAGGTCAGATACTCGGCCTGCGGCGCCAGGTTCGAGGCTCCCAACGTGATCATGGTCTGGGTCTCCATGCCGCAGCCGGTGCCGCGCGTGCTGAGGATCCCGAGGCTGTCGAAGGGATACGGCCCGAGCCGCCGTTCGACCCAGCGCATCGCCGGCGCGAGGTAGGACAGCCGCGCGGCCACTCGTGCTCGCCCGGGCGGAACCCACAGTGTCAGCGGGGTGCCGCCCACATTGCCGAGGGTGACGCGGCGGTAGTCGCCGAAGCCGAGCACCACCAGGTATGGCGAGGCCGGTTGGTCCAGGTGCCAGCGCGTGTGGGTCGTGCCGTCGACCACCCGCCGACCGCGCAACTGGCCGTTGGCCACGCCGGTCCACGGCGCTCGCACCCTGAGCCGGAAGTCGTAGTAGGCCTTGTCGGAGATCGCGTCGTTCACCGCATACCAGGTGTAGGCACCGAAAGGGGGTTGGCACGTCTGGAGCTCGCCACGCCGATTGATCTGTATGCCCGCACCGGCGGCCGGGCCACTGCGAACGTTGTGCGGGCGCCCTCGGTAGCTGATCTTGAGGCGATGGAGGCTGTCGGCCCGGACACTCACCGGGACCACCAGTGCGTCCCCCTGCGCGCCACCATGCCGGAACGCGACGCGGCGACCGTCGAGCCGGACGCTGCGCACGCGCAGGTGCGCAGCCAGATCGAGGGTGAGCGCATCGGCGGCCCTCGCGGCACGCAGCGTCACCACCTCCCGGCCGATCAGGGTGCGCGTGGCCGGGCGCCAGGTCAGGTCCAGGCTGTAGTGCAGCGCATCGACCACGTCGTTGCCGGTCTGCGGATACATCGGGTCGACCTGCGGGCGTGACACCGCGTCTCGCCATCGCGGGGGCACCTGGCGCCACGCAGGGGCGCCGGCGTCGGGCCCATCGCCTCGCTGGGCGCCAGGTGCCGGGGTCAGCGGTTGGAGGCTCAGGGCGACGACGAGGGTGACCAGGATCCGTGAGGCTGCTCCGGCTCGCACGCCCCCACGGTCGCACGCCTGTCAATGCCCAGCAGCGGTGTGCTCGCTCCCAGGGGCGCGCTGCAGGTCGCGTCCGGCGCCGGACTCCACCATCGAGTTCTCGATCGCCGCCGCCTCGGACCGACCACCGATCGGGGCATCGCTCCGGTCAGGCCCGATTCCAGTCGGTGCCCGGCGGCCGCGCTTCCAGCCAGGCCTGGAAGCCGGTGAGCGAGGCATTGCTCATGGCCAGCTCGACCTCGCCGTCGGGCGCCTGGCACACGATCACGACGTGGTCGGGGTAGAGCGAGACCTGTTCGGCGCCCTGGGCCGCGCGGCGGCCGTCGTAGCTGAGGGCGTCGCGACGCCAGACCCGCTTGGGACGCGGCGCGAGGGAGAAGAGCCGGAACCACTCCAGGCGCTCCCCCGAGTAGCGGCCCACCCCCAAAACCCAACCGCGCCCGTCCCCGGAGGGACGGACGCGGTGACTGAGCTCGAAGGTTCCGCCGTGGCGGGTGATGACGCGGCGGCGGACGACGAGAGCGAGACCGTAGAGCAGGACCAGGATCAAGAACGCGCCGGCGACGTCGACCACCCATTGCCACCACGCCATATTGTCGAGCCTGCCTCCACTTCGTCGGAGGTGTCAGCCTAGCGGGCCTTGGCCGTGGCCTTCTCGACAGCCCTCAGTCGCGCCTCGGCGCGACGGATCCGCAGCTCGGCCTCGTCGGGCCGGATGCTCAAGATGCCCTGGGCCTCCTCGAGCTCGGCTCGGACGTCGGCCGGATCGATCTCCTCGGCCAGCACGGCGTGCTGGGACAGGATCGAGATCCGGTCGCCGGCCACCGAGAGGAAGCCGCCGTCGACGGCAGCCACGACGACATCGCCGTCCTCGTCGTTGATCTCGACCACGGCGTCGGTGAGCGCCGAGAGCATCGGCGCGTGTCCACGCAGGACACCGACGTCGCCCTCGACCGTGCGCGCGATCACCATCGACGCCGAGCCGGACCACACGGTCCGGTCGGCGGCGACGAGCTCCACCTGGAGCGCCTGTGCCTCGCTCGCCATGTCAGAGGCTCTTCTGGATCTCAGCCCACTTGCGCTCGACGTCGTCGAGACCGCCGCACATGAAGAAGGCCTGCTCGGCGACGTGGTCGTAGTCGCCGTCCGCGATCTTGTTGAACGCCTCGATCGTCTCCGCGACCGGGACCGTGGAGCCCTCGATGCCGGTGAACTGCTTGGCGACGTAGGTGTTCTGCGACAGGAACCGCTGGATCCGGCGGGCCCGGGCGACGATGACCTTGTCCTCCTCGGAGAGCTCGTCGACACCGAGGATCGCGATGATGTCCTGGAGCTCCTTGTTGCGCTGGAGGATCTGCTTGACCCGGATCGCGCAGTCGTAGTGCGCCTGCCCGATGTACTGCGGGTCGAGGATCCGCGAGGTCGAGGTCAGCGGGTCCACGGCCGGGTAGATGCCGAGCGAGGCGATCTCACGCGACAGCTCGGTGGTGGCGTCGAGGTGGGCGAAGGTGGTCGCCGGGGCCGGGTCGGTGTAGTCGTCGGCCGGCACGTAGATCGCCTGCAGCGAGGTGATGGAGTGACCACGCGTCGAGGTGATCCGCTCCTGCAGCGTGCCCATCTCGTCGGCGAGGTTGGGCTGGTAGCCCACCGCGGACGGCATCCGGCCCAGCAGCGTGGAGACCTCCGAGCCGGCCTGGGTGAACCGGAAGATGTTGTCGATGAACAGCAGCACGTCCTGGTTCTGCACGTCGCGGAAGTACTCCGCCATCGTGAGCGCCGAGAGGGCCACGCGCAGCCGGGTGCCCGGCGGCTCGTCCATCTGACCGAAGACCAGCGCGGTCTGGTTGATGACGCCGGCCTCGTCCATCTCGACGATGAGGTCGTTGCCCTCGCGGGTGCGCTCACCGACGCCGGCGAACACCGACACACCACCGTGGTCCTTGGCGACGCGGGCGATCATCTCCTGGATGAGCACGGTCTTGCCGACGCCGGCACCACCGAACAGGCCGATCTTGCCGCCCTGCACGTAGGGGGTGAGCAGGTCGATGACCTTGATGCCGGTCTCGAACATCTGGGTCTTCGACTCCAGCTGGTCGAAGGCCGGTGCCTTGCGGTGGATGCCCCACCGCTCCTTGACCTCCAGCTCGGCGCCGTCCTCGAGGTTGAGGCAGTCGCCGACGGCGTTGAACACCTTGCCGAGGGTCGCGTCGCCGACGGGCACGCTGATCGGGCCGCCGGTGTCGCGCACGGCGGCACCGCGGACCAGGCCGTCGGTGGGCTGGAGCGAGATGGCGCGGACCATGCCGTCACCGATGTGCTGGGCGACCTCGAGGGCCAGGACCTTGTCCTCGCCCGACAGCTTGATGTCGGTCTCCAGCTTGTTGTAGATGTCGGGCATCGCGTCGACGGGGTACTCGATGTCGACGACCGGGCCGATCACCCGGGCGATGCGGCCGGTGCTGGCGCCGGCGGCTCCGTTGTTGCCGGTCTCTGCAACCGTTGCGGTCATTGGTCTACTCACTCCCTGCACTGGCATCGGCCAGCGCGTTGACGCCACCGACGATCTCGCTGATTTCCTGGGTGATGCCGGCCTGGCGGGCCTGGTTGGCGATTCGGGTGTACTTCTTGATGAGCTCTTCTGCGTTGTCGGTGGCCGACTTCATGGCCTTCTGCCGGGCCGCGAGCTCCGAGGCCGCGGACTGGAGCATCGCGAAGAAGATCCGGCTCTGGACGTACTGCGGGAGCAGGCCGTCGAGCACCGCCTCTGCCGAGGGCTCGAACTCGTACAGCGGCAGAACCTCGGACTCCTCGGGAGCCTCGGTTCCCTCCACGATCTCCAGCGGCAGCAGGCGTACCGCCGTGGGCTCCTGGACCAGCATCGAGCGGAACCGCGTGTAGACCACGTGGACCTCGTCGACCGGGTGGGCGCCTGCGGCGGCGTCGTCGGGATCCAAGCCGGCGAGGAAGGACTCGATGAGGGTCTCCCCCACCTCGGCTGCCACCTCGTAGGACGGCTGGTCGGAGGTGCCGGTCCACGCCCGGATGATGTCGCGGTCGCGGAACTTGAAGTACGCCTCGCCCTTGCGGCCGCAGATGTACCAGTCGATCGCCTTGCCCTCGTCGCGCAGCCGCTCGGCGAGCCGCTCGGCCTCCTTGATGACGCTGGAGGAGTAGGCGCCGGCGAGCCCGCGGTCGCTGGTCACGATCAGCACCGCGGCCCGCTCCGGGTTCTCCGGCTCGGTGGTGAGGGGGTGGTCGACGTTGGAGAACGTCGCCACCGCCGACACCGCACGGGTCAGCTCGCGGGCGTACGGCGCGGCCGCCTGTGCCCGCTGCTGCGCCTTGATGATGCGAGACGCAGCGATGAGCTCCATGGCGCGCGTGATCTTCTTCATCGACTCCGTCGACTTGATCCGCGCACGGTACTCACGCAGCGATACGGCCATGTCAGGACCGCTTCTGCTTGACGATCTGCTCCTGCTCGAGCTCGTCGTCCTCCATGGCGTCGGCCGCGGCCTCGTGGCCGGCCTTGATCCGGCCGCCGTCGGAGGTCTCGAACTGCTCGATGAAGGAGTCGTAGGCCTTCTCGACGCCGGCCTCGTCCTCGAACTTCTTGGTCTCGCGGATCGCGGCGAGCAGGCCGTCGTGGTTGCGGCGCAGGTAGTCGATGAACTCCTGCTCGAAGCGAAGCACGTCGCCGGTGGGCACCGGGTCGAGGCGACCGGTCGTGCCCAGCCACAGCGAGACGGTCATCTCGTCGAGCGGGTAGGGCGAGTAGGCCGGCTGCTTGAGCAGGGCCATGAGGCGCTGCCCGCGGTCGAGCTGCTGGCGCGAGGCGGCGTCGAGGTCGGAGGCGAACATGGCGAAGGCCTCCATGGCGCGGAACTGGGCCAGGTCGACCTTGAGCGAGCCGGTGACCTCCTTCATCGCCTTGGTCATCGCCGCACCGCCCACGCGCGAGACCGAGACGCCGACGTCGATGGCCGGGCGCTGGTTGGAGGCGAACAGGTCGGACTGCAGGAAGATCTGACCGTCGGTGATGGAGATGACGTTGGTCGGGATGAACGCCGAGACGTCGTTGGCCTTGGTCTCGATGATCGGCAGGCCGGTCATCGAGCCCGCACCCATCTCGTCCGACAGCTTCGCGCAGCGCTCGAGGAGCCGGCTGTGCAGGTAGAAGACGTCACCGGGGTAGGCCTCGCGGCCCGGCGGGCGGCGCAGCAGCAGCGACACGGCGCGGTAGGCCTCGGCCTGCTTGGTGAGGTCGTCGAAGACGATGAGGACGTGCTTGCCGTCGTACATCCAGTGCTGGCCGATGGCCGAGCCGGTGTAGGGGGCGAGGTACTTGAAGCCCGCGCTGTCGGAGGCGGGGGCGGCCACGATGGTGGTGTACTCCAGCGCGCCGGCCTCCTCGAGTGCGCCGCGCACCGAGGCGATGGTCGAGCCCTTCTGGCCGATCGCGACGTAGATGCAGCGCACCTGCTGCGTGGGGTCGCCGGTCTCCCAGTTCTGCTTCTGGTTGATGATCGTGTCGATGCAGATCGTGGTCTTGCCGGTGGCGCGGTCGCCGATGATGAGCTGGCGCTGGCCGCGACCGATGGGGGTCATGGAGTCGATGGCCTTGATGCCGGTGGCCAGCGGCTCGTGCACCGACTTGCGCTGCATCACGGTGGGCGCCTGGAGCTCCAGAGCGCGGCGGCCCTCGGCCTCGATGTCGCCGAGGCCGTCGATCGGGTTGCCGAGCGGGTCGACCACGCGACCCAGGAAGGCGTCGCCGACGGGGACCGAGAGGATCTCGCCGGTGCGGCGGACGGTCTGGCCCTCCTCGATGCCGTCGAAGTCACCGAGGATGACCACGCCGATCTCGCGGGTGTCGAGGTTCAGTGCCAGGCCGCGCGTGCCGTCCTCGAACTCGAGCAGCTCGTTGGCCATGCACGAGGGCAGGCCGGAGACCCGGGCGATGCCGTCGCCGGCGGAGGCGACGATGCCGACCTCCTCCTTGCTGGCCGCGTCCGGCTGGTACTCGGCGACGTACTTGGACAGCGCGTCGCGGATCTCCTCCGGACGGATGGTGAGCTCCGTCATCGTGGTTCCTTCTCTCTTGGTTCTACGTCGTGTGTGGGTGAGATCGACCGGGCTCAGCCGGCGATCTTGCGGCGGGCGTCGTCGAGGCGGCTGGAGACCGTCCCGTCGATGACGTCGTCACCGATCTCGACGCGGATGCCGCCGAGGACGGTCGGGTCGACCAGCAGGTTCAGGTGCACCGGGCGGCCGTACTGGGCCGAGAGCACCGCCGTGAGCCGCCGGGTCTCGGAGTCGGTGAGCTCGCGGGCGACCCGGACGGTCGCCACGCTCTCGCCGTGGACGGCGGCGGCGGTGCGCTGGTAGTCGGCCAGCGCGGCCGAGACCGTGCGGTAGCTGCCGGAGAGGGACTGCCGCGCCAGGGTGATCGTGGCGGGCAGCGCCTTGCCGGACAGCAGGCGCTCGATGAGGTTGCCCTTGTCCTCGGCCGTCCGCACCGGATCCGAGAGCGCGTCGCGCAGGTCGGAGTTGTCCTGGACGGCCTGACCGAAGGCGAACAGCTCATCGGAGAGTCGGCCGGACTCGGTGCCGGTCGACTTGACCAGGGCGATGACGCTGAGCTGCTCGAGGGCATCGGCGAGGTCGCGCGAGGACGTCCAGCGACGGGCGACCGCCGAGCGCAGCAGGGCGAGGGCACCGGAAGACACCTTGCCTCCGAACACCTCGGAGATCAGGCCCTGCCTGGCCTCGGTCGGGACCGAGGCGTCGGTGGCGAACCGGCGCAGGGCACCTTCGGACCGCAGCGTCATGGCCACGGAGAAGAGGTCGTCGGCCACGCCGGACGCCGAGGTGGCGTTCCGGAGCACGCCGTCGAGCTCGGTGGTGAGGGCGGCGACCGCTTCGGCCGATGCTCCGCGCAGGTCCATCACGTGTTCCCTTCAGTCCTGCTTGCTCAGTGGCTGCCCGGCGTACCGGACTCGAGGTCGCTGAGGAACCGCTCGACGACGCGGCTCTGCCGCGCGTCGTCCTCGAGGCTCTCCCCGACGATACGTCCGGCGAGCGTGGTGGCCAGGGTGCCGACCTCGGCGCGCAGGGAGGTGACCGCCTGCTGGCGCTCGGCCTCGATCTGCACCTTGCCGTGCTCGACGATGCGTGCCGACTCCGCCTGAGCCTGCTCGCGCATCTCCGCGATGATGGCGGCGCCCTGTTCGCGCGCCTCCTCGCGGATCCGGGCCGCCTCGTGGCGGGCGTCGGCGAGCTGCTGCTCGAGCTCGGCGAGCTTGGCGTCGGCCTCGGCCTGCTTGGTCTCCGCCGCGGCCAGGCCACCCTCGATCGCCTGGGTGCGCTCGGTGTAGGTCTTCTCGAAGTTCGGGACGACGTACTTCTTCACGAGGAAGAAGAGGATCGCGAACACCACGAGCGAGAGGATGATCTCGACCAAGTGGGGCAGAAGCGGGTTGAGCTTCCCGTCCCCCGCAGCGTCCACGACGAACGGTGCGATCAGTGACTGCATGCCAGGTCCTTCCGGGTCCTACGGCGCTTCATGGGAAGGGCTGGGTCAGAGCACGAAGGCGAGGGCGATACCGATGATCGCCAGCGCCTCGGCGAGCGCGAAGCCGAGGATCGCGATCGACTGCAGGCGGCTCTGGGCCTCGGGCTGACGGGCCACGCCGCTGATGTAGGCGGCGAAGATGAGACCGATGCCGACACCCGGGCCGATGGCGGCCAGGCCGTAGCCGATCATGTTGAGACTGCCGAGGTCGCCGATGGAGCCGTCGAGGGCCATGGGGGTGATCAGGTTGAGCATCAGTTTGCCTTCCGGTGTTGTGCAACAGGTGGTGAAACTCTGGGGAGGTCCGCCGGGGCGGGCCGGGTATTGCTTGGGGTCAGTGCGGGATCAGTGCTCGTCTGCCAGCGCGCCTTGGATGTACATGGCGGTCAGCAGGACGAAGACGTAGGCCTGGAGGAACTGGATCAGGAGCTCCAGGAACGAGACGACGATGAACAGCACCCAGGCCAGGATCCCGACCGGCGCGTAGGCGATCGGCTGGTGGGCCAGGATGTACTCGCCGCCGAGGGCGAACAGGATCAGCAGCAGGTGGCCGGCGAAGAGGTTGGCGAACAGACGCAGGGCCAGCGTGACCGGCCGGACCAGGATGTTCGACATGAACTCCAGCGGGATCAGCAGCAGCAGGATCGGGCCGCCGACGCCGGCCGGGACCGACTGGAGCTTGAAGTAGCCGACGAAGCCGTGCTTCTGGATGCCGACCCAGTTGTAGATGATCCAGCTCAGCGCGGCCAGCGCGTAGACCAGCCCCGAGCGCGAGAACGTCGGGAACTGGATGAACGGGATCGAGCCCATCAGGTTGTTGACGAGCAGGAAGAAGAACAGCGCGAACAGGTAGGGCACGAAGCGCTGGAAGTCGGCGCTGCCGATGATGTCGCGGCCCAGCGAGTTGCGCACGAAGCCGTAGCCCTGCTCCCCGACGTACTGGAGCTTGCCCGGCACCATCGCCCGCTTGCGGGAGGCGACATAGAAGAACACGAAGACCAGGACGGCCGCGATGACGATCTGGAGCATCGGCTTGGTGACGCCGAGCACCCACTCCTGACCGAAGGCGTGGAAGGTGCCGAAGTCGGTTCCCCAGATGGGCGGGAGGTCGAAGTCCGCGGGGCCGGGCTTGTGGAAGCCTCCGTCGCCACCGCCCTCGGTGATCAGCCTGCTCATCTGGTCTCCTGAACGTTCGTCGCCGTCATGTACTCGTGCTGTTCGGGCCGGGAGGCTCGCGATCCGACCTGTGGTCGCTCGGCTGCTCGCCGCTCGCGGCGCTGCCGAAGGATCCGAACCGGGCCCAGGTCATGTACAGGCCCAGGCCCGCACCGACGAGGATCCCGACGGCCACCATGAAGTTCGTGTTCCACCAGCGATCGAGCAGCCACCCGATCACTCCGTAGAGAAGGACGCCCGCGACGATGTATCCGAAGGCATTCCAGGGATCGCCTCGCGGGGTGTCGTCCGAGCGCCTCATCGCGGTCGAGACGATAGCAGTGAGGAAGGCTCATCGCTCACTCCCCTCCAGCCTCGAACCGGACCCCGACGAGGCACCGGACTCCGGGAGGTCGTAGAGCGGGATCCGAGCGCGCATCGCGTGCACCACCAGGCACACCGTCCACGCCGCGGCGACCGTCAGCACGCCGGCGGCGAACCACTGGCGGGAGAGCACGTCGTCGAGGTTGTCGACGCCGCTGAGGACCACCAGGAGCCCCGCGAGCAGCACCATCTGGAGGGTGTAGGTGAGCACCGCGACCAACAGGGAGGCGCCGGGCATGAGACCCGCGACCATGTCGACGATCGCGAATCCGGTGGCCAGCACGAGCAGGGTCACACCGGCGCCGACGAGGACGCCGACCGCGGCCGCCGAGCCGCCGAGCCACAGCCCGAGCAGCGCGGCCAGCGCGCTGCACACCGAGGCAGCGAGCACCGCTGCACCGAGCGCGGCGACCCCGTAGGGTCGAGCGGCCCGAGCGGCTGGTGCCGGTGCGGTCGGATCGGTCGTCATCTGGCGGCCGTTTCATCTCGTCAGGGGGCTGGCGGGGTCGCAGTGAGGGCGATTCTCAGGCGCCCTTCAGGTGCTCGTGAAAACTATCACAAGGTCGCCTCACCCGTCGTTTCGGGGTCCGCACTCTCGAGCAGACGCGGGCGGTGCACGACCGGGACGACGAAGGTGAGCACCAGCGTCACCACGGCCGCACCCGCGATCGTGAGCCAGACCGCGGTTCCGGTCGCCAGGCTCGCCAGGACCGTGCCGAAGGCGATCAGGCCGGCCCACAGCCACATGATCATCACCGCCCGGCGGTGGGAGTGACCGATCTCGAGCAGCCGGTGGTGCAGGTGCTGCTTGTCGGCTGCGAACGGCGATCTGCCGGCTCTGGTGCGTCGGACCACGGCCAGGACGAGGTCGACCAGCGGCACGATCAGGATCAGGATCGGCAGGGCGACCGGCAGCAGCATCGGCAGCAGGCTGGCCCGGGTGCCGTCGGCCCCGAAGGCGACGTCCTCGTTGGTGAACTGGGTGGTCACCGTGATCGCCGACGCCGAGAGCACCAGGCCGATCAGCATCGACCCGCTGTCGCCCATGAACAGCCGCGCCGGATGCACGTTGTGGACCAAGAACCCCGCACACACTCCGGCCAGGGCCGCGGCCAGCAGGGCGCCGGTGGTCGCGCGCGTGACGCCGTTGGAGACGCTGAGCTGGTAGCAGTAGAGGAAGAAGGCCACCGCGGTGATTCCCACGACCCCGGCGGCCAGACCGTCGAGCCCGTCGACGAAGTTCACCGCATTGATGCTGGCCAGCACGATCAGGGCGGTGAGGAGTGCTCCCTGACCCTTGTCGAGGGAGAACTGGACGTTGTCGGGCTGCCAGAAGTAGCGGAACTGGATGCCGGAGTAGATCAGCAGTCCCACCGCGAGCACCTGGCCGCCGAACTTGGTGAGGGCATCGAGCTCGAAGATGTCGTCGAGGACGCCGACGCCACAGATCAGCGCGCCGGCGACGACCACCGACCTGGCGTCGTCGAAGATCCAGGGCGGGCTGTCGGGTCCCGACAGGAATGGCAGTCTCTGCGCCACCAGGTAGGCGGCGACCAGGCCGCCGAGCATCGCGATGCCCCCGAGGTAGGGAATCGGCTCGGCGTGCACGTCGCGGTCGCGCACGGCCGCGACCGCGCCGGTGCGGATCGCGATCTCGCGGGCCACGACGGTCAGCAGGTAGGTGACCGACGCCGCGACGAGGAAGACCAGCAGGTACTCGCGCATCAGCCCTCGTCCGGATCGCCCGGGCCGGCCAGTGGATCGGCCAGTGGGTCGGACAATGGGTCGGGCAGCGGGTCGGTCAACGGATCCGGTGCAGCCGCCGGGGCCGGTGGAGCCGGAGCTTCCGGAGACGCCGCGGGCTGGTGAGGCTGCTTGGCGAGCCGGTCCGGCTCGCCCGTCCCGGGCGCGGCGCTGTCGGGAGCGGAGTCGAGCAGGCTGGTCCCCAGCGGGCTGAGCACGTCGTTGAGCCGGGTGATCGAGAGGGCGCCGTGGCGCAGGATCCGGCCCTCGGGCCCGGTCGCGTCGACGATCGTGGAGGCCTCGCCGCCGCGCGACTCCCCTGCGTCGATGATCACCGCGACCCGGTCGCCGAGCATGGCCTCGGCCCTGTCGGCGTCGGTGGCGGCCGGCTCGCCGGTCGTGTTGGCCGAGCTGACCGCCAACGGCCCCGTGCGTTCGAGGACGGCGCGAGTCAACTCGTCGTCGGGCATCCGGACCGCGACGGTGCCGCGGGTCTCGCCGAGGTCCCAGAGCAGGGAGCTCTGCTGGTGCAAGACGATGGTCAGGGGTCCGGGCCAGAACTCGGCGACCAGCTCGCGGACCCATGGCGGGACGTCGCGGGCCAGGGCATCGAGGGTCGCGGCGCTGGCGATGAGCACCGGCGGCGGCATCTCACGCCCGCGCCCCTTGGCCGCGAGCAGGTCGGACACCGCATCGGCGGAGAATGCGTCCGCGGCGATCCCGTAGACCGTGTCGGTGGGCAGGACGACGAGCTCGCCGCGCTGGAGGGCGATGCTCGCGGCCTCGATCGCGGACTCGCGCTCCGCGTCGGTGGTCGTGGGATAACGCACCCGCGTCATCTTGCCAGCCGCGCGGTGAGGAAGCGCGGACGGTCGGCGAGGTCGCGGTGGTCGCGGACGTCGCTCCAGCCGCCCGCGTCGAGGAAGACGCCCGGCGCGCTCTCGCCCTGGACGTCGGCGTGCTCGGCACCGACCACTCCCCCGGGCCGCAGCAGCAGCCGTGCCCGCCGCTGGAGCACCCGGATGGCGTCGAGCCCGTCGTCGCCGGAGAACAGGGCGAGGTGCGGGTCGTGGTCGCGGGCCTCGGGGGCCACCGACTCCCACGCCTCGAGCGGGATGTAGGGCGGGTTGCACACGACGACGTCGACGGTCCCGGCGAGGTCGTCGAAGGCGTCGTCCATCGAGCCCGCACGCAGGTCGACGCCGGTGCCGGCCAGGTTGCGACCGGCCCACACCAGCGCAGCCTCGTCGAGCTCGACCGCGTGGACCTCGGCCGCCGGCACCTCGTCGGCGACGGCGCGCGCGATCGCGCCCGAGCCGGTGCACAGGTCGACCACGACCGGCGCCCGGCCGGCGAGATCCGCGATCTCGCGGGCCTGGTCGATCGCCCACCCCGCCAGCAGCTCGGTCTCCGGCCGCGGCACGAACACACCGGGCCCGACCTGGAGCTCGACGTGCCGGAAGCCGGCGGCTCCGGTCAGGTGCTGCAGCGGCTCGCGGGCCGCCCGGCGGGCGATCAGTGCGAGAAAACGGTCGTGGTCGTCCGCGGCGACCTCGTCCACGAGGGGCAGGGCACCCCGCGTGATGCCGAGAGTGTGGGCGAGCAGCTCGGCGGCGTCGTGCTCGGGACTCTGGACGCCGCCGTCGCGAAGCCGGACGACGGCCTGCGCGAGCACCTCGCGCCGCGGCCGCCGCGGGTCGGACGTCATTGCTCGAGGGCTTCGAGCCGAGCGGCGATGTCGGCCTCGACGCTGGACTCGACCACCGGCTGGAGGTCGCCGTCCAGGACTGCGTCGAGGTTGTAGGCCTTGTAGCCGGTGCGATGGTCGGAGATCCGGTTCTCGGGGAAGTTGTAGGTGCGGATCCGCTCGGACCGGTCGACCGTGCGGACCTGGCTGCGCCGGGCGTCGCTTGCCTCGGCGTCGGCTGCCTCCTGGGCCGCGGCCAGCAGGCGCGAGCGCAGGATGCGCAGCGCGGACTCCTTGTTCTGCAGCTGGCTCTTCTCGTTCTGGCAGCTGGCCACGATGCCGGTCGGCACGTGGGTGATCCGTACGGCGGAGTCGGTGGTGTTGACGCTCTGCCCGCCCGGTCCGCTGCTGCGGTAGACGTCGACGCGCAGGTCGTTCTCGTCGATCGAGACGTCGACCGGCTCGGCCTCTGGAAGCACCAGCACGCCGGCCGCACTGGTGTGCACCCGCCCCTGGGACTCGGTGACCGGGACGCGCTGTACCCGGTGCACCCCGCCCTCGTACTTCAGCAGTGCATACGGCGTCGCCCCGGGCTCGGCGCTCGCCTTGGCCTTGACCGCGAGCGTCACGGACTTGTAGCCCCCGAGGTCGGACTCGGTGGCGTCGATGATCTCCACGCTCCAGCCGCGCTGCTCGGCGTAGCGGGTGTACATGCGCAGCAGGTCGCCGGCGAACAGCGCCGACTCCTCGCCGCCCTCCCCCGACTTGATCTCGACGATGGTGTCCTTGTCGTCGGCGGGGTCGCGGGGCACGAGCAGGCGGCGCAGCCGCTCCTCGGCCTGCGGGATGCGTGCGGCGAGTGCGTCGGCCTCCTCGGCGAAGGCGGGGTCCTCCGCGGCCAGCTCGCGGGCGGCCTCGAGGTCCTCCCCGAGCCCGCTCCACTCGCGCCAGGCGCCGATGATGGCGTTCAGCTCGGCATAGCGCCGGTTGAGCCGCTTGGCCAGCTGCGCGTCGGCGTGGGTCTCCGGCTCGCCCAGCCTGCCCTCGATCTCGCGGTGCTCCTCGAGCAGCCCCTCGACGGCCTCGAACACCTGCGCCTCCCTCGCTCGTGCGTCAACTGCGTCAGACACGGCTCAGCGCCGACCCCCTACGCCCCGGGAACGGGGGCGGCGGATCGGCGCTGAGCGGAGGCTACTTCTTGGCGTCGGCAGCCTTCTTGGCGTAGCGGGCCTCGAAGCGGGCCACGCGGCCGCCGGTGTCGAGGATCTTCTGCTTGCCGGTGTAGAACGGGTGGCACTGCGAGCACACGTCGGAGCGGATGACGCCCGAGGTGACTGTGCTGCGAGTGGTGAACGTCGCGCCGCAGGTGCAGGTGACCTCGGTGTTGACGTACTCGGGGTGCGTGTCCTTCTTCATCTTCTGTGTCCTCTCTTGTGCTCCGGGTCGCCGCACGGCGTGCGACGTGAACCGGAACCGCCTGACATCGTAGGTAACAGCGCCCGCCCCGTCACAATTCCGGGCGGGCCCGGCACCGTCGGCGGTGCTCGACCTGGATCCATGCTCAGCGCGCGAGCAGCGCCTCCACGCGGGTGCCGAGCTCTCGTGGGCTGAACGGCTTGGTGAGGTAGTCGTCGGCACCCGAGCCGAGCCCGGTCGCGACGTCCTTGTCGAGCGAGCGGGCGCTGAGCAGGAGCACCGGCAGGTCGAGCAGGTCCAGGTCGGCACGGATCAGGCGGACGGTGTCGAGTCCGGACATTCCCGGCATCGTCACGTCGAGCACGCACAGGTCCGGACGCTGTTCGCGGCACGCGTCGAGGACGGCCGCGCCATCGCTCACCGCCACGATCTCGTGGCCGAGGGTCGTCAGCTTGAACTCGATCAGGTCGCGGATGTCGAGGTCGTCGTCGGCGACCACGATCCGCGCCATCAGGGACCCGTCCGGCCGGCCCTCGACGAGGTGCCGGACCCGCGCTGCACGGCCATCAGCAGCTCGATGTTCGTCTGCGAGGCATCGAGGCGCTCGGTGAGCGCCTCGAGAGCCTGGCGCGGGTCGAGGTCGGCCAGCGTCGCCCGGAGCCTGCGCGTGATGTCGAGCTCCTGCTCGCTCATCATCAGGTCCTCGTGACGGGTGCCCGAGGCGCGCACGTCGACGGCGGGGTACAGCCCCTGCTCGGCGAGGTCGCGGCTGAGGCGCAGCACCTGGTTCTCGGTGCCGCGCAGCTCCTCGAGGATGGCCTCGTCCATCGCCGAGCCGTGCTCGACGGCGGTGGCGAGGATGGTGAGCGAGCCGCCGTTCTCGATGGTGCGAGCCGCGCCGAGGAAGCGCTTGGGCGGGTAGAGCGCGCCGGCGTCGACGCCGCTGGGCAGCACCCGCCCCGACGCCGGAGCGGAGAGCTGGTAGGCGCGGGCCAGCCGGGTGATGCCGTCGAGCAGGATCACCACGTCGTGGCCGAGCTCGACCAGCCGCTTGGCCCGCTCGACCGCGAGCTCGGCGAGCACGGTGTGGTCTCCGGCCGGACGGTCGAAGGTGGAGGAGACGACCTCGCCCTTGACCGAGCGCTGGTAGTCGGTGACCTCCTCGGGCCGCTCGTCGAGCAGCAGCACCATCAGGTGCGCCTCGGGGTGGTTCGCGGTGATCGCGGCGGCCAGCGAGTGCAGGACCGACGTCTTGCCCGACGTCGCGGGCGCGACGATCAGGCCGCGCTGGCCCATGGCGACCGGCGCCACCAGGTCGACGATCCGGCCGACGTGGTTGCCGGGCTCGGTCTCCAGGCGCAGCCGCTCAGAGGGGTGCAACGGGGTCAGCTTGTCGAACTCCGGGCGGGTGCGGTGGGCGTCGGGCTCGTTGCCGTTGACCGAGTCGATGCGCACCATCGGGTTGAACTTCTCGCGGCGCTCGCCCTCGCGGGGCTGGCGCACCTGACCGACGATCGCGTCACCGCGCCGCAGACCGAACTTGCGGACCATCGAGAGCGACAGGTACACGTCGTCTGGCCCCGGCAGGTAGCCGCTGGTGCGCACGAACGCGTAGTTGTCGAGGACGTCGAGGATCCCCGCGGCCGGCACCACCACGTCGTCCTCGAGGATGGTCGTGTCGGGCTCGTGGCGCTGCTGGCCCCCGTGGTTGCCCTGGCCGCCCTGGTTCTGGTTGCCGCCGGGCTGGCCCTGTCCGGACTGGGCTCCGGCGCGATTGCGATCGCGGCCGCGACGTCGGCGGTTGCGCCCGGTGCGCGCCTCGCCCTCGCCGGCGTCCTGGTGCTCGGGCTCGCTGCGCTGATCGGGGCGGTGGTCGGGGCGCTGGTCCTGTCGCGACTCGGCCTGCTTGCCCGGTCGCTCCTGCTGCTCCGGCTTGTCCTGGTGCTGCGAGGCGTCCGGGCGATCGGCGGGGGGCTCGGAGTCGTGCTGCTTGCCCTGCTTGTTCGCCTTGGCCTGCTTGGCCTGCTTGCTGCCCTGCTTGTTCTGCTTGTTGCCCTGCTTGCCCGGCTTGCTCTGCTTCTCCTGCTGCTCAGGCGCCGGGGTTGTCTCCTTCGCAGACGGCGTCGACGTCGCCGCCGGCTCGGTGGAGCGGTCCGGCTCGGCGACCGGCAGCTCGGGCTGGCCGCCGTCGGCGCCGCTGCGCGAGGACGCCGCGCCGCCGGTCTGCTTGCGGGGCCGGTCCGCCCCCTGAGCCGCCTGGCTGGACTGGCCGGACTGCGCGGCCTTGATGGCCTCGATCAGCTGCGCCTTCTTCATCGACCCGGCGCCGCGGATGCCCATCGGGCCCGCCATCGCCTTCAGGTCGGCCAGCAGCATCGAGCTGAGCCCACCACCACGCTTGCGCGCGGTCGTAGGGGCGTCGACTGGAGTGTCAGGGGTGTCGGTCACGTGAGTCCTTCGCACGGTCGCGTGTCACGGTGGAGGCCGGCGTCGAGTCGCCGGCGGAGGGGCCGCTCGGGTTTCCGAGGTGAAGTCACCGCATCGGATCCCGAAAGACCCCGGTGACGCGCCACCAGAGGGCGCGGGCACAGGCTAACACCACGCCGTCCGCCCCGCAGGAACGCCGACCCGTCAGCTATAGCGGACGGGTCACCGCACATTTCACGCTGACCCGTCCGCTATGGCTGACGGGTCAGCGTGGATCGCGGGTCACCTGGGCACCACGAGTCGAGATGGGGAGGGCTCGGGCGGTCCAGCCGTCGGGGCAGCGCGCCAGGAGCGCCGCCTCGGCGGCGGGATCGGAGACGTCGGCGACGAACGCCAGGACGGTGGGTCCAGCGCCGGAGACGACGGCGGCGATGCCCTCGGCACGCAGGGCACGAACCAGCGCCAGGGAGTGGGGCATCGCGGGCTCGCGGTAGTCCTGGTGGAGGTAGTCGCGGGTCGCGGTGACCAGCCACCGCGGCTGCCCGGACAGTGCGGCGACCAGCAGTGCGGTGCGCCCGCCATTGGCCGAGGCGTCGGCATGCGGCACCTGCTCGGGCAGTAGCCCGCGCGCCAGCTCGGTGGAGAGGCCGGTCGGTGGGATGAACACCACGGTGCCGACGCCGGGCGCGACGGGGGCGGTCGCGCTCCAGAACTCCGCGCCGGGCTCGGGGTCGCGGCCGGAGACGGTGAGGCCGCCGAAGAGGGCCGGGGCGACGTTGTCGGGGTGGCCCTCGATGCCGGCTACCAGCTGGAAGACCGCCTCGTCGTCGAGCCGCTCGACGCCGTCGGCCACCAGTCCGCGTGCCAGCAGGACGCCGCCGACGATGGCCGCGGACGACGAGCCGAGCCCGCGCGCGTGCGGGATGACGTTGTGACACCGCAGCCGCAGCCCCGGCGGCCGCGCGCCGAGCAGGTCGAAGACGTGGTGCATCGCGCGCACCACCAGATGGGTCTCGTCGAGCGGGACGTCGCCGGCCCCCTCCCCCTCTACCAGGATCTCCAGGCCGTCCGGGGTCACCTCGGCCTCGACGTCGTCGCGGAACTCCAGCGCCAGACCCAGCGCGTCGAAGCCGGGGCCGAGGTTGGCCGAGGTCGCGGGCACGCTGACCCGGACCGGGCCCGCGACGAACTCCGCGGCCCCGTCGGGCAGGTCGCTCACGTGAGACCCGCGGCGGCCGCCGCGTCCGCGACCTCCGCGTCGACGACGGTGTCGACCAGGTCGCCGAAGCCCTCCAACGCGGTGGCGGTGTCCTTCAGCCCGTGACCGGTG
The DNA here is from genome assembly GCF_037936805.1 of Nocardioides epinepheli. Taxonomy (NCBI): domain Bacteria; kingdom Bacillati; phylum Actinomycetota; class Actinomycetes; order Propionibacteriales; family Nocardioidaceae; genus Nocardioides; species Nocardioides epinepheli. Next base: position 5,766 of record NZ_JBBMMC010000004.1, on the reverse strand, counting down.
ACGGTGATGACGACGCTCGCCCCCGCATAGGACTCACCCTGCGCGAGCTCCTGGAGCAGTCCCGCGACCCCCGCGGCCGAGGCCGGCTCGACGAACACGCCGTCGTTGGCGGCGAGCTCGCGCTGGGCGGCGAGGATCTGGGCGTCGCTCACCGCGGCGAAGCGGCCCTCGGACTCCTTGGCCGCTCGCTCGGCGAGATGCCACGAGGCCGGGTTGCCGATCCGGATCGCGGTGGCCTTCGTCTCGGGGTCGGGGAACGGCTCGCCGGTGACCAGCGGTGCGGCCCCCTCTGCCTGGAAGCCGCGCATCACCGGACGCCGCGTCGCGAGCCCGAGCCCGGCGTACTGGGTGTAGCCGAGCCAGTAGGCCGAGATGTTGCCGGCATTGCCGACCGGCAGCAGGTGGTAGTCGGGGGCGTCGCCGAGGAAGTCGACGACCTCGAAGGCCGCGGTCTTCTGGCCCTCCAACCGGACCGGGTTGACCGAGTTGACCAGCGCGACCGGGTAGTCGGCGGCCAGGCCGCGCGCCATGTCGAGGCAGTCGTCGAAGTTGCCGCGCACCATGATCACCTGGGCGCCGTGCAGGATCGCCTGCGCCATCTTCCCGGCGGCGATCTTGCCCTCGGGGACCAGGACCAGCGGCTTGAGGCCGGCCTTGGCGGCGTAGGCGGCCATCGAGGCCGAGGTGTTGCCGGTGGAGGCGCACACCACCGCCTCCGCGCCGGCCGCCTTGGCCACCGAGATCGCGGCGGTCATCCCGCGGTCCTTGAAGGAGCCGGTGGGGTTGTTGCCCTCGACCTTGAGGTGCACCCGCGCGCCGGTGAGCCCGGAGAGCCACTCGGACTGCACCAGCGGCGTGCCGCCCTCGCGCAACGTGACCGCCGGGGTGCCCGCGGGGATCTCCAGCAGCTCGCGGTACTCCTCGACGACCCCGCGCCACTGGTGCGTGGGCTGGAAGGCTGCACTGCTCACTCGTCGGCTCCTTCGACGCGCATCACCGAGGTGACGTCGCGGACGATGTCCATGCCCCGCAGGTGCGCCACGGTGTCGCTGAGCTGGGCGTCGGTCGCGCCGTGCGAGACCAGCACCAGCTGGGCGTCGTCGCCGCGGCCCTCCTGACGCATGGTCTGGATCGAGACGCCGTGCTCGGCGAAGGCCTGCGCGATCGCGGCGAGGACGCCGGCGCGGTCGTCGACGTCGATCCCGACGTGGTAGCGGGTGCGGGTCTCCCCCATCGGCAGGACGGCGCGGTCGGCGTAGGCGGACTCGCCGACGCCGCGGGTGCCGGCCACCTGGTTGCGTGCCACGGTCACCAGGTCGCCCAGCACCGCGCTCGCGGTGGGCGCGCCCCCGGCGCCGGGGCCGTAGAACATCAGCTGTCCGGCGGCGTCGGACTCGACGAACACCGCGTTGTAGGCCTCGCGCACGCTGGCCAGCGGATGACTGCGCGGGATCATCGCGGGGTGCACCCGGGCGGTGACGGTCTCCTCGCCATCGCTCCCGTCGGCCCCTGCAGCGCTGTGCAGCTCGCAGATCGCCAGCAGCTTCACCACGCAGCCCATGTCGCGGGCCGAGGCGATGTCGGCGGCGGTGACCTCGCTGATGCCCTCGCGGTGCACGTCGGCGGCGGTGACCCGGGAGTGGAAGGCCAGCGAGGCGAGGATCGCGGCCTTCGCGGCGGCGTCGAAGCCCTCGACGTCGGCGGTGGGGTCGGCCTCGGCGTACCCGAGGTCCTGGGCCTCCTCGAGCGCCTCGGCGAACCCGGCGCCGGAGGTGTCCATCTTGTCGAGGATGAAGTTGGTGGTGCCGTTGACGATGCCCAGCACCCGGGTGACGCGGTCGCCGGCCAGCGACTCCCGCAGCGGTCGCAGGATCGGGATGGCACCGGCGACCGCGGCCTCGTAGTAGAGGTCGCGGCCGGCCTTCTCGGCCGCCTCGAACAGGGTGGGGCCGTCCTCGGCCAGCAGCGCCTTGTTCGCGGTGACGACGCCGGCGCCGTGCTCCAGCGCGCTCAGGATGAGGCTGCGGGCCGGCTCGATGCCGCCGATCACCTCGACGACGAGGTCGACGTCGGGGCGCGCGACCAGGCCCGCGGCGTCGGTGGTGAGCAGGCCCTCGGGCAGGTCGACGTCGCGAGGCGCGTCGATACGGCGTACCGCGACCCCGGCCAGCTCGACCGGACGGCCGACGCGAGCAGTGAGGTCGTCGGCCTGCTCCTGCAGCAGGCGCACCACCTGCGAGCCCACGACCCCGCACCCGAGGATCGCCACCTTGAGCGGCTTCTCACCGTCTGTCATCACGCACCCACGTCCGTAGCCAGCAAATCGTCCTCAGTCTCCCGCCGAAGCAGGACCCGCGTCTCGCCGTCCCGCACCGCGATCACCGGCGGCCGGAGCGCGTGGTTGTAGTTGGAGGCCATCGAACGGCAGTAGGCGCCGGTGCCGGGCACCGCCAGCAGGTCGCCGGGTGCGACGTCGGCGGGCAGGAACTCGTCGCGGACCACGATGTCGCCGGCCTCGCAGTGCTTGCCGACGACGCGGGCCAGCACGGGCGGCGCGGCCGAGGCGCGCGCGGCGATCGTGCAGGAGTAGTCGGCGTCGTACAGGGCGGTGCGGATGTTGTCGCTCATGCCGCCGTCGACCGAGACGTAGGTGCGCACGGCGCCGCCGTCGAGGGCGACCGGCTTGACGGTGCCCACGGTGTAGACGGTGCACATCGACGGGCCGACGATCGCCCGGCCGGGCTCGATCGAGAGCCGGGGCACCTCGATCTCGAGCCCACGGCACTCGTCCTGGACGATCTTCGTCATCTCCGAGGCCAGCCGTGCGGGCTCGGAGGGATCGTCCTGGGTGGTGTAGGCGATGCCGAAGCCGCCGCCGAGATCCATCTCCGGCATGGTGACGCCGAGCTCGTCGCCGACGCGGGCGTGCAGCCGCAGGACCCTGCGCGCGGCGACCTCGAACCCGGAGGCGTCGAAGATCTGGCTGCCGATGTGGGAGTGCAGGCCGAGCAGTCGCAGGCCGGGGGCGGCCTCGACCCGGCGGACGGCGTCGAAGGCGTCGCCGCTGGTGATCGAGAACCCGAACTTCTGGTCCTCGTGGGCGGTCGCGATGTACTCGTGGGTGTGGGCCTCGACGCCGGCGGTGACTCGCACCATCACGCCCTGGACCAGGTCCAGCTCCTCGGTGATCTGAGCCAGGCGCTCGATCTCGGCGAAGGAGTCGACGACGATGCGCCCGACGCCGGAGGCGACCGCGCGGCGCAGCTCGGGGTGGGTCTTGTTGTTGCCGTGGTAGCCGATCCGGGCGGGATCGAACTGCGCGCGCAGCGCGATCGTGAGCTCACCCGGAGAGCACACGTCGAGGCTCAGCCCCTCCTCGGCGACCCACCGGGCCACGCTCGTGCACAAGAACGCCTTGCCGGCGTAGTAGACGTCGTAGTCGGCGAAGGCGTCGCGGAACGCCTGAGCGCGCGCACGGAAGTCGGCCTCGTCGAGGACGTAGGCGGGGGTGTTGTGCTCGGCGACCAGATCGGCCACCGCGACGCCACCGACCACCAGGTCGCCGTCCTCCTTGTGGGCCGTGCTGCTCCACAGCGAGGCGACCAGGGCGTTCGGGTCGGTCGGCGGCTGCAGCCAGTTCGGTCCGCGCAGCCCTCCGGGCGCATGGGCCCACCCGGCCTCGTGCGTGGTGCTCATCGAGCGGTCCTCACATCCGCTCGGGGGCACTGACCCCGAGCAGCCCGAGGCCGCTGGCGAGCACGGTGCTGGCGGCGACGGTGAGCAGCAGCCGGGCGAGGTTGACCGGCGCGACCGGCTCGTCACCCTGCGGCAGCATGCGGCACTCACGGGTGTCGTACCACCGGTTGAAGGTCGCGGCGAGGTCCTCGAGGTAGCGCGCGATCCGGTGCGGGGCACGCAGCTCGGCGGCGCTGGCCACCACCCGCGGGAACTCCGCCAGGGCGCGCAGCAGCTCGCCCTCGCGCTCGTGGCTGAGCAGCGAGACGTCGAGGTCGCCGAGGTCGCTCGGCAGGCTCATGCCGAGGTCGGTGGCGTTCTCGATCATCCGGCGCGTGCGCGCGTGGGCGTACTGCACGTAGTAGACCGGGTTGTCGTTGGAGGCCTTGGCCCACAGCTCGAGGTCGAGGTCGATGTTGACGTCGCTGGAGTAGCGCGCCAGCGCGTAGCGGGCGGCGTCGACACCGATCGCGTCGACGAGGTCGTCGATCGTGACGACGGTGCCGGCCCGCTTCGACATCCGCAGCGGCTCGCCGTCCTTGAGCAGGTTGACCATCTGGCCGATGAGGATCTCGAGGTTCTGGCCGGGCTGGTCGCCGAAGGCGGCGCACATCGCCATCATCCGGCCGACGTAGCCGTGGTGGTCGGCCCCGAGCATGATGAAGCACCGGTCGAAGCCGCGTTCGCGCTTGTCGAGGTAGTAGGCGAGGTCGCCGGACAGGTAGGCGCCGTTGCCGTCGGACTTGATGATGACGCGGTCCTTGTCGTCACCGAACCTCTCGGTCCGCAGCCACAGCGCGCCGTCCTGCTCATAGGTGTTGCCGAGCTCGGTGAGCCTCTCGACGGCCTTCGCGACCGCGCCGCTCTTGTGGAGCTCGTCCTCGTGGAAGTAGACGTCGAAGTCGACCCCGAAGTCGTGGAGGGACCTCTTGATCTCGTCGAACATCATCTCCACGCCGACGGCGCGGAAGACCTCGCGCGCCTCGTCGTCGGGAAGGTCGAGGGCGTCGGGACGTGCGGCCACGACCGCGGCGGCGATGTCGTGGATGTACTGGCCGCCGTAGCCGTCCTCGGGCGCCGGCTCACCCTTCGCGCTGGCCAGCAGCGAGCGGCTGAACCGGTCGATCTGGGCGCCATGGTCGTTGAAGTAGTACTCGCGGGTGACCGCGGCGCCGGAGAAGGAGAAGATCCGGCCCAGAGCGTCGCCGACCGCCGCCCACCGCACGCCGCCGATGTGCAGCGGGCCGGTCGGGTTGGCCGAGACGAACTCCAGGTTGATCTGCTCTCCGGCCAACAGGTCCGAGGAGCCGTACCGCTCCCCCGCCGCGACGATGTCGGCTGCGACCTGGCCCTGGGCGCCGGCGTCGACGGTGATGTTGAGGAAGCCCGGCCCGGCCACGTCGACAGCCGCGATGCCCTCCGCCTCGCGCAGCGTGGCGGCGAGGAGCTCCCCGAGGGCACGCGGGTTGGTGCCGGCCTTCTTGGCCAGCTGCAGCGCGACGTTGGTGGCGTAGTCGCCGTGCGACTTCTCACGCGGCCGCTCCACCGTGACCTCGGTCGGGACGCCGTCGGGCAGGGCGAGATCGCCCCGCTCGACGAGGGCGCCGAGGGCGTCGACGACGGTGGCGGAGAGCTGCGCGGGATTCACTCTCCAAGCCTATCGGCGCTCACCGGTTTCCCTCGCACCAGTGACGACCGGTAGTGTCCCCTCCGCGTCGACGACGAGGGCCTTCAGGTACGAGTCCGGCACGCACGGCCTCCGTAGCTCAGGGGATAGAGCACTGGTTTCCGGTACCAGGTGCCGCAGGTTCGAATCCTGCCGGAGGCGCCATGTGATGTCTCAGGACATCGGAAACTCCCGGACCTACAACTTGTAGGTCCGGGAGTGGTCATTTCGGGGTCGTGCGGGTGGGTCCGCGGGGTGCTCCGGTGGGTTGGTAGTCGCGGTTGGGATCGATGACGAGCTCGCGGAGCAGCTCGCCGGTGGCGGCGTCGATGACGCGGACGTCGAGGTCGTGGACGAGCAGGATG